>NZ_CALXGA010000019.1 GCF_944387725.1 uncultured Intestinimonas sp. | reverse complement strand
AGTTTCACTAAATAGCATTTCCTAACTCCACAGAAGGCTTGGTTAACTGGTTTATCATGCCTTGCAGAGAGCATTTTCATATTTTATATAATGATAAAAATGGAACATAAGAGAAAATTTTGCGTCTATATCAACAGGAATACATCGAGAAAAGGGGGACCACTGCATGAAAAAACTGACAGCATGGGTGTTTATTCTGGCATGCATCTTGGGACTGGTTGGTTGCTCCAGTGCAGGCACAAAACCATATCAGAATTTGACGGCGACAGATATTTCATCCGCAACAGTGCTTTTACAGCCGCCGGATAAGACGCTCCAAGTGGAGGAGCTTGACCGTCTCGCTACGCTTTTGCAGGATGTGGTCATCTATGAGGAAGATGACTCATATACGGAATATGCGGGGCAGGCCGTCACCATTCAATTAACCATGTCCGATGGAACACAGACAAGCATCACGGCATACAACCCTTTTCTGATCATCGACGGGATCGGATACCGGACAGAATACGAGCCCTGTGAGGCGCTGAACCGTTATGCCAACGAGCTGCTGGATTCCGGGGATGCTGTGGTCGTTTTGGAACAGCCGCCAGCATTGCGCGTAGTCAGTGATGAGACTGCCATGACCGCTCTGCTGGGTACCTATTCCTGGCAGCGAAAACATGCAGATGGAACCTTTACGGATATAGAGGCCGACAGCCCGCACCCATTGGATTGCAGAGAGCTGCTGTCCCCGCCGTTGGAGACGCCGGAGGAAACCGCTGCGCTGAGATTCACGGAAAATCCTGATAGAATTGTAAGCGTTCAATGTTGGAGTGATTCCCATTGGTCCACCCCCTCGGCAGGCGGCGAGGAGGTGATCCGCAATGGGAACACGATCGAACTGAAGTCCGGCGGGTATATCTACGAGGTCGTCGCGCAGTGGGACACTGACAGCGGATATGGAGGAACAGCCCATTATTCTTTCTATGTAACGGCAAAGTAAAGCCAACTACATTTTAGAGGCTTCGCCCCATCGGGTGGAGCCTCTTTCCATGCAGTTCGATTTCCATCAATTTGACGGAAATTTTCAATTTCCCTTGAAATCACTACTTTCCTTAAAAAGGGAGATTGAGATTGAGTGGGAAAGCCGCAGGAGTTTGGCTTTTTGGAGAGGTCTGCCGGCACAGGGAGACGATTGCCTTTACAGAAGGACAGCATCTCCATCTTTAAGGAGTCTGGCGGAAAAATGTCCGTCATCGGCGGGATATAGGATCCGCCATATATAAAGGTATACCATAAAAAGAAACGCAAGGGCGCCATTGCAATCCCGGCCTGAGTATGTTATAACTGTACCAAGTCAAACATAAGGAGTGTATCGCACATGCAGCCTACCAGAGAGCAGGCCCTGGCCCTGCTGAAGCAGTATAATAAGGAGCCCTTCCACATCCGCCATGCCCTGACGGTGGAGGCCGTCATGGGCTGGTTCGCCCGGGAACTTGGGTACGGGGATGAGGCGGAGTTCTGGTCCATTGTAGGCCTCCTCCACGACCTGGACTTTGAGCTGTGGCCGGAGGAGCACTGCGTCAAGTCCCAGGCCCTGATGCGGGAGGCCGGAGTAGACGAGGCCGTCATCCATGCCACCGCCAGCCACGGCTGGGGCCTGGCCTGCGACATCAAGCCGGAACATGAGATGGAAAAGGTCCTTTTCGCCTGCGATGAGCTCACCGGCCTCATCGGCGCCGCCGCCCTCATGCGCCCCTCCAAGAGCTGTTCGGATATGGAGATCAAGTCCCTAAAAAAGAAATTCAAGGACAAAAAGTTTGCCGCCGGCTGCTCCCGTGAGGTCATTCAGCAGGGGGCCGAGCTGCTGGGCTGGGACCTGGACAAGCTGCTGGACCTGACCCTGCGGGCCATGCAAGCCACCGAGGCCGGTGTGGAGGCCCAAATCGCCTGACCCCAACCCTATTTTGAAGATGAGGAGCCAAGTATGAAAGCAAAAAAACCGCGCAAACCCAAGAGCAAGCCCGCCTGCGTCCTCACCAGTCTGCTGGTAACTCTGGTGTTCGGGCTGATCTACTTTTATTTTGCCCTCCCCTCTCTGAACTTCCAGGACAGCAGCTTCTATTTCTTCCTTGGTCTGCTGTGCCTGATGTTCATGGCGTCCACCCTCTTCAACTCCGGGTTCCAGGTTGACCCCAACGGCGGGGTCAAAGAGTATTTCCGCTTCGTCAAATCTCAGTGCTTTCCTGCGGGGATCCTCCTGGCTCTGGTGCTGGCGGTGGGGCTGGTGGGGGCTATCATCTCCCTGCCCATCTTCCGGGCTGCGGACTACAGGGACCTTCTGACCGTGCAGGATGGAAATTTTGCCCAGGATATCACCCAAATCTCCTTTGACAAGATACCCACCCTGGACCGGGCCTCCGCCGAGTATCTGGGGGACCGGCAGATGGGCACCCTCAGCGACATGGTCAGCCAGTTTGAGTACTCCAATGACTCCACACAGATCAACTACCAGGGCCGGCCCGTCCGGGTGGCCCCCATTGCCTACGCCGATCTCATCAAGTGGTTTACCAACCGCGCCCAGGGACTCCCCGCCTATGTGCTGGTGGATATGGTAACCCAGGAAGCAACGGTGGTCCGGCTCCAGGAGGGCATGAAGTACTCCTTTTCCGAGCCCCTGAACCGCAACATCATGCGCCATCTGCGCTTTCAGTATCCCACCTTTATGTTCGACACGCCGCAGTTTGAGATCGACGAGTCTGGACAGCCCTGGTGGATTGCCCCCCGGGTGGTCAAGCGCATTGGGCTCTTCGGCGGCACGGATATCCAGGGGGCTGTGCTGGTGAACGCTGTCACCGGCGAGTGTACCTATTATGACGATGTAGAAAATATGGTGCCCACCTGGGTGGACAACGTCTACACCCCCACCCTCATTATGGAGCAGTACGACTACCACGGCACCTTTGTCCATGGATTCTTCAACTCCATTCTGGGACAGCGGGATGTCACCCTCACCACCGAGGGCTACAACTATATCGCACTCAATGACGATGTGTATGTCTACACTGGCATCACCTCCGCCAACGCCGACCAGTCCAACCTGGGCTTTCTCCTCTCCAACCAGCGCACCAAAGAGACCCGGTTCTACGACGCCCCAGGCGCAACCGAGTACGCCGCCATGGCCTCCGCCGAGGGCGAGGTGCAGGACCTGGGCTATATTGCCACCTTCCCCCTGCTGTTGAATATCGCCGGGGAGCCTACCTACTTTATCCCCTTGAAGGATGACACCAACCTGGTGAAGAGCTATGCTATGGTCAACGTGGCCCAGTATCAGCTGGTCACCGTAGCCTCCAGCGTCTCCGCCTGCGAGCAGGCCTACACCCAGCTCCTGGCCGAGCGGGGCATCGCGGAGCCGGAGGATCGGCCAGAAACCCAGGTCTCCGGGGTGGTGGATGACCTCCGCTCCGCCGTTCTGGAGGGCAGCACCTACTACTTCATCCGCCTGGAGGGCGGTCAGGTGTACTACACCATCTCCGCCGTCCAGAACCCTGTAGCCGTCCTTCTGAACGTGGGAGATCAGGTCACTATTGACCACGCGCCCCAGGCCGAGGGAGAGGCGTCCTCCATGCTCACCGCCTACTCCCTGACCATCGACGGCAAGGCCGCGCCGGAGGAGCCCATTGTGCCCCAGGATCCGGACACTGGGGTGGAGGACGGAACCACAGAAGTCCTGTCCGGCGCTGCCACAGTCCCCGTTCCGGGGGCCGCTGGATGAGGCCGGCGCCTTCCTTTTCGTGATTTACCCAAAGAAACCCCCGCCGCCGGCGCTTGCCGGACAGCGGGGGTTTCCCTTTACAGCTTGTTTCGCAGTCCTTCCGCCCAGCGGCGGATCAGATCCAGAGCCTCCGGGGCCAGGAGGAAGAGGGCGATGAGATTGGGCAGAGCCATCATCCCATTGCAGATATCGGCCACCTGCCAGACGGCCCCCACCTCCCCCACGCTGCCCAGGACCAGAAAGCCCAGAAAGGCCAGCCGGTAGAGACCGGTCCAGCGGTCCGTCCCGGTGAGGTAGCGCAGACCCTGTTCCCCGTAGTAGCTCCAGCCCAGGAGGGAGGAAAAGGCGAAGAGCAGCAGGCAGAGGGCCACAAAGGGCCCCCCCCACCGCCCCAGCACTGTGGAGAAGGCGGCCGCTGAGAGGGCTGAGCCCACCATGGAGCTGTCCACAGCGCCCCTCTGAATGGCGGACAGGGCGGCGCTCTCCTGATAGACGCCGGAGGTGAGGATCACCAGGGCGGTGACCGTGCAGATGACCAGGGTGGCCACAAAGACCTCGAAGATGCCCCACATCCCCTCCTCCGCCGGTTCGCTGACCTCCGCAGCGGCGTGGGCCATGGCGGAGGAGCCCAGCCCCGCCTCGTTGGTGAAGACGCCCCGAGCCACCCCGTAGCGCATGGCGGCGGCCATACCGTAGCCCATACCGCCCCCCAGAGCCGCTTTTGGAGTGAGGGCCTCTGAGACGATCCGGGAGAGGGCTCCGGGGATAGCGGCGGCGTGACAGGCCAGCACCACCCCGCCCCCTGCCAGAAAGAGCAGGGCCATCACCGGCACCAGCCGTTCGCTGACCCGACCGATGCGCCCGATGCCCCCCAGGATGACCACGCCGGTGAGCAGAGCGGTGACCACGCCCACCACCAGCCGGTTCCATCCGAAGGCGTGTTCCAGGGCAGTGGCGATGGAGTTGGCCTGGACCATATCCCCACCGCCGATGGAGGCCGACACACAGAAGAGGGAGAACCACACCGCCAGGGGCCGGAGCCCCAGTCCCCGCTCCATGTACTCCATGGGCCCCCCCTGCCAGGAGCCGTCCGCTGCACGGCGGCGGTATCGGACCGCCAGCGTCTTCTCGGCACACCCGGTCATCATACCCAGAAGGGCGGAGACCCACATCCAGAACACTGCCCCTGGGCCGCCATAGAAGATGGCGGTGGCCACCCCGGCGATGCTTCCGGTGCCGATGGTGGAGGCCAGGGCGGTGGAGAGGGCCTGGAGTTGGGTAAGACCCCTCCCCTTCCCCCGCCTCCTGGGCCGGAGCAGGGAGCCCAGGGTGGTCCGCAGCCACAGCCGGAGCCCGAAGAGCGGAAACCATCCGCCCCGAACGGAGTAGTAGAGCCCCAGCAGCAAAAAGGCCCCCAGCAGCCATGGATCCCAAAGCCCGTCTCCCAGCCGCTCCAAAAGCGTCATGTCCACCCCTCCCTCCCCAAAGAGATATGCGCCGGAGGAGAAAAAGAGAACGGCGGCGCCGGGAGAAATCCCCAGCGCCGCCGGTACCGTTTGGTCAGGCCCGTCTGCTCCTGCCCTCGGTGTTTTTTCGATAGATGAGATGGAGCCCCCTCAGCAGGAGATCTGTATCGTAAAGGATTTTTCTTTTACAGAACCTCAGGACCTCTGGGGCGCTGCGGCCCGTGGCCACCACAGCGGAAACCGGGGCGCTCTGCTCCTCCAGACGCTGGATCATGCCGTCCACCATGCTGGCGTTCCCGTGCACCACGCCGGAGCGCATGGCGTCTACTGTATTGTGGCCGAAGATGTGGGCGGGGGGCTCGATGGAGATGTGGGGCAAAGCGGCCGCCCGCTCCGACAATGCCTCCAGGGCCACCCGGACCCCAGGCATGATGACGCAGCCCTCGTAGCTGTTGTCCCGGAGGTAGGACATGGTCACCGCCGTCCCCATATCAATGACGATCAGCGGGGACGGGTAAGCGGCCACCGCCGCCACGCAGCAGGCTACGATGTCCGAGCCCAGCTGGTTGTGGAAGTCGGCCTTGATGTTGAGTCCGGTTTTGATCCCCGGCCCGATGAACATGGGAGATTTTCCGGTGAGGCGCTCAACCGCCGCGCACATATTGGCGGTAACCGAGGGAACCACGCTGGAGAGAATGGCGCCGGACACGGCGTGGAGGTCTGCCTGATAGAGGGAGAAAACCCCCATCAGGCTCATGGCGCACTGGTCTCCGGAGGCGTTCCGGCTGGTGGCCAGGGCGGAGCGAAAGCGCAATGTCCCACCCCGGTCGAAGAGCCCAATGTCCGTGGTGGAATTTCCGATGTCGATGGCCAGGACCAAGTCCTCCACGCCCCCTTCTGGTGCTTTTGTTACGATTGTAACAGAAAAGCGCCGGAGATGCAAGGGTGGTCCTCTGTTTGAAATGCAAGGGCCTCTGGGAGAAGTAGGTCAGATCGCCTGACAGATGAGGTCGCCCATCTGCCGGGTGCCGATGGGGGCGACGCCCGGCCCGGCGATGTCGGGCGTGCGCCAGCCCTCCCCCAGCACGCGGTCCACCGCCGCCTCGATGGCGTCGGCCTCGTCGGAGAGGTGGAAGGAGTAGCGGAACATCATGGCTACGGACAGGATGGTGGCAATGGGATTTGCCTTATCCTGGCCGGCAATGTCCGGGGCGGAGCCGTGGATGGGCTCATAGAGGCCGGGGGCGCTGTCTCCGACGGAGGCCGAGGGCAGCAGGCCGATGGAGCCTGTGACCATGCTGGCCTCGTCAGAAAGGATATCCCCGAACATGTTCTCGGTGACCACCACGTCGAACTGTCCCGGGTCCCTGACAAGCTGCATGGCGCAGTTGTCCACCAGAATGTCCTCATACTGCACATCGGGGTACTCCTCGGAGAGGCGGCGCATGACCGATCGCCACAGGCGGCTGGTCTCCAGGACGTTGGCCTTGTCCACACTGGAGACCTTTTTCCGGCGCAGCCGGGCCAGCTCAAAGGCCCGGCGGCCAATGCGCTCGATCTCCCGCTCGGAGTAAGCCATAAGGTCGGTGCACTCCACCCCCCGGTCTTCGGTCTGGTAGCGGTCCCGCTTACCGAAGTAGATGCCGCCGGTGAGCTCCCGGACCATCATCAGGTCAATGCCCTTCTCCGCTGTCTCCTGTTTCAGAGGACAGGCGCCGGCCAAGGCAGGGCGCAGGAAGGCGGGGCGCAGGTTGGCGTAGAGGCCCAGGTCCTTCCGAATGGCCAGCAGGGCGGTCTCGGGCCGCTGCTCGGCAGGCTTGTCGGAGCCCCACTTGGGGCCTCCCACCGCCCCCAGAAGGACGGCGTCGCAGGCATTGCACTTCTCAGCGGTGCCGTCGGGGTAGCTCTTCCCCACCGCGTCGGTGGCGCACCCCCCCAGGAGCACGTCCACAAATGTGAACCTGTGACCGAACTTCTTCCCCACGGCCTCCAGGACCTTCACGGCCTCCCCCACCACCTCAGGGCCGATACCGTCTCCTTTGATGAGCGCAATCTTGAAGTTCATTTCGCCACCCCCCTGGCCTTCAGGGAGTTGAGCAGGCCGCCGCTTTCAATGATGCCCTCAATAAAGGCCGGGAAAGGCGCGGCCTGGAAGGTCTTCCCCTGGGTCTCGTCGGTGATGACACCAGTCTTGAAGTCCACCGAAACGCGGTCGCCGGGCTGGATGGCCTGGGCGGCCTTGGGGCACTCCAGGATGGGGAAGCCGATATTGATGGCGTTGCGGTAGAAGATGCGGGCAAAGGAGGCGGCGATGACGCACTTGACGCCGCAGGCCTTCAGGGCCAGAGGGGCGTGCTCCCGGGAGGATCCGCAGCCGAAGTTGGCCCCCGCCACCACAATGTCGCCAGGCTCCACCGTGGAGGAGAAGCGGGCGTCGATGTCCTCCATGCAGTGGGAGGCCAGGGCCTTGGGGTCTGGGTTGTTGAGATGGCGGGCGGGGATGATGACATCGGTGTCCACGTTATCGCCGTATTTATAAATTTTCATTGCCTTGCACCTCCCTTAGAGCTTGGCCGGGTTGGCGATACAGCCGGCCACGGCGGAGGCCGCCGCCACAGCGGGGCTGGCCAGGATGATCTCAGAGCTGACAGGGCCCATACGGCCCACAAAGTTGCGGTTGGTGGTGGACACCGCCCGCTCCCCGTCGGCGAGGACGCCCATGTGCCCCCCCAGACAGGGGCCGCAGGTGGGGGTGGACACGGCGCAGCCGGCCTCAATAAAGGTCTGGACAAGGCCCTGGGCCATGGCGTCCATCATGATCTGCTGGGTAGCGGGCAGGACGATGCACCGCACCCCCTGGTGGACCTTCCGGCCCTTGAGGATGGCGGCGGCCTCCTGGAGGTCCTTCAGACGTCCGTTGGTGCAGGAGCCGATGACCACCTGCTGAATGGGCAGTCCCGCCACCTCGTCCACCGTCCGGGTGTTGGAGGGCAGGTGGGGCAGGGCCACGGTGGGCCGGAGGGCGGAGAGGTCGATAACCACCTCCCGGCTGTACACCGCGTCGGGGTCGGCCTCCACAGCGTCATAGGGCCGGTTCACCCGGCCCTCCAGGTAGCGGAGGGTCTGCTCGTCCACCGGGAAGATGCCGTTCTTGGCCCCGGCCTCGATGGCCATGTTGGCGATGGTGAAGCGGTCATCCATCGTGAGCTGAGCCACGCCATCCCCGGCAAACTCCAGGGACTGATAAAGGGCGCCGTCTACTCCGATCTCCCCGATGAGGTGGAGGACCACATCCTTGCCGCTGACATAGGGGGAGAGCTTGCCGGTGAGGGTCACTTTGATGGCGGAGGGCACCTTGAACCAGGCAAGGCCCGTGGCCATGCCGGCGGCCATGTCGGTGGAGCCCACGCCGGTGGAAAAGGCCCCCAGGGCCCCGTAGGTACAGGTGTGGGAGTCGGCCCCGATGATGACCTCACCGGGGGCGGCCAGGCCCTTCTCCGGGATCAGGGCGTGCTCTACCCCCATCTGCCCCACGTCATAAAAGTGGGTGATGGAGAAACGGTTGGCAAATTCCCGGGCCTGGGCGCACAGCTGGGCCGATTTTATGTCCTTGCAGGGGGTGGAGTGGTCCAGGACAATGGCAACCTTGTCCTTGTCGAATACCTGAGTCAGTCCGGCCTTGTCGAACTCGGTGATGGCCACCGGAGCGGTGATGTCGTTGCCCAGCACCAGGTCCAGCTTGGCCTCAATGAGCTGCCCGGCCTCCACGGAAGGCACGCCCGCGTGCTTGGCCAGGATCTTCTGGGTCATGGTCATACCCATCTTTGGGTCCCTCCTGTTTGTTTGATTGCATTTATTATGGCAGAAGTCTTGCGGAAAGAATGTAAAGTGTGATACGATTAAAAAAAACCGACGGGGGGTCGCCTGAAATATGGAACAGACGGACATCTGGGCGCCCCTGGCGGAGGGACAGGTCCCCCGGGTCTACGCCCCCGGCCAGCTCATCTACCTCCAGGGCACCCGGGCGGAGGTCTTCTACTACCTCCTCTCGGGCACCGCCCGGAGCTACATCAGCTCGGAGTCCGGCGGGGAGCGGGTCCTCACCACCCACCGCCCCGGGGACCTGATGGGGGAGGCTTCCTTCTTCGACGGCTGCCCCCGGGTCTCCTCGGCGGTGGCGGTCACAGAGTGCCGGGTGGTCTCCATTGACCGGCAGCGGCTGGACCAGGTCTTCCGCAGCCGCCCGGACCTGGCCCTCCCCATGCTCCAATATCTGGCCCGGACGGTGCGGCTCCTCTCAGACCATGTGGACGACATGTCCTTCCGCCCGGCGGACCAGCGGGTGGCCCGGTATCTCCTCACCCTCCCTGCCGAGGCAGACGGCTCCCTGCGCTGCACCCATGAAGAGGTTGGCGCGGCAGTGGGGGTGAGCCGGGTAACAGTGAGCCGGGTCCTGGGTGACTTCGCCCGCCGGGGCTGGGTGGAGACGGGCTACCGCTCCATGCGCCTGACGGACCGTGAGGCCCTGGAGAACTTTTCCCATCAGGGTTCCGCTTTGGATTAAGGAAATTTCTTTCTGGGGCGTCTCCGGAAATTGAGATGGAAAACTGGCGGCGGGAGCCGGCCTTTTGGCCGGTTCCCGCCGTCGCTTTAGAGAATAATGCAGATGAGGCCGCCGGAGCCCTCGTTGATGATGCGCTGGAGGGTCTCCTGGAGCTTGCTCCGGGCGTCCTCGGGCATCCGTTTAAGCTTGGTGTTCAGGTCCTCGCTGACCAGCTCGTGGAAGGATTTTCCGAAAATGTTGGACTGCCAGATGGCCTTGGTGTCCCCCTCGAACTCCTGGAGCAGGTAGTGGATCATCTCCTCCGACTGCTTCTCGCTGCCCACAATGGGGGAGACCTCGGTCTCGATATCGGCCCGGATCATATGGATGCTGGGGGCGCTGGCCTTTAGGCGCACGCCGTAGCGTCCCCCCTGCCGGACGATTTCCGGCTCCTCCAGGTGGAGCTCGTCGGTGGTGGGGACCACGATGCCGTAGCCCGTCTCCTTCACCTCCTGGAGGGCGTCGGCCACCTTGTCGTACTCCCGCTTCACCTCGGCGAGCTGGGTGAGCAGACCCATCAGGTCCCCGTCATCATGAATGGTGAAGCCGGACTGGTCGGAGATGGTCTCGTAGAAGAGGCTTCTGGGCAGTTCCAGGTCGGCGGAGGCCAGGCCGGTGCCCAGCTCGATGGAGCGGATGCGGGCGCTGCTCACCCCCTCATAGGACCCAATGGCCTCGATGGTGTGCTCCACATCCCGAATGCGCCGCAGGTTCCCGGCCCCCTCCCGAATGGCGGCGTAGAGTCCGCTTTTAATGGGGTGGTCGTAGGGCAGGGCGTCCACCCAGGGGGGCAGAGAGAGGTCCAGCTCCTTGAGGGGGAACTCATAGAGCACCGCCTTGATGATTCCGGCCACGTCCTCCTCCTTCAGCTGAAGGCAGTTGACCACCATACAGGTGACGTCGTACCGAGAGGCCAGGTCGGCCCGGATGGCCTTGGCCCGCTCCGAACCGGGATAGGCCGAGTTCAGGAGTACCAGGAAGGGCTTTCCCAGCTCCTTGAGCTCGGAGATGACCCGCTCTTCCGCCTCCAGGTAGTCCTCCCGGGGAATATCGGTGATGGAGCCGTCGGTGGTAACCACGATGGCAATGGTGGAGTGCTCGGTGATAACCTTCCGGGTGCCGATCTCTGCGGCCTCTGTCATGGGAATCTCGTGGTCGAACCAGGGGGTGGTGACCATCCGGGGCTGGTCCTCCTCGAACTGGCCCGCCGCCCCGGGGATGGTATAGCCCACGCAGTCGATGAGCCGCACCGACACCCGGGCGCCTCCCTCCAGGGCGATGTCCACCGCCTCCTCGGGGACGAACTTGGGTTCCACCGTCATGACAGTCCGGCCGGAGCCGCTCTGGGGAAGCTCATCCCGGGCCCGCTCCCGGCGGTACACATTCTCAATATTGGGGATGACCAGCGTCTCCATAAACCGCTTGATGAAGGTAGACTTGCCGGTGCGGACGGGGCCCACCACCCCCACATAGATATCGCCGTCGGTGCGCTGGGCGATGTCCTCATAGATCTTCCTGTCTTCCACTGGATGCTTCCTCCTTTTTACCGCTTCTTGGGGATGAGCAGGAGCTGCCCCGCCGGTGGGGCCTCTTCCCCCAGAGCATTGGCCTGGACGATGTCCTCGGTGGTGGTGCCGTAGGCCTTGGCGATGTCCCAAAGCCGCTCCCCCTCCCCCACCAGCCGCAGGACGATGGAGGGCTGCCCGGCGGTGTCCCGGGGGGCGCTCTCGTCCAGCCGGACATCCGAGACGCCGGTGGCAGTGTGGGGCATCAGGGCCAGATAGCGGAAATCCAGAGGGTAGCGCACCTCCACGCCGCCGCCGGTTGGGGTGGCAAACCGCTCCCCTGGGCAGACACAGCGGCAGGTGCAGGCGGAGCCCTCCGGCAGTTCCACCGGGCAGGCCGCCGGAATAGCCCGCCGGGCGGTCTCCAGGCTGCCATCCTCCGCCAGATAGACCACGGTGACGGCGGTCTCAGCCGATAAGTTCACTTGGGCCCCCTCCCGGACGGCGGCGACGGCCCCTACGTTGACATAGACGTCGCAGACCTCCCGCACCGGGGAGACCGTCTCCAGCAGCTCCCGGACGGTGACCCGCCGCTGGGCGTGCTCCATCAGGCGGTAGAAGGTGTATGGCTTCCGCTCTGCAGTGAGCTGGTAGGCCGTGCTGTAGATATCTGAGAGCAGCGTCACCTGCCGCTCCTCCCGGATCACGGCCTGGGCCAGCAGGGACAGGGACAGGGACAGGGTGCGGCCCTCCTCCCCGTCCAGGGTGCACTCACAGCCTGTGAGGGTCACCTGGAGGGCGCAGTCTGCATCCTCCCCCACCTCCGAGACCTCCATGATCTGGGAGAAGGGCAGCTCAAAGCTGGCAGGGCAGAGGCTGCCGTCCGTGGCGCGGTAAAGGAGCTGGAGGTCGGCCTCCCCCTTGAAGATGAGCTTGTTGCCGATGATCTTGGACTCGCTGCATACCAGGTCCGCCCGGGTCTTCAGCAGCTCCTCCGCCACCGGGCGGGAGCCAGAAAGGCTTAGGTCGTCAGAAAAGGTAAAGGGTTTCTCCTCTACAGCAGCAACCAGGCAGGCCGATTGGGTCTCCCCCATCTGCTGGATGCCGGCGTCGCTCTCGCACTCCACCCCGTCGCAGAAGCTGGCGGTCTGGGGGGCGAAGGCCTGAAGGTCCACAGCCAGGCTCACCCGGGTCAGGACCTTGCGGGGATTGAGCATCCGGGCGTCGGCGGACTGGACCCGGGGGACGGCGGTGAGGCGGCAGCTCCGATTCAGGCCGGCGGCCTCCGCCGCGCAGGTGAAGGGAATGCTCACGGTCATGCGGCGGAGCTCCTGGCCGCTGTCGGGCAGATATAGGATGGCGCACCGGGCGGTTCCGGCCACCTCCATCCGTCCCTCCTGGGCCTCCTTGCTCTTGAGACAGACCAGCGCCTCCGTGTCCACAATGCGCAGGATGTCGGGACAGGCGTCGGGAACGATGCTCTCCAGGGTCTCCTCCTGGAACAGGGTGGTGTCCAAAAGGGTGTCGTAACAGTTGAGATGGGTGGTTTTCAGTTCCAGCTCCATAGCGTTCCTCTCCTTGCAGCGTTTCTACAGGGAGCATATGTACAAGGTCTGGCCGCTATGACAAAATTAGGCTGCCGAAAGGTCCCTCGGACCATTTCGACAGCCGAAACCTTCCCCCGTCCTCCCTTGGCGGGAGAGACCGTCCTTTTTCAAACCGAGGCGGAGCTTCCGCCGCTTCCCGCTCAGCGCAGGCCAAAGAGGGCCTTCAAAATGCCCCGCAGACACTTTGGGGAGCGTACAATCACGATCTTCAAGAAAAACGCCTCCTTCCCCGTAGACTGGTACCGCTATCCCAGTATACGCAGAAGGAGGCGGCGGGTGCGCACTCATTTTTTCTCTGGCTCCCGGCGCTCCCAGTCCTTGACCTCGCTGGCCTGCTGGTAGAGGCGCAGATAGCTCTCGTGGCGGCTGACCGGGATGTCCCCCTGCTCCACCGCCTCCAGTACGGCGCAGCCCCGCTCTCTCCGATGGGAGCAGCCCACAAAGCGGCATTGGTCCAGGTAGGGGCGGAACTCCCGAAAGGCCATCGCCAGGTCCTCCTTTCGCAGCAGCTCCATGCGCTCGGTGTCGAAGGAGGAGAACCCGGGGGTGTCCGCCACAATGGCGCCGTTTCCCAGGCGGTAGAGCTCCACATGCCGGGTGGTGTGGCGGCCCCGGCCCAGCTTCTCGCTGACCTCTCCCACCTGGAGGCCGAAGCCGGGCTCCAGGGCATTGAGGATGCTGGACTTGCCCACGCCGGAGTTTCCTGTAAAGGCGGATACCCTTCCAGTTATTGCGGCAGACAGGGCTTCCATGCCCTCCCCGGTGGCGGCGCTGACCCGCAGAGTGAGAAAGCCCGCCTGGGTGTAGGTCTTATAGAGGGTATCCGCCGGGTCCAGATCGCACTTGTTGATGCAGATGAGACAGCCGCATCCCTCCTTGCTGTCTGCCAAGGCGGTGACCCGGTCGATGAGGAAGGGGTCGGTCACTGGGACGGCCCCGGAGACCACCAGCACCAGCTGGTCGATGTTGGCCACCGCCGGGCGCTGGAAGCGGTTTTTCCGGGGCAGAATCTCCTCCAGGGCCCCCACCCCGTCGGTGAGGCGGGTAAAGGACACCCGGTCCCCCACCAGGGGGGTGATCCTCTGGTGGCGGAATTTCCCCCGGGCCCGGCAGGTCACAGTCCGGCCGGAGCCGTCGTCCACATAGTAAAAGCCGCTGAGGGCCTTGAGAATCACGCCGTTCTCCCGGCTCATGGTCCGTTCACCGCCCCGGTGTCGAAGTTCACCGTGATGTTGTGGGAGTAGACCCCGTCGAAGTAGACGCTGTAGGAGTGGCTCCCGGTGCCTGTCAGGGTGAAGACCACATGATTCACCCTCCGCTCCACGGTCTGGTTGTAGACGAAACCGCTGCCTCCGTTGAGCTGTACCGCCACCATGTCGGAGGAATCCCCGTTCTTTGGCAGGGCGATCTCCACCTGGACAGAATTGGCCTCCGGGTCCGGCGGGACTTCTGGCTCCTCACTGACGGCGGGAGTCTCCTCCTCCAGGGCCCCGGAACCGTTGCTGACCTGAAGCATGACGCTGGTGCCCTCCTCCACGCTCTCCCCCACGGGGATGCTCTGGTAGACCACGGTGCCTGCGGGTTCCTCGCTGTCCACCTCAGTGGTTGTCACCACCAGGTTGAGGCCGTTGGCGCCCTCCAGCCAGGTCCGGGCGGTCTCCAGGGTCTCACCCACCACATTCGGCATGGTCCGCACCACCGGCTCCGGGCCCAGGCTGACGTAGATGATCACCGGGGTGTCGGTTGTGATGGTGCTGCCGGGCATGGGGTCGGTGCGGCTGACAAAGTCCTCGGTGATTTCGGAGTACTCCGATTCGACTGTGATGTTGGAAAGTCCCATGGTCCGAAGCTCCTGCTGGGCCTCCCGGTAGTCCTTGTTCATCAGCTCCGGCATATAGAGGGGCTCTTCCCCGCTGCTGACGGTGACGGTGATGGTCAGGTCATCCCCGGTAGCCACCGACCTGGGCTGGGGGTCCTGGGAGATGATCCTGCCCTCCTCCACTGTGGCGCTGGGGACACGTTCCCCCTCTACGACAGTAAAGATGCCCTGCACACTTGGGTCATTCCGGGCCTCTTCCAGAGTCTTATTGATGAGATTGGGCACGGAACGGGAGTTTTCCTGCTGGAAGTTGTTGCTGAAAAAGGCCACCCAGAACAGGACGCCGATGCCCACAATGAAGATCAGGATGGAGGCCACGGCCAGGGGGACCGACATGCTCCCTCCCCGCCTCTTCCGCCGGTGGTACTCGGTGGTCCGGGGAGGCTCCGGGACCTCCGAGCGGGGCCGGCGGCGCTCCGGGGTGCGGACCGGGCTGCTCCGGCGGCCGGTGTCGATGATCTGGGTGGGCTCGTCAGCCCCCCCGTCGGGTGGGATGAGATCGGCGGGGGTGTAGTCAAAGTTGATGCTGGGATTTTTTCGGAACTCCTCCAGGTCCGCCAGCATCTCATCGGCGCTGCGGTAGCGATTTTCCACATTGGGGGCCATGGCTTTCATGGTGATGGCCTCCAGGGCCTCCGGGATGTCTGGGTTGAGCTCCCGGGGGGGCAGCGGGATGGAGCTGATGTGCTGAATGGCCACCGACACGGGGGTATCCCCCTCAAAGGGCAGGCGGCCGGTGAGCATCTCATAGAGCACCACCCCGGCGGAGTAGATATCGCTGCGGGCGTCGATGCGGCTGCCCCGGGCCTGCTCCGGTGAGATATAATGGACTGAGCCCAGGGCCTCCTGGGTCAGGGTGTTCTGGGCGGCCGAGGCCAGCCGGGCAATGCCGAAGTCGGTGACCTTGATGCTGCCGTCCCGCAGGACCATGATGTTCTGGGGCTTGATGTCCCGGTGGATGATGCCCCGGCTGTGTGCGTGGGAGAGGGCCTTCATGATCTGGGTGATAAAGTGGAGGGCCTCCTTCCAGCTCAGGGGTCCCCCCCGCTTCTGCATATACTGCTTGAGGGTGATGCCGTCGATGAGCTCCATCACAATGTACTCCACATCGGAGGAACGGCTCACATCGTACACCGCCATGATGTTGGGGTGGGAGAGCATGGCCACAGCCTGGGATTCGTCGTGGAAGCGGCGGCGGAACTCGGCGTCCCGGGCCAAATCATCCCGCAGGATCTTGATGGCCACCTTGCGGTTGAGCCGGTGGCAGTGAGCCTTGTAGACCACCGCCATTCCGCCTGTGCCGATGACCTCCAGGATCTCATAGCGGTTATCCAGCAGCTTCCCTATGTACTGATCCATATAGGGGTCTCCTCCTTGTTACATCTGAAGCAGGACCGCAGTCACGTTGTCCGGGGCCCCCCGGAGCAGCGCGATGTCCAGCAGCCGCCGGCAGCAGTCCTCTGTTGGACCGCCGTGGAGGACCTCATAGAGGACCTCCTGCTCCGTGACCACGTTGCTCAGCCCGTCCGAGCACAGCAGCAGGGCGTCCCCGGGGCTGAGGGCCTGGCGGTACAGGTCTGCCCGAAGCTGGGCCTCCGCCCCCAGGGCCCGGGTGATGAGGTTCTTCTGGGGGTGCTGCCGGGCCTGCTCCGGGGTGATCTTTCCCCGGGTCACCAGGTCCTCCACCACGGAGTGGTCCCGGGTAACCCGTTGGATGCCTCCGGGCTGAACGAGATAGCACCGGCTGTCCCCGATGTTCAGGATGTAGGCGTTCAGCTCCACCACCAGGGCGGCCACCATGGTGGTGCCCATCCCCCGGCACTCGGGCTCCCGGCCCGCCGTGGCGTAGACCACGGCGTTGGCCTGCTGGGCGGCGGAGTGGATCAGGGCCTCCGGCTCTGTACGCCACTCCTGGGGCGGGCTGGCCTTGGCGGTCTCCAGGAAGGTCTGGACTGCCAGCCGGCTGGCGATGTTGCCCGCCCGGGCGCCCCCCATGCCGTCGCAGACAATGGCGAGACCCAGGTCCGGCTCCACCAGCTCGATATAGAAATCGTCCTGATTCTGTTCCCGGACCGCACCCGTGTCGGTGATGCCCCAAAGGTTCATATTGGACCAATCCTTTCCCTTCCCCGGTCAGGTGTGCTGTTCCAGGGTGTCTTCCCGCATGGCCTTCCGCCGGAGCTGCCCGCAGGAGGCGTCGATGTCCCCGCCCAGCCTCCGGCGCACAGTGACAGTGACGCCCTGACGCTCCAGGCGCTTCTGAAACTCCGCCACCCGGCGGCTGGGCCGCAGGGGGCTCTCCTTCACCTCGTTGAGGGGAATGAGGTTCACATGTCCCGGCGTCCCTTTGAGATGGGCGGCCAGCAGGTCGGCCTGCCGGTCGCTGTCGTTGACGCCGTCGATCATGGCGTACTCATAGGAGATCCGCCGCCCGGTAACCTCGAAGTAGCGGCGGCAGGCGGCAAAAAGCCGATCTACCCCCACCCCCCGGTTCACCGGCATGATGCGGCTCCGGGTCTCGTTATCCGGGGCGTGGAGGGAGACAGACAAGGTTAATTGTAACCGATGTTGGGCCAGTTTGTCAATTTTGTCCACCAGGCCGCAGGTGGAAAGGGAGATGTGGCGCATCCCGATGTTCTGTCCATCCGGGTGGTTGACCAGCTCTAGGAACCGCAGTACCGTATCGAAATTGTCCAGAGGCTCCCCAATGCCCATGAGGACGATATTGGAGATGGGAAGGCCGGAGTCCAGCTGGGTGAAGAGGACCTGGTCCAGCATCTCCGAGGCGGTCAGGTCCCGGACCTTGCCCCCCAGGGTGGAGGCGCAGAAGGCGCAGTCCATCCGGCAGCCCACCTGGGAGGAGATACAGACAGTATTCCCATGATGATAGCGCATCAAAACCGTTTCGATGCAATTTCCGTCCTGAAGCCGCCAGAGGTACTTGACTGTGCCGTCCAGGGCGGACACCTGCTTCCGGGCAACCTCTGGACATGTGATATGGCACTCCCCCGCCAGCTTTTCCCGCAGGGACTTGGAGAGATTGGTCATCTCATCGAAGGAGGCGGCCCCTCGGTGGAGCCAGAGAAAGAGCTGCTTGGCCCGAAAGGCGGGCTCTCCCCGCTCCTTCAGCCAGTCTGTCAGCTCTCTCTGGGTCATGGATTTGATGTCGGTCATAGGCGCCTCCGCAGTTTGGCGATGAAAAAACCGTCGGTGTCGTGGATGTGGGGCCAGAGGGTCAGGCGGCCCTCCGGGACCTCCCCCGCCGGGCCCGGCAGGACGAAGGGCTCCGGGGCATACTCTGGGTGTGCCGCCAGGAAGCGGTCCACCACCGCCCCGTTCTCCCGCTCCAGCAGGGTGCAGGTGGAGTAGAGCAGGACGCCCCCCGGCTTCACATAGCCGGAGATATTGTCCAAAATGTCCCCCTGGACTGCCGGCAAACCCTTCAGAGGGGCCGGGTCCTTGTAGCGGATGTCTGGCTTCTTGCGGATGATGCCCAGGCCCGAGCAGGGCACGTCGGCCAGCACCAGATCGAAGCCCTCCGTCCACCCCTCCCGGCGGGCCTTGGCGTCCTGGACGGCGGCGTGGATGCAGGTGAGGCCCAGCCGCCGGGCCCCGGCGTCAATGAGGGCCATTTTGTGGGAGTGGATGTCACAGGAGAAGACCCCCCCCCTGTCCTCCATGGCTATGGCACAGGCAAAGGACTTGCCGCCGGGGGCGGCGCAGGCGTCCAGCACCCGCATTCCGGGCTCCAGCCCCGCCGCCAGCACCGCCGCCCGGGCCGCTGGGTCCTGGATATAGAAGGCCCCCGCCTGAAAGGGGGCCAGCCCCTCCAGGTCCCCAGTGGCGCGGAGGAGCAGGCAGTCCGGCATCCAGGGATGGAGCGCGGCCTCCACTCCCTGGGCCCGGAGGGCCTCCACCACATATTCCACTGTAAAGTGAATTGTATTTACCTGTGCTGCTGTGGGCGGCCTGCCGTTGTCAGCGGCCAGGAGGGCCTCCGTCTCCTCTGGCCCCAGGACGGACATCCATTCCTGGACCAGCCAAAGGGGATGGCTATAGCGGATGGAGAGATAGGCCGCCGGGTTCTGCTCGCCAATGACGGGTAGGCGTTCCGCATTTCGGGCCACGGAGCGCAGAATGCCGTTGACCAGGCCGGGGCTCCTGGGGTTCCGGCTGTACCGCCGGGCCAGCTCCACCGAGGTATGGACGGCAGCGCTGGGCGGCACCTTGGTGAGAAAGGCGATCTGGTAGATCCCCAGCCGCAGAACATTGCGGACCTGGCGCTCCATGCGCTCTAGCTTCACCGTGGAGAATCTGCTGAGGTAAAAGTCCAGCAGCAGCCGGTTCTGCTGGACCCCGAAGCAGAGCCGGGTGGCCAGGGCGGCATCCCGGCTGTCCAGACCGGCGGCGCGGATGTTCTTTTTCAGGGCCAAATCGGACCAGGCCCCCTGCTTTTCGCAGGCGGTCAGGGTCACCAGGGCCACCTCCCGGGCGCTGCCGGTCATGGATCCAGCCTCCTTTCTCTCCTCCTGTCAGCCGGTGGCCAGGGGATGGCCCCGCAGGAAATCAGCGGCGGCCATCCGCTTTTTCCCATCCGGCTGGAGCTCCAAAATGCGCAGGAGGCTCCCGCCGCCGCAGGCCATGACGATGCCGCCCTTTCCGGCCTCCACGACCGTTCCAGGTTTCGCAGTCGTTGTATGGTCAATAATATCAGTCAGAAATACTTTACAGCGTATCCCACTGAACACTCCAGCGGCGGCGGGCCAGGGCAGCAGCCCCCGCACCTGGTTGTGGAGGGCCTGGGCGGGCTTACTCCAGTCCAGGGGGGAGAGCTCCCGGCTCAGCATGGGGGCATAGGTGGCCTGGCTCCCGTCCTGGGGGATCTGAGGCGCTGTCCCTGCCTGGAGCTGGGCCACGGCCTCCACCAGGAGCGCCCCGCCCATTTGGGCCAGTCGATCGAAGAGCTCCGGGGCCGTCTCATCCGGTCCGATGGGGGTGGACCGCTGGAGAATGATGTCCCCGGCGTCCAGCTCAGGGGCCATGTGCATGATGGTGACGCCGGTCTCCTTCTCCCCGTTGAGGATGGCCCAGTTGATGGGGGCCGCCCCCCGGTACTTGGGGAGCAGGGACGAGTGGACGTTGATACAGCCATATGGGGGAGCGTTCAGAATGTCCTCCGGCAGGATGCGGCCATAGGCCGCCACCACAATGAGCTCCGGATCCAGACTTTGCATCTGGGCCAAGGCCGTGCCATCCCGGAGTTTTCCCGGCTGGAACACGGGGATTTCTTTTGATAGGGCAAATTCCTTAACAGGGCTTGCCTGGAGCTTCATGCCCCGGTTTTTGGGTTTGTCCGGCTGGGTAAACACCCCGCAGACGGCGTGTCCCGCCTCCAAAAGGGCCTGTAAGGAGGGGACTGCAAAGTCCGGGGTCCCCATAAAGAGGATGTTCAACGGTTCTCCTCCTCCATCAGCTTGTCCATCTCCTGCTGGGTATAGAGCTGGTCAGTGAGCTCGGTGAAGATATGGCCGTCCAGGTGGTCCAGCTCGTGGCAGAAGCACCGGGCCACAATGCCCTCCCCCTCCACCTCGAAGGATTCCCCCCTTCGGTTTTGGGCCCGGACCCGGACCCGGGCGGGACGCACCACATCTCCCCAGAGGCCGGGGACGCTGAGGCAGCCCTCCCAGCCCTCCTGGGTCTCCTCCGAGCGCCAGACGATCTCCGGGTTGACCAGCTCCAGCATCTCGTCTTTTTCGTCCACCACAATGACGCAGCGGCGCAGGATGCCCACCTGGGGGGCGGCCAGACCGGCGCCGTTGGCATGGGCCAGGGTCTCCCGCAAATCGTCCAGGAGCTCCCCCAGCCGGCCGTCAAAATTGGTGACGGGCCGGCACTTCTTGTGCAGGGCCGGGTCCTGGTCGGTCAAAATCTTTCTCAAAGCCATGGTTGATCCTCCTAGTCGTATGGGTCCGCGTCCACGAAGACGGACACGCCCCGGCTCTCCCTGTCCCGGCCCACGGCCTGGAGGAGCTGGGAGAGCATGGAGCGGACTTCCTTATGATTGGGGCTCATTAGGGTGAGCCGGTAGCGGTAGCGGTTGTTCACCTTGGCCACCGCCGCCGGTGCGGGGCCCAGAAGCCGGGGGAAGTCTTCCCCACCCCGGCGGGACTCCGCCCAGAGCTCCAGACTGCGCCGGAGCTTTTGGCACACCCGGAGCACGGCGGCCTCGTCCCGCCCGGAGGCCATGAGCACGAACAGGGTGCGAAAGGGGGGGTAGTCCATCATCCGGCGCAGCTCAATCTCCTGGTTGTAAAAGCTGTCGTAGTCCTGGGCGGCGGCAAAGCGGATGACATCGTTGTCCGGCGTATAGGTCTGGATCACCGCCCGGCCGGATTTCTCCCCCCGGCCGGCTCGGCCCACCACCTGGGTGAGGAGGGAAAAGGTCCGCTCCGTGGCCCGAAAGCTGTCCACATAGAGGGACAGGTCGGCGGCCACCACCCCCACCAGGGTGACGTTCTCAAAGTCCAGACCCTTGGCCACCATCTGGGTCCCCACCAGGATGGGGACCCTCTCCCGCTCGAACCGGGAGAGGATGGCCTCATGGGAGTGGGCGGCGGAGACGGTATCGGTATCCATCCGCATGACCTCCACCCCGGGGAAGAGCTGTTCCAGCTCCTCCTGAACCCGCTGGGTGCCGGCGCCGATAAAGTGGAGGGCGCCGCCGCAATCCGGGCAGGCCGGCGGCAGGGGCTGGGAGTGGCCGCAGTAGTGGCACATGAGGCGGCCGTTGGCCGAGTGGTAGGTGAGGTGGACCGAGCAGCGGGGGCAGGTGGGTACGGCGCCGCACTCTCCGCAGGAGACCATCCGGCTGGCCCCCCGGCGGTTGAGGAAGAGGATGGCCTGCTCCCCCCGCTCCAGGTTGGCGGCGATCTCCTGGCGGAGGAGGCCGCCGATGGCGCCGCCGCTGCCCCTCCGAAGCTCCTCCTTCAGATCGCTGAGGAAGACCCCCGGCAGGGCCCGGGTGTTGTAGCGCCGGCGCAGTTCCACCAGATGGTAAACCCCGGCCCGGGCCAGATACATGGTCTCCACCGAGGGGGTGGCGGAGCCCAGCACCAACAGCCCCCCGCACTTGGCGCAGCGGTACTTGGCGACATCCCGGGCGTGGTACCGGGGGGTGTTTTCCGACTTGTAGGTAGCCTCCTGCTCCTCGTCCAGGATCAGAAGGCCCAGATGCTCCATGGGGGCGAAGACTGCGGAGCGGGTCCCCAACACCACCCGGGCGGCGCCGGAGCGGGCCCGCTTCCACTCGTCGTACCGCTCCCCCGCCCGGAGGGAGCTGTGGAGCACAGCAATGTGATCCCCAAAATGGGAGGAAAAAATGCGCAGGAGCTGGGGGGTCAGGGCAATTTCCGGCACCAGGACCAGGGCCGACTGTCCCCGCTCCAGGGCGGCTTGAATGAGACGGATATAGACCTGGGTTTTGCCGCTGCCCGTCACCCCGTAGAGGAGGGACACTGCCGGCTCCGGGGCCCGGCATAGGGCGTCCAGTGCCTCAAAGGCGGCCTGCTGCTCCTGGTTGAGGACCACCGGAGGGGCGGGCTCCACCGCCTCCACCTGGACTCGGCGGAAGACCTCCCGTTTCTCCAGGGTGATAAGGCCGCTTTTGACCAGGGCGCGCAGGGTGGCGCTGGAAGCCCCGGTGAAATAGCAGATCTCCTTGACCGAGGCCCGGCCCACGCCGCACAACAGCTCCACCACGGCGTACCGCTGGGGGGCGGAGCGCCGCCGGGAGGCCGCCTGGGCCAGGGCTTCCTCCGCCGGAACGGCCAGAGAGGCCACCTGCTCCGTCTTGTCCCCCACGCCCCGGGCGGCGATGGTCTCCAGGGTGAGGATGCCCTGGTCCGTCAGGAGTTTCAGGGCCGGATTTGGGTCCTTTCCGGCAAAGGCATCCCGAATCTGCCCGATCTCGGCCTCTCCTCCGGCGGCCCAGATCAGGTCCAGGATACGCCGGGCGTGTTCCGATCGGCCCGCCGCCTGGTAAGATGCCTCCTGGTCCACACCGGGGACGACGCGGTAGCTGTCCCGGAGGGAGAACCACAGTCCGGCGGGTAGCATGGCCCGGGCCGCGTCGTAGAAGGTGCAGAAAAACCGCTCCCGCATCCAGAGGCACAGCCTTCGTCCGCCGGCATCCAGCACAGGGATCTCATCCAGGACGGCGAGGATGGACTTGAGCTTCTTGTCTGGGACAGCCCCGGCCACCGCCAGCACCAGTCCCTCAGTCCGCCGGTTTCCGGGCCCAAAGGGGATCATTACCCGCACCCCTGGGACCACCCGCTCCCACAGCTCGCCCTCCACCAGATAGTCGTAGGGCTTGTCGATGGCGTAGGTGGCCGCCGCCAGGGCAACCTTGGCCACCCGTACCTCATCCATGGCCGGGCCCCCTCCACCGGAAAAGGCAAGCGCCGGGGGCAGAACCCATCCGGCGCTTTCGGTCGCGGGGACGGCTGCCCCGGCACGAACCGCAAAGCCCCGGCGGGCCGGCGGACCTGTCCAGACAGGCGTGGCTCAAGGCTGCTCCGGGAGGGAGAGGTCCACCTTTCCCTCCGCGATCTCCTGGATGGCCAAGGAGACAGGCTTCTCGCTGAGGGGGTAGCCCCCCTCCTCCGCTTCGGCGGCAATCTGACGGGCCCGGTGGGCCACCACATTCACCAATTGGTAGCGGCTGGGCACCTGGGCCAGCAGGTCCTTCATTGCGGGATAGAGCATCATATGTCCTTACACTCCTTTGAAAATGTCAGAGGCAACACCGCACAAGGATTGTGCGCCAGATGCGTCAGCAGATGGTGTGCAAAGCCGTCAGGCGGTCTTTGTGCGGCGTTGCCTCAGATATCGTCCACCAGATGGAGGCGGTTCCGGGTCCGGCAGTCCTCGGCCAGCAGGATGGCGATGATCTCCGCCGCCGCCGCCGAGACCTTGTCGTTGACCACCAGGTAGTCATAGCTGGGAATCTGCCTGTATTCCTCCCTGGCCTTTCGGAGCCGCCCGGCGATGGTCTCCTCGCTGTCGGTGTTGCGGCCACGCAGCCGCCGGGAGAGCTCCTCAAAGGAGGGGGGAATGATGAAGATCAGCACCGCCTCGGGGCACTTGGCCCGGACCTTTGCGGCCCCCTGGACCTCGATATCCAGCAGCACATCGGTGCCGGCGGCCACCTTCTCCTGGATGACCTTCAGGGAGGTGCCGTAGTAGTTGCCCACATATTCGGCATACTCCAGCAGCTCACCGGCGGAGATCATGCGCTCGAACTCCGCCCGGTCCACAAAGTGGTAGTTTACGCCGTCGGCCTCCCCCACCCTGGGCTGCCGGGTGGTGAAGGAGACGGAGAAGTGGATGTCCTGCCGCTGACCCAGCAGCTCGGAGATCACCGTGCTCTTGCCCACGCCGGAGGGCCCGGAGAGGACGATGAGCTGGCCGCGGGTCTTTTTCTTAATCATCACGAGAGCATTTCCTCCTCTTCCGGCCCTTCCCCGGCGATGACTCCCAGGCGCTCGGCCATTTTGTCCGTGGGGATGGCGGAGAGAATCACATGATCGCTGTCCATCACCAGCACGGCCCGGGTCTTCCGTCCGTAGGTGGCGTCAATGAGGACGCTCCGCTCCCGGGCCTCCTGGATCATCCGCTTAATGGGGGCGGACTCCGGGCTGACGATGGCGATGAGCCGCTCCGCCGAGACCATACTGCCAAATCCGATGTTGATGAGCTTCACACCGCCGCCCCCCTACTCGATGTTCTGGACCTGCTCGCGGATTTTCTCAATCTCGCCCTTGATGTCGATGACCCGCCGGGAGGTCTCGATGTCGCTGCACTTGGATCCGATGGTGTTGGCCTCCCGGTTGAACTCCTGGATGAGGAAGTCCAGCTTCCGGCCCATGGGTCCCCCCTGCTCCAGCATGGCCCGGAGCTGGGAGAGATGGCTGCGGAGCCGGACGGTCTCCTCGTCCACCGCCACCTTGTCGGCGAAAATGGCCGCCTCGGTGAGAATGCGGCTCTCGTCCAACTGGTGGTTTTGCAAAACCTCCGTCAGCTTGGCCTCCAGCCGGGCCCGGTACTCGGCCACCGTCCGGGGGCTCTGCGCCTCCACCAGGTCCGTCAGGGCCTCGATGGCTTCGGCCCGGGAGAGAATGTCGGCCCGGAGCTTCTCCCCCTCCCGCTCCCGCATGACGGAGAAATCCGCCAGAGCCTGGTCCAGTACCGCTCCGATACCGGCTGCTACGGCCTCCACATCCTCCGGGGCCTTCTCCACCCGGAGGACGTCCGGGAACCGGGCCAGGAGCTCCAGGGTAGGAGACCCCTCCACCGGGTAGGTGTTCTTGAGCTCCTCCAGGGCCGCTAGATAGCGCCCGGCCACTGTGTGGTCCACCGTAATGGTGACCCCCTGGGCCGCCGCCCCCTCAATGGTGACAAAGACGTCTACCTTGCCCCGGGTAATACTGCCCTGGACCTGGCTCTTGAGGGCTTCCTCGGCAAAGAGGTAGGTCCGGGGCATTTTGATGGAGCAGTCCAGATAGCGGTTATTGACAGAACGGACCTCCACCGTAATGGCGCACCCATTCCGAACCGCCTCGCCTCTGCCGTAGCCGGTCATGCTTCGCACCACAGGCAGTCCCCCTTTCTTTTCCTGGATGTTCATTCAGCGCCGTCGCCGGCGCATGGGCTGGTCCACCCGGACCACATAAAAGGCAATCAGCTTGCTGAAGCCGAAGTCGTAGGCCAAAAAGACCACATTTCCCGCCGGGTAGAGGACCCAGAGAGCGGTGTCCGCCGCCGCCGGCGGCAGGGCCGAGAGAAAGATGGCCTGGAGTCCGAACCAGAACACCGTGAGCATGACGTTGAAGAAGGCCAGCTTGAGCACCAGCTCCAGGGGCAGCCGCCCCAGCCGCTCCACGGCATACTTCACCAGGGGGTAAAGGCCGAAAAACAGCAGATACAGCAGGGCGTTTCCCTTGTCCGGCAGCAGAATCAGGGCCAGGATGGAGGCCGCGGCATAGCACAGGCCCCCTGCGGCAGGCCCCCCGGAGATCACGGCGGCGGCGGGCAGAAGCCCAGCCACGGCCACCACGCCCATCCTGCCTGTGGGGACCAGGACGGAGAGATAGAGGATCACCAGGGACAGGGCCGTCAGCAGGGCGGTCAGGGCCACGGCTCCGGCGCTTTTAGACTGTCTCATCTCTTTAATGTCCGCACCCGCCGCACAGGCAGTTGAGGCACAGCATGGTGGTGCAGCAGTCCATGGCGTCCATGCCGCCCGCGCCGTAGCCATAGGGCCGGTAGGCCTGTCCTCCCTGCCGCATCAGGTTGAAAGCCTGCCGGTACTCCAGATTGTTGGGATCCATGTTGCAGGCGATCTGATACTGCTGGGCGGCCTCGTCCAGCCAGCCCTTGCGGTAGGCGATGCTCCCCATGAGGAAGTGCCACTCGGCGTCCTGGCTGGGGGCGGTACTCAAAAGCTCCTCCGCCTGGGAGAGGTTCCCCAGGTTGATGGACTGCCGGACCCGGGCGTACAGGCTGCTGCCGGAGGAGGCGTAGGAGCTCTGCTGCCGGTAGCCGGACTGCTGATAGGCACTCTGGTAGCCTCCGCCCCCTCCGCCGGAGCGCATCTTGTTGATGGCCTCGTAGGCCTCATTGATCTCCTT
Source organism: uncultured Intestinimonas sp. (assembly GCF_944387725.1). Taxonomy (GTDB): domain Bacteria; phylum Bacillota; class Clostridia; order Oscillospirales; family Oscillospiraceae; genus Intestinimonas. The sequence continues at coordinate 6,732 of NZ_CALXGA010000019.1, read as the reverse complement.
CATCTTCTCCTCCGCCAGGTCGGCCAGAGGGTTGTTCTGATAGTTGTCCGGGTGATATTTTCGGGCCAGCTCCCGGTAGGCCCGCTTGATCTCGTCGTCACTGGCGCTGGGGTCCACCCCCAGAACGCTATAAGGATCGTTCATGTCTGTTTCTCCCCGTCTTTTTCTTCAGCTGCCGCCACTGTCCCGTGAAGACGGCCTCCTCCACCATGGGCAGGCCCAGGCAGAGAATGTTCCAGATCAGGCCGTTCCACGGCCCGAAGTCGGTCAGGTTGCAGGCGGACACCGCCAGGTTCAGCGAGTGGCGCAGGGTAAGCCGCACCTCCTCCCGGTGCGCCTCCGGTCCGTCGGGAAAGCGGGCGGCATAGGGATTATACCCACCCAGCCGCCGGTCCTCCTCCAGGTCGTCCCAGGCGTCCAACAGATAAATCCAGCGCCCCACATGGTAGAGAAGCTGTTCCGCCGCCCGGTCCCGGACCGGGTCCCCCGTAATGGGGGCTGCGGCCCGCAGGATGCGGGCGAAGGTGTCCGCCGCCCGGTCCATGGAGGCAATCCCTTGGCTCTCCAGGGCCCGGAGCTCTCCCAGGCAGGCCGCGGTCTGCCGGGCAAAGCCGGGACAGCGTCCCTCCGCCTTTCGATAGGCCGGCCGGAAAAAGAGCGCGAAGAACCGGGCCGGCAGACCCCGCAGAAAGGAGCTGTCCTCCACCGCGTCCCGCAGCTTCCAGTAGGTGAGCACCAGGCTCTCGTCGGCGGCCAGATCCAGGCTCTCCCGTGGCGTACACACCCGCTTGCCCCGAAGCGGGCAGGCCACACAGCGCCGCCGCCGGAGCTCCGGCCGGTCCGACGCCGGAGCGAGGACCATGGCCAGAAAGGTGAAGTCATAGTTGAGCAGCCACCGGGCGAAAAAACCGTACCGCCGTCCCAGGGTGTGGCAGAGGCCGCAGTAGAGTCCCTGGTAGGCCTCCAGCTCCCGGACCTTCAGCTCTCCCCGAAGGGGGAGCACATAGCCGAACATCAGATCTCCTGCACGGCCACGATGCGGAACTGGAGGGCATGGCGCCGCTTGACGCTCCGGTCTAGGGCCACCACCAGCAGGATGCTCACGGCGAAGGCGGCCACCGCCGCCAGGATACACCAGCCCTGGGTGAGGCCGGCGGCCTGGGCCGCCAGATAGCCGGCGATGAGCAGGGCCATGGGCACCAGATAGACAAAGGCGATGATGCCCATGAGCTGGGCGTTCTCGGTCTCCACCACCACCAATTCCCCCTCCCGGGCGCCTACAGAGTTCTGGGCCAGGGCGGTGACGGTGGGCTGGGCGGCGGTCATGCAGCCGCCGCACTCGGAACAGTTGTGGGCGCAGGCCCCCTGGCGGATCACCGCCACCTGGGCGGTGCCGTTGGGAAAGATCTGTGTCACTTGTGCTGTCTGTGTCATAACGATTCTCCTATTTTATTCCGCTTGGATGTTGACCACTACAATGTATCCCCCGGAGGTGCCAGAGCGCACCACACCGCACCTCCCATCCCCGTCCAGATAGATGCGGGGGGTAAAGGGGAACTGGGCCTGCCGGAGGGTCTCCCCCTCCAGATCCACCACCACCCGGATCTGGTAGCCGTCCACCTCCTCCAGGGAGGATGCCGGGCCCCGGACCTGGACCTGGAGGGTCTGGGTCACCGGGGTGGCGGTGAAGCCCTCCGGCTTATTGATGATCTGGATGTTGGAGGTCTCCACCGTCTTGGTCTCCAGACCGCTGACGGTGATGGTGACGGTGGCCTGGGTGATTCCGCTGTCGTTGGTGAGCTCCGGGGAGAGCTCAATGGGGAAGGTATAGGTCTGGTTCTCCTGAATCACCTGGGCCAGGTCGATCTCTCCCAGGGTGATGGAGGAGCCCTCCAGGGGGGTCACGTCGGCCTCGTCGCCGGAGATTTGAATGGTGGAGGGGCTGATCTCATAGGTGACATAGCGGTCGAAGTTCTCCTCGGTTACGCCGCCTCCATAGACAAACTGCACCGCCAGGGGCAGCTCCAGGGTCTTGACCACCGGCAGCACCACGCTCACCGTATCCACGTTGGTGGTGATGCCCTCGCCGTCCACCACCTGCCCGTCCTCAGTCATGAGCTGGAAGCCCAGCTCCCCGCTGTAGGTCCTGGTGAGGTTTTCCCCAGTAATGATCACCTGGGCATAGGAGACCTGGCTGACCAGCTCCTCGGGGCCCTGGATGCGGATGGTGTTGGGGGTGACCTCCGCAGGGTTGGCCCGGTAGCCGTTGGCCTCGTCCACCGTCCCCTCAAAGACGGCCCGGACCGGGACCTGGGCGGAGAGCAGGCGGGAAACCGTCACCCGTACGGTCTGCCCTTCCTGGTCCAGCACCTGGACGCTGTTGAGGCTGAAGAGGGAGTTGACCGGCGTGACGGTGCAACTCAGGTCGTAGCTCCCCGGCTCGTCGATCTCGGTGACATTGATGGTGGCGGTGAAATACTGGGCGGGGTCCATGACCATGCTCACCAGGGCGTCCCGGTTGCCGCTGACCCTGGCGCTTACCGTCAGGCCGCCGGAACCCACGTCCAGCATCAGACCCTTGCTGGCCAGGACCTCCTCGCCCACCACGGTCACAGGGATGCTCCGCACCGTGATCTCTCCCACATTGGTGTCCAGGGTGGTCACATAAACCCACAGTCCCAGAGCGATGAGGATGGCGAGAATGATATTGAAGGCTTTATTTTCCGTGAGTTTTTTCCCCATCGTTCTTGTCACCTTTTTTCGACTTGAATAGCGAGGAGAGCCTTCCTCCGGTCTTTGTGGGTTCCTGCTGGGGCAGAAGCTCGTTGCGCAGAAGCCGCTCCAGGGTCTCCGGCGCCAGGTGCCGCTTGAGCATCCCGTTCTCCGCCACGGAGATGGAGCCGGTCTCCTCAGAGACGATGGCTACCACGGCGTCGGAGTTCTCGCTCATGCCGATGCCGGCCCGGTGGCGCATCCCCAGATCCCGGGAGAGGTTGACGTTGCCCGACAGGGGCAGCACGCAGCCCGCCCCCACGATATGGCCGTTTCGGACGATGACCGCCCCGTCGTGGAGGGGGGCCTTGTTCCAGAAGAGATTCTTCAGCAGCTCGGCGTTCACCGTGGACTTCAAAGGCGTGCCGGTCTTGATGATGTCATCCAGGGGAACCTTCCGCTCGAAGACCATCAGGGCCCCCACCTTGTCCTTGGACAGGGAGGTGTAGGCCTGGACGGTCTGGGCAATGGCCGCCTCCACCTCCGGGGGGGCCTCCTCCCTGCTGAACATATCCCCCAGGCTGCTGCTGCCCAGCTGCTCCAGAAACCGGCGGATCTCCGGCTGAAACACCACGATCAGGGCCAGGGCCCCCATGGTCAACAGATTGCTGAGGACGAAGTAGACCACCCGGAGGGGGAGCCAGGAGGCTACGGCCAGCACAATCAGCAACAGCAGGATGGCCTTGGCCACCTGGGCCGTGCGGCTGCGCCGGACCAGAATCAGGATGCGGTAGACGACATAGGCCACGATGGCGATGTCCGCCACGTCCCAGATGGAAATGTTGTAGGTCTGGATGTAGTGAAACATCCGCTGTAAAAAGTCAGTCATTTCCAAAGTCTCCCACATCTTAGTTATGTGCTCCTGGGCGCACGCCGTCAAACGGTGTCCGCCCATTTTGTTATTATACTTGATCCCCGGGAAAATGGCAAGGACCCGGCAAATGAAATTTCCCTAAACTCTTACGAAAATGGCAGAAAAAAAGCGTGCGGAAGCGCATGGCGCAGTGCCGCGCTTTTCCGCACGCCTTGGAAAAAACCGTACCCGCCTCACTCCCGGGCAATCTGGGCTACTGCTCCGGCCAGGAGCTCGGCTTCTCGGGCGGTATTGAAGGCGGAGAAGCTGGCCCGAACGGTGCCGGCCTCCAGGGTCCCGGCGGAGCGGTGGGCCAGAGGGGCGCAGTGGAGCCCCGCCCGGACGGCGATGCCCCGGGCCCCCAGGCGCTCCGCCGCCGCCTCGCAGTCCAGGCCCTCCACCTGGAAGGACAGCACCCCCGCCTGGCTGAAGAGCCGGGGGGCGGCGTAGACCGTCACCCCCGGGATGGCGGAGAGGGCTTCGGCGCACCGGGCGGTGAGGGTCCGCTCGTGGTTCAGAATGGCCTCCGGGGTCCTGCGCTGGACAAAGTGGAGCCCCTCCAGGAGTCCGGCAATGCCCGTGAGGTTGTGGGTGCCGGCCTCCAGCCGGTCCGGGAGGAAGTCCGGCATCTCCTGCTGGGCCGAGAGGGAGCCTGTGCCCCCCTGGAGCAGGGGGACGGCCTCGTGGCCGCACAGCAGCAGCCCGGTGCCCTGGGGCCCGTAGAGCCCCTTGTGCCCCGGCATGGCGATGAAGGCGGCCCGGAGCCGGTCCATGTGGACGGGAAGGGTCCCGGCAGACTGGGAGGCGTCCAGGATAAAGGGGACTCCCCGCCGCAGGCACAGGCCGGAGAGCTCTTCCACCGGCAGTACATAGCCGAAGACGTTGGAGACATGGTTGCAGATGACGCAGGAGACCTCCGGGGTGAGCAGCTCCTGGAACCGGCTCAGGATGGCCCCCGGCGCAAAGAGCCGGGAGGCGGCCACCTTCACCGTCACATTGGGGATGGCCGCCAGGGGCCGGGTCACGGCGTTGTGCTCGTAGCCGGAGATGAGCACGGTGTCCCCCGGCTTCACCAGGGAGCGGATGGCAATGTTGAGGCCGTGGGTGGCGTTCATGGTGAAGACCACCCGGTCTGGCGCCTCCACATGGAAGAGTCCGGCAGCGGCCTTCCGGCAGGCAAAGGCGGTCTCAGCCGCCAGCATGGCGGCGGCGTGTCCGCCCCGGCCGGGGCTGGACATGTGGGTCATGGCCCAGGCCGAGGCCCGGGGCACAGCGGCTGGCTTTTGCAGGGTGGTGGCGGCGGCGTCCAGATAGATCATAGCCACACCTCGCGATAGCTGCCGTCCGCCTCCATGATGAAGACGCCCTTGGGCGGGAGGCCCGCACGGTTGAGGAGCACCAGCGACTGGGCAAGACGGCGCTCGGATACCTTCACCGCGTAGCCGCACCCCTCGCCGGCGATGCTTTTCGGTGCGCGGAGGATGCGGGCCGTGATCCCCGCGCGCTCCAGAACCGCGGCCGTCCGCTGGGCATAGGTCAGCGAGCGGCACACGATGAGATAGTAGACCATGGCACAGCTCCTTTCTCCGGGGATACGGCGGAAGGACCGTTCCCCTCATACCAGCATATGCCACAGCTGCTCCGCTGCCACAGAGAAAAGGGGCCGGCCCGGCGGGCAGCGCCGCACAAAGCCGTCAGGCGGTCTTTGTTCGCTGCTGCCCTTAACCTTCAAGCGCTTCAGCCGCCTACAGGGTACAGTTGGGGAAAACAGCGGCTTGAAAAAACGCCCATCCCCTTCCTATCTCCCTGATCCATCCAGACGCTCCAGCAGGCACACCGCGTGGGCGGCCATGCCCTCTCCCGCGCCGGTAAAGCCCAGGCCCTCCTCGGTGGTGGCCTTGACATTGATCTGCTCCTGGAGCACCCCCAGGCGCCGGGCCAGGTTCTGGCGCATTTGGGGGAGATAGGGAGCTAGCTTAGGCTGCTGGGCAATGACGGTGGCGTCCACATTGCCCACCTGCCAGCCCGCCTCCCGGATGCGTTGAGCCACCCGGTCCAGAAGGAGCAGGCTGGAGACGCCGGCATAGGCCGGGTCGCTGTCCGGGAAGAGCTTTCCAATGTCCCCCAGACCGGCCGCCCCCAGAAGGGCGTCCATGACGGCGTGGGTCAGCACGTCTGCGTCGGAGTGGCCCAGCAGGCCCCGGTCAAAGGGGATCTCCGTCCCGCCCAGGATCAGCCTCCGGCCCGGGACCAGGCGGTGGACGTCATAGCCATGTCCTATACGAAAGGCGCTCACAGCAGCGCTCCCCTTTCCTGTAAAATGCCCAGCCCCAGGGCCAGGTCCCCGGGGGTGGTGAGCTTGAGGTTGGCCGGATCTCCGGGGGTGAGGGCCACGGTCATGCCCAGGCGCTCCACAGCGGCGCAGTCGTCGGTGAGGGCGAGCCCCTCCGCCGCCGCCTTCCCAAGGGCGGCCTTGATGAGGGATGCCTCAAAGACCTGGGGGGTCTGGACGGCGAAGAGGCCCTCCCGGTCCAGGGTCTCCTCCACCAAGTCGTCTCGGGCTCGCTTGATGGTATCGGCCACAGGCACCGCCGGGGCTGCCGCGCCGCACTCCGCCGCCTTTCGGAGCACCGCCTCCAGCACCTCCTGGGTGACAAAGGGCCGGGCCCCGTCGTGGATGGCGATGAGCTGAGCCTCCCGGCTGGCCTCCCGGAGACCGGAGAGCACCGAGATCGTCCGGGTGGCGCCTCCCGCTACGATGCTGCGGACCTTCTCCAGGGCATAATCCCTGCATAGCTGGCTCACCGGGACGATGAGGTCCTCCCGAGTCACCACCACAATCTCGTGGATGAGGGGACACGCCTCCAGGGCCAGCAGAGTGCGGATAAGCACCGGCCGGTCCCCCAGGGAGAGCAGCACCTTGTCCTCCCCCATCCGGGTGGAGGAGCCCGCCGCAGGGACCACGGCGGTGCAGAAGGGGGCGGCGCTTTTCTTTCCGCGCAGACGGGCAAAGAGCGGGGACATGGCAAACCTCCTATTACAATAAATTTGGACAGGAAAGCCGGACAGCCAGTCCGGCTTTCCCTCCATCTCGTGCCTAAGCTACA
>NZ_CALXGA010000018.1 GCF_944387725.1 uncultured Intestinimonas sp. | reverse complement strand
AAGGAAAAATTGCGCCGTCCAGGGGGCAAAAGACCCGCCGGTTGGGCATGTTGACATGTTTCAAACAAGCCCTAGTCCTCGATGTAGCTGCGCACCCGGAACCGGGCCCCCAGGCCCTCGCAGAGGGCCCGGCAGGCGGCGATCTCCTCCGGGGACTTGTCCTTGTCCACAATGGTCATCACTACCTCCGGCACATACTCCACTGCCTCCCGGGTGAAGTCCAGCATGGCCTCCCAGGCCCGGACCCCGTCCCGGGGCCGGGTCACCGCCACATATTCCTCCGCCGTGGCGCCGTTGAGGGAGATGGAGAGGACGTCAATGCGGCCCTGGAGGTCGGGGCACACGTCCCGGCCCTGGATGAGGTTGGCGTGGCCGTTGGTGTTGATGCGGATGGGCGGCAGGCCCGGCGCCCGCTCCTTCATGCGATCCACCAGCCACAGGATGTCGTCGATGCGGAAGGTGGGCTCCCCAAAGCCGCAAAACACGATCTCGGGGTAGCCGGCCAGATCCCGGGCCAGGAGATCGGCCAGGGCCTCCTCCCGGGTGGGCTCATGGTCCAGCCACAGGTCGCCGGCGTAGATGCTCCCCCTGTGGCCGTTGTGCCGCAGGCAGAAAACGCAGGCGCAGTCGCAGCGGTTGGTCAGGTTGACGTAGAGCCCCCCGCCGTATTCGTAAGTGATGGTCTCCATAACATATGCCTCCTTTGGGTCACTGGATGCCGAAGAACCGCTTGCCGTTCTCCAGAGTGAGGGCCAGGACCTCCTCCACCGTCAGGCCCCGAAGCTGGGCCACTGTGGCGGCAGTGAGAGGGATTAATGTGGAGTCGCACCGCTCCCCCCGGTGGGGCGCCGGGGCCATGTAGGGGGCGTCGGTCTCCAGCATCAGCCGGTCCAAAGGCATCCACTGTACCACCTCAGGCCCCCGCCGGGCGTTGGGGAAGGTGAGGTTGCCGGTGAAGGAGAGCATCCAGCCCAAATCCACCGCCACCTTGGCGTCCTCCACGCTGAGGGCGCAGCAGTGAAAGACCCCCCGGACGTTGGGATGGGCCCGGACGATGTCCAGGCAGTTCCGGTGGGCGTCCCGGTCGTGGACCACCGCCGGCAGGTCCAGCTCCTCCGCCAGGGAGAGCTGGGCGTCGAAAAAGTCCCGGGAGAAGGCCCGGTCCTCCGGGGTCTTCACCCAGTAATAGTCCAGGCCGATCTCGCCGATGGCCTTCACCTTGGAGTGGGCGGCCAGGTCGCGGACCTGGTCCAGTTCGGTGAGGGCCGCCCCCTCCAGGTTCTCCGGGTGGAAGCCCACGGCGGCGTAGAAATAGTCATACCGCTCCGCCAGGGCCAGGGCGGCCCGGGAGCTCTCCAGGTCGCAGCCGGGGCAGACCACCAGGTCCACCCCCCGCTCCGGAAGGGCGGAAAGGAGAGCGTCCCGGTCCGGGTCAAAGGCGGCGTCATAGTAGTGGGCGTGGGTGTCAAAAATCATGGGCAAATCCTCCCTTTCGTGCGGCGGATTCTTCCGCAGACACTATGATACCCGCTTTTTCCGCCGATTGCAAGGCCGTTCCTGCCTGAAAAAAGTCCCGCCCGGCCTTGGGCCGAGCGGGACCGCGCAGCATTACAGGACCTTGGACAAAAACTCCCGGGTCCGCGCCTCTCTGGGGTGGGCGAAGAAGGCGTGGGGCTCGTTCTGCTCCAGGATGTGGCCCCCGTCCATGAAGAGGACCCGGGTGCCCACCTCCCGGGCAAAGCCCATCTCGTGGGTGACCACCACCATGGTCATGCCCTCCTGGGCCAGCTCCTTCATGACCTCCAGCACCTCGCCCACCATCTCTGGGTCCAGGGCGGAGGTGGGCTCGTCAAAGAGCATGAGCTTGGGCTTCATGGCCAGGGCCCGGACGATGGCGATGCGCTGCTTCTGGCCGCCAGAGAGCTGGGCGGGGTAGGCGCCGGCCTTCTCCTCCAGCCCCACCCGCCGGAGGAGGGTCGTGGCGGTCTCGTCGGCCTCGGCCTGGCTCATGAGCTTGGTACGCACCGGGGCCAGGGTGATGTTTTTGCGGATGGTCATGTTGGGGAAGAGGTTGAAGTGCTGAAACACCATGCCCATCTGCCGCCGGACGGCGTCGATGTCCACCTTGGGGCCGGTGATGACGGCGCCGTCGAAGGTGATGGTACCGGCGCTGGGCTCCTCCAGCAGGTTGAGGCAGCGCAGAAAGGTGGACTTGCCCGAGCCGGAGGGGCCGATGATGACCACCTTCTCCCCCTCCTGGATGTGCTCGCTGATGTCGTCCAGAACCAGGTTCTTCCCGAAGGATTTGCTCAAATGCTCAACGTCGATCACTCTGACGCAGCCTCCTTTCCAGCTTCCCCTGGAGCCAGGTAAAGATCAGCACCAGGGCGAGGTAGATGGCCGCCGCCCCCAGAAGGGGCATCATGGCGTCATAGGTGCGGGTGACGATGTTCCGGGCAAAGAAGGTTAGCTCCTGCCCGCCGATGATGGAGATCATGGAGGTGTCCTTCAGCAGGACAATGAACTCGTTGCCCAGAGATGGGAGAATGGCCTTGAATGCCTGGGGGATGACGATGAAGCGCATGGTGTCGAAGTAGTTCAGCCCCAAAGAGCGCCCCGCCTCCATCTGCCCCGAGTCCAGGGACATGAGGCCCCCCCGGATGATCTCCGCCACATAGGCCCCCGAGTTGATACCCAGGGTCAGGGCCCCCACAGCGGTGAAGTTCCGGCTGCTAGAAAAGATCACCAGCCCCATAATGAGAATCTGCACCATCATGGGGGTGCCCCGGATGACAGTGACATACACCTTGCACAGGGCGTTGGCTGCACCCAACACCGGGTTCCGGGGCCTGCCTGGACGCTGCTGGTCGTGGGCGGTGCGGAGCATGGCCACCACCACTCCCAGCGCCACGCCTATGGCCAGGGCGATGGCCGTGGTCAGCAGGGTAATGCCCACCCCCTCCAGATAGGACTGCCAGCGGTCCGCCTCCAGGAAAGCCTGGTAGAAGCGGACAAAAAAGGTCTGCCACCACTCCAGGGAGACGCCGTCCCGCATCATTCCCCGCCACAGCTCATAGGTCTGGGCCAAATCCATGGGCGGTCCCTCCTTCTCTGTATCAACATTGCCGCAAAAGGGGCGGCTGGGGCCGCCCCTTTTGCGGAATTTCGACGAGATTGCAGATTACTCGGCGGTGATGTACTTATCCATAATGGCCTGAACGGTGCCGTCGGCAATCAGCTCGTTCAGGGCGGTGTTCACCGCCTGGAGCAGGACCTCGTTGCCCTCGTCCACGGCGGCACAGTAGTCCTCGACCACATAGGCGCCATCCAGAATCTCCAGACCGGAGGTAGCAGCCACATATTCCTGGGCGGGGCCGTTGTCGATGACCACGCAGTCCACCTGACCGTTGAGCAGGGCCTGCACCGCCACGGAACCGTTGTCCAGGCTGGTCACATGGTCCACGCCGTGGGCATCCTGGCAGTACATCTCGCCGGTGGTACCCCGCTGCACGCCGATCTGAATGTCCTCCAGCACGTTGCCGTCAGCGTCCACCAGCTGCAGATCGTCGTTGGTGCCGGCAATGGTGGTGTCGCCCCCCCGGACGATGATGACCTGGACGCCGGTGGCGTAGGGGTCGGTGAAGTCCATCACCAGGTCCCGGTCGGCGTTGTAGGTCAGGCCGGCCAGCATCACGTCGGCCCGGTTCTCCTGGACGGAGATGAGTGCGGCGTCAAAGTCGATGTTGTCGATGACCAGCTCCAGGCCCAGCTTGTCGGCGATGGCTTGGGCGATCTCAGGGTCGATACCGATGACGTTGTTGTTGTCGTCCGTCATCTCATAGGGGGGAAAGGAGGCGTTGGTCACCATGATGAGCTGCCCGGGCTCAATCAGGCCGGAGGTGAAGTCGCCGTAGCCGCCGGTCTCGGCGGGGGCGGACGCGGAGGGAGCAGGCTCCACGGGGGTGGTGCTCTCGGGGGCGGGGGTCTCGGCGCTGCCGCCGGCGCAGGAGGCCAGCAGGCTGAGGCTGAGGGCGGCGCTCAGGGCCAGCCCAAGGACTTTTTTCAGTTTCATGTGCATTCTCTCCTTGATTCGGCCCGGTCCGGGCCTGTTATCTGCAAGATTATACAACTCTTCCCGAAAAAAATCAAGCCTTTCTTCGGCGGCCTCCCCGGATTTATGCAATTTAGATAGAATACCAATGAATATTTTGCCTTCCCAGTCCCGTCCCCCAAAGGGTGTGGTTCCAAAAATGAAAAATTGGTTCCATCCGCCGGAAAAATGTGATAGAATAGGCCTGCCAGGGAATCCACACCCGCCGGCTGCATCCGGCGGCGTCACACGGTCCCGCCGGGACCGCGGAAAGGGGAACGCTTATGTACCTGTACGAGATCCGGGATACCCTCCAGGCCACGGTGCTCTGTGGCGAGGAGGCGCTGGACCGGGAGGTCCGCTCCGCCTGCGCCAGCGACTTCATGAGCGATGTGCTGGCCTACGTCAAGGACCAGGGCCTCCTCCTCACCGGCATGGTCAACCCTCAGGTGGTCCGCACCGCCGAGATGATGGACATGAAGTGCATCGTCTTCGTCCGGGGCAAGCTCCCCGGGCCAGACATCGTGGAGCTGGCCCGGGAGCGGGACATTGTGGTCATGCGCTCCGCGCTGCGGATGTTCATCGCCTGCGGCCTGCTCTACAGCCGGGGCCTGGCGGGGGAGTGAGCCATGGGAGATCTGAAGCTGACCTATCAGGTGGACGGCGGGGACCTGCTCCAGGCGGGGGAGGCCTCCAGCCAGATGAAAATGGCCCTGAAAAAACTGGACCTCCCCCCGGAGGTCATCCGCAAGGCCTCCATCTGCATGTACGAGGGGGAAATCAACATGGTCATCCACGCCGACGGCGGCCATGTGGAGGTGACGGTGGGCATGGACGCCATCACCATCCGCCTGGTGGACCAGGGCCCCGGCATCCCCGACGTGGACAAGGCTATGGAGGAGGGCTTCACCACCGCCGGGGACGTGGCCCGGGACCTGGGCTTCGGCGCCGGTATGGGCCTGCCCAACATGAAACGTTACTCCGACGAAATGGAGATCGACACCACCGTGGGCGTGGGCACCACGGTGACCATGCGCATTCACATCGCCTGACTGGGTGGGAGCCCTCTCCCGCCCCGATTGGGCCCGACTGGGGGGAAACGGGAATGATGAAGCACTCCGTTATATTGGAATACAAGCGCTGCCGGGGCTGCACCACCTGCATCAAGAACTGCCCCACCGAGGCCATCCGGGTCCGCCGGGGGAAGGCCGCCATCCTCAACGAGCGGTGCATTGACTGCGGCAAGTGCATCCAGGTCTGCCCCCACAAGGCGGTGAAGTCCGTCAGCGACAGCCTGGAGAAGCTGGAGAAGTACAAGTTCCGGGTGGCCCTGCCGGAGCCCGCCCTCTATGGACAGTTCCAGAACCTTGGGGACGTCGACATCGTCCTCAGCGCCCTGCTGGAGGTCGGCTTCCAGAAGGTCTACGAGACGGCCCGGGCCGCCGAAATCCTCTCCGACTACGCCCGCCGGAGCCTCCGGGACGGCGGGGAGGGGCCGGTTCCCCAGATTTCCTCGGCCTGCCCCACCGTCCTGCGGCTGATTCGGATGCGCTTTCCCAAGCTCATCCCCAACATCGCCGCCACCATCACGCCGGTGGAGCTGGCCGCCATCCTGGCCCGCCGGGAGGCCGCCGCCGAGACTGGCCTGCCCCCGGAGGAGATCGGGGTCTTCTCCATCGTCCCCTGCTCCTCCCAGGTCACCGCCGCCCACGCCCCGGAATACCTCCAGAAGCCGGTGCTGGACGGGGCCTTCTCCATCCGGGACCTCTACCTCCGGCTCCTGGGCCCCATGCGGCACCTGAAGGAGCGGCGGAATCTGTCCTCGGCGGGCATTATGGGGGTGGGCTGGGCCTACTGCGGCGGCGAGTCGGCCGCCCGGCTGGGCCAGAGCTACCTGGCGGTGGACGGAATTGAGAACTGCATCCGTATGCTGGAGGAGATTGAGGACGGCCGCCTGCCTGAGGCCGGCTTTATCGAGCTGCGGGCCTGCACCCAGGGCTGCGTGGGGGGCTGCTTCACAGTGGAGAACCCCTACGGGGCCCGGATGCGCATCAAGAACCTGATGCGGGGCCTGCCGGTGTCCCGGAACCGCTTCAACCTCCAGGGCCCCGACCGGGACCTGGTGAAGGGGGACCGGGAGCTCCAGTACCACCCCGCCCTGCGCCTGGACCAGGACCGGGGGGCCGCCATGGAGAAGCTTTTGAGGATCGACGAGCTCTTCCACAGCCTCCCCGGCCTGGACTGCGGCTCCTGCGGGGCCCCCTCCTGCCACGCCCTGGCCGAGGATGTGGTCCTGGGCCGGGCCTCTCTGGAGGACTGCATCTTCAAGGTCCGGGAGCGGATGCAGTACATGGCCGGGGCCGGAGAGGCCGACGAATACCTGCCCGCCCCCTTCCGGCAGCGGAGGACGCCGGAGCACCGGGGCGGCTCCCATTCCAAGGAAGGAGGGTCCAGCCCTTGACGGTAAGCGAACTGGCCAATATCCTGGCCTTGCAGTCCTTCTGCCTCCCGGAGCCCGGCCGGGAGGTCACCGGCGGCTATGTGGGAGATCTGCTCTCCTGGGTCATGGGCCGGGCCAAGGCGGGGGACGCCTGGCTGACCATCATGTCCAACCAGAATGTGGCCGCCGTGGCCCTGATGACCGACGCAGCCTGCGTGGTGCTCACCGAGGATGTGCGCCCCGACGAGGCTCTGCTCCGCCGGGCCCAGCAGCAGAGCATCAACCTCCTGGGGACCAAGCGGTCCTCCTTTGACACCGCCGCCGCCCTGAAGGACCTCTTAAGATAGCCGCCAGCAGCCCATTCCATACCTGAGAGGAGGCGGACCCCATCCGGCTGGCCTTTGACTTTCATTTTCACTCCTGCCTCTCCCCCTGCGGGGACCTGGCCATGACCCCCGCCGCCGTGGCCGGCCTGTGCCGCCTGGCCGGGCTGGATGTGGCCGCCCTCACCGACCACAACACCTGCGGCAACTGCCCCGCCTTCTGCGCCGCCGCCCGGGCGTACGGCCTGCTGGCCCTGCCGGGCATGGAGCTGTGCACTCTGGAGGAGGTCCATGTGATCTGCCTCTTTCCCGGTCTGGACCAGGCCATGGCCTTCCAGGACCTGGTCTACCCCCGGCTGGGGGACCGGGGCAACGACCCGGAAATCTTCGGCCGGCAGGTCCGCATGGACGTGGACGACCGCGTCCTGGGGGAGGAGCCCCGGCTTCTCGCCGGGGCCGCCGATATCGGCGTCTACGAGGTCCACACCCTGGCGGAATCCTGCGGCGGTGTGGCCTACCCCGCCCACATCGACCGGGACAGCTTCTCTTTGCTCTCCAACCTGGGCCTGTGGGACCCCGCCCTGGGCTTCCCCCTGGCGGAGGTCTCCCGCCGCTGCCCGCCGGACCTCTTCCAGCGCCGGCGGGACCTGGAGGGGGTGCGCTTTCTCACCGGCTCCGACGCCCACTATCTGGATCAGATCCAGGACGCCCACCAGTGGATGGAGGTCCCCGCCCCCACCCCCCAGGCCGTGCTGGACTGGCTGCGCCGGGGCGGGAGGTAAATTCCTTCCTTTTTAGGGCCTGTTGGAACACGGCTGCCAGCCCGCTGCCGTTTTCCAACAGGCCCTTGGACGCCCGAGCAAAAGATTCTTGGATTTCTCAAAGAAATCTGTTGAATTTGACGGCGGGAACAGGTACAATAGAGCTTACGATACTTCGCCCGGCGGGATCGCCGGGCGTTCTCGTGATTCGGACGGGAAGGAAAAAGGAGGAACCCGACTATGCCAAACGTGAAGACCGTGGTGCCCTACAGCGGGACGGAGGAGCAGGAGGCGCGACTGCGGGCGGTCATCGAGGCCCACAAGGGACAGCCCGGGGCCACCATGCCGGTGCTTCAGGCGGCCCAGGAGATCTTCGGCTACCTGCCGGAGGAGGTCCAGATCATGGTGGCAGAGGGGCTGGACATCCCCCTCAGCGAGGTCTACGGGGTGGCCTCGTTCTACGCGCAGTTCACCCTGAACCCCAAGGGGAAGTACCAGATCAGCCTGTGCCTGGGCACCGCCTGCTACGTCAAGGGGGCGTCCGACGTGCTGGCCGCCGTGGAAAAGCACCTGGGCATCCGCTCCGGGGCCATCACCCCCGACGGGAAGTTCTCCCTGGACGCCTGCCGGTGCATCGGCGCCTGCGGTCTGGCCCCGGTGATGATGATCAACAACGACGTCTACGGCCGCCTGACCCCCGATCTGGTGGGCGGAATTCTGGAGAAATACGACTGACCGGCCGGGAGGGGATGCCATGAAGGAGCTGTCTCTCCACCTGCTGGACATCGCCCAGAACTCCCTGGCCGCCGGGGCCCGGCATGTGGCCCTGGGGGTGGAGGAGGCGGACGGCGAGATCACCCTCACCGTGGCCGACGACGGCCGGGGGATGTCCCCGGAGCTCCTGGCCCGGGTCACCGACCCCTTCACCACCACCCGCACCACCCGGAAGGTGGGGATGGGCCTGCCCCTGCTGCGGCTGGCGGCGGAGCAGACCGGCGGCACGCTGGCGGTGGAGAGCCGGGAGGGGGTGGGCACCACTGTCACCGCCGTCTTCCACGCCGGGCACATCGACTGCCCGCCCCTGGGGGACCTAGCGGCCACGGTGGCCCTGCTGGCCCAGGGCCTGTCCGGGGAGACCGAGCTGACCTATATGCACAAGGGGCCGCAGGGCGCCTTTACCTTTGACACCGCCCAGGTCCGGGCCATCCTGGGGCCGGAGGTCCCCCTCTCTCTGCCGGAGGTGGCCCAGTGGATGGAGGGCTATGTGGCCGAGGGGGAGGCCGGACTGCGGCCGGAGGCCCCGCCGGAGCGCGGAACGAGACTGGATACCGTCAGGGAGGGAACGACATGAAAAGTCTGGAAGAACTCAGAGCCATCCGGGAACGGATGCAGCGGCAGATTGACCTGCGGGAGCAGAGCGACGAGGACATCCGGGTGGTGGTGGGCATGGCCACCTGCGGCATTGCGGCGGGGGCCCGGCCGGTGCTGTCCGCCTTTTTGGAGGAGGTGTCCAAGCGGGGCCTCCAACATGTGGCCGTGACCCAGACCGGGTGCATCGGCGTGTGCCGGCTGGAGCCCATCGCCGAGGTCTATGTCCCCGGGGAGGAGAAGGTGACCTATGTGAAGCTCACCCCGGAGAAGGTGCCCCGCATTGTGGCCGAGCATCTGGTCAACCACAGCCCCGTGGTGGAGTACACCATCGGGGCGGCAGAATGACAGGGGGGAAGGAAGATGAACTTTGTCCGATCCCACATCCTGGTGTGCACCGGCACCGGCTGCTCCTCCTCCAACAGCCCCAGGATCATCCAGCGGTTTGAGGAGGAGCTCCTGGCCCAGGGGATGAACCAGGAGGCCCGGGTAGTGAAGACCGGCTGCTTCGGCCTGTGCGCCATGGGCCCGGTGGTGCTGGTCTACCCCGAGGGGGCCTTCTACACCCACGTCACCCCGGAGGACGTGCCGGAGATCGTCTCCGAGCACATTGTCAAGGGCCGCATCGTCCAGCGGCTCCTCCACAAGGAGGGGGAGAGCGCCGAGACGGTCACAAGCCTCTCCGAGACCCGGTTTTACAAGAACCAGTTCCGCATCGCCCTGCGCAACTGCGGCGTCATCAACCCCGAGAGCATCGACGAGTATATCGGCGCCGGCGGCTACGAGGCCCTGGGCCGGGCCCTCACGGAGCAGACCCCCCAGCAGGTCATCGACGCCGTGCTGGCCTCCGGCCTCCGGGGCCGGGGGGGCGCGGGCTTCCCCACCGGGCGGAAGTGGCAGATGACCCACGACGCCGTGAGCCCCGACGGGGTGAAGTTCGTCTGCTGCAACGCCGACGAGGGGGACCCCGGGGCCTTCATGGACCGCTCGGTGCTGGAGGGGGACCCCCACAGCGTCATCGAGGCCATGACCATCGCCGGCTACGCCATCGGGGCCCACCAGGGCTACATCTACGTCCGGGCCGAGTACCCCATCGCCGTCCACCGGCTGGAGGCGGCCATCGGACAGGCCCGGGAATACGGCCTGCTGGGCCGGAATATCTTCGAGAGCGGCTTTGACTTCGACCTGGAGCTGCGGCTGGGGGCCGGGGCCTTCGTCTGCGGCGAGGAGACCGCCCTCATGACCTCCATCGAGGGCCGCCGGGGAGAGCCCCATCCCCGGCCCCCCTTCCCGGCCAACAAGGGCCTCTTCCAGCGGCCCACCCTCCTCAACAACGTGGAGACCTACGCCAACATCACCTGGATTCTCAATCACGGCCCCGAGGCCTTCACCGCCATCGGCTCCCGGGGCTCCGCCGGCACCAAGGTCTTCGCCCTGGGGGGCAAGATCACCAACACCGGCCTGGTGGAGATCCCCATGGGCACCCCTCTGCGGACCGTCATCGAGGACATCGGCGGCGGCTGCCCCAACGGGAAGAAGTTCAAGGCCGCCCAGACCGGCGGACCCTCCGGCGGGTGCATCCCCGCCGATCTCATCGACACTCCCATGGACTACGACTCCCTGGGGGCCATCGGCTCCATGATGGGCTCCGGCGGCCTCATCGTCATGGATGAGGACAACTGCATGGTGGACATCGCCAAGTTCTTCCTGGAGTTTATCGTGGACGAGTCCTGCGGCAAGTGCTCTCCCTGCCGCATCGGCACCAAGCGCCTCTACGACCTGCTGTGCAAGATCACCGACGGCAAGGGGACTCTGGAGGACCTGACCACCATCGAGGAGCTGTGCCGGCACATCCAGTCCAGCGCCCTGTGCGGCCTGGGCCAGACCGCCCCCAACCCGGTGCTCTCCACCCTCCAGCACTTCCGGGAGGAGTACCTGGCCCATGTGGTGGAGAAGCGCTGCCCCGCCGGGGTGTGCAAGAACCTGGTCCACTTCTATATCGACCCCGGCAAGTGCAAGGGCTGCACTCTCTGCGCCACCAACTGCCCCACCAAGGCCATCTCCGGCGTAGTCCGCTCGCCCCACGTCATTGACCAGAACGCCTGCGTCAAGTGCGGCACCTGCATGGATCACTGCCGCTTCGACGCCATTTCCAAGCACTAGAGGAGGGGTGAAGACGATGGAACAGAACATGGTGACACTGAAAATCAACGATATCCCGGTGACGGTCCCCGAGGGGACCAGCGTTCTGGAGGCCGCCCGCAGCGCGGGCATCAAGGTCCCCTCCCTGTGCTACCTTAAGGGCGTCAACGAGATCGGCGCCTGCCGCATCTGCGTGGTGGAGGTGAAGGGGGCCAAGAGCCTGGTGGCCTCCTGCGTCTACCCGGTCAGCGAGGGGATGGAGGTCCAGACCAACACCGAGAAGGTCCGCCACTCCCGGCAGCTCACCCTGGAGCTCATTTTGTCCAACCACCGGATGGACTGCCTGACCTGCGCCCGGAACGCCCACTGCGAGCTGCGGGAACTGGCCGCCGAGCTGGGCATCGATGCCGTGCGCTACGCCAACGACGAGCTGCTGCCCCGCATCGAGGACTCGGCCCCCCACCTGGTCCGGGACAACTCCAAGTGCGTCCTGTGCCGCCGGTGCACCGCCGTGTGCCGGACCACCCAGGAGGTGGGGGTCATCGGCCCCAACGACCGGGGCTTCGCCACCCACATCGGCTGCGCCTTTGACCGGGACCTGGCGGAGGTGGACTGCGTCTCCTGCGGCCAGTGTATCGTGGCCTGCCCCACCGGGGCCCTCTCGGAGAAGGACGACACCGCCAAGGTCTGGGCCGCCCTCAACGACCCCGCCAAGCACGTGGTGGTGGGCCCCGCCCCCTCGGTCCGGGTCACCCTGGGGGAGTGCTTCGGCCTGCCCATCGGCGCCAACGTGGAGGGGAAGATGGTCACCGCCCTGCGCCGCCTGGGCTTCGACCGGGTCTTCGATGTGGACAACGGCGCCGACTTCACCATCATGGAGGAGGGCGCCGAGTTCTTGGAGCGGATCCAGGAGGGGGGCGCCCTGCCCATGATCACCTCCTGCTCTCCGGGCTGGATTCGCTACTGCGAGCAGCATCACCCGGACATGCTGCCCCACCTCTCCACCTGCAAGTCCCCCCAGCAGATGTTCGGCTCCCTGGTGAAGAGCTACTACGCCGAGAAGATGGGCATTGACCCCAAGGACATCGTGGTGGTGTCGGTGATGCCCTGTACCGCCAAGAAGTACGAGGTCCGGCGGGAGGAGCAGCGCATGGCCAACGGCTGTATGCCGGTGGACGTCTCCATCACCACACGGGAGCTGGCCCGGATGATTCAGCGGGCGGGCCTCCTCTTCGACCACCTGCCTGAGGGGCAGTTTGACCCCATGCTGGGCCTGTCCACCGGGGCGTCGGTGATCTTCGGGGCCTCCGGCGGCGTCATGGAGGCCGCCCTGCGGACTGTGGTGGAGACCCTCACCGGCGGCGAGATGGCCCCCCTGGAGTTCCGGGAGGTCCGGGGCATGAAGGGTATCAAGGAGGCCGTCTACGAGCTCCCCGGCCGGACGGTGCGGGTTTGCGCCGCCTCGGGGCTCCACAACGCCAAGATGGTGCTGGACGGGGTGAAGAACGGAACGATGCAGTATGACTTCATCGAGTTCATGGCCTGCCCCGGCGGGTGCATCAACGGCGGCGGACAGCCCCTCCAGCCCGCCATTGTCCGCTCCTTCACCGACATCCCTGCCCTTCGGGCCGCCGCCTTGTATCAGCAGGACGAGGCCATGCCCATCCGCAAGAGCCACGAAAATCCCGTCCTCCAGACCGTCTACCAGGACTACCTGGGCAAGCCCGGGGGCCACAAGGCCCACGAGCTCCTCCACTGCACCTACGTCCCCCAGAAGCGCTACCGCACTGAGAACCGCTTTTAATACAAAACCGCCGCCCCCCGGGTCCGCTTTGGACCCAGGGGGCGGCAGTCTGTTCAGTTGACCGGGCGCTGCCGGAGCCCGGCGGAGAGGATGGCCTCCCGCCGCTCCAGGAGGCCGTCCCCCTCCAGGCCGGCCAGAAAGACCTCTGTGCCCAGGCGGTCCATGGCCGCCCCAAGGCGCTCCCGCTGGTAGGCGTACTCCCGGAACCACAGCAGGGCCTTCTCCAGCAGGGGGAAGAGCTGCTCCTCCTCCACCAGCCAGGGGTAGGGGGTGCCCATGCGGGCGGCGCGGCCCCAGGCGCCCCCGAAATAGACCTGGAAGCGGACCCCCTCGGGGGTGCGCCGGCCCTCCACGCCGAAGTCGTTGAGGCTGGGCTTAACGCAGCTGTTGGGACAGCCCCCCACGGCGATTTTGAACTTGTGGGGCAGGACCACCCCGTCCCAGCCCAGGTAGTATTTCTCATGGATGTCCCGGGCCACGGCCTGGGTGTCGTACATCCCGAAGACGCAGGTGGTGCCCTTGCAGGCCGTCACCGGCCGGACCTTGGCCCCGGTGCCGCCGAAGCGCAGGCCCCGCTCGCGCCCAAAGGCTGCGGCCTCGTCGATGCGCTCGTAGGGGATGCCCACCACCTCCAGGGTCATGCGGACGGTGGGGACCACCTTCCCGCTGCCGAAGTTCTCCGCCAGCTCCGCCACCGCGGCGAGCTCCCGGGGGGTGAAGACCGTGCCCGCCGGCACCACCCGGCCCGAAAAGCGCTCCGTGCCCCGGTTGCGGAGAAAACCCATGCCCTTCACCCGAGCGATATCTGCCTGTGTCAATGCCATGATCGTCGATTCCTTCCTTCTTTTTTGGCGATACATATCGGAGTTTCATATTATAAAATAGGTTTTCCCGGCTGGCAAGAAAAAATCCCGCTTTTCGCTTTTGGATTCTTCTGTGTTTCTTGCTTTTTTCTCCGCACTGGTGTAAAATGCCTGTACCTGAGGCAATCAAACCGGTGAGGAGGGTTTTTATGCACTACACCTACGCCCACTATCAGGAGAGCGCCGCCTATATCCGCAGCAAAATCCGCTCCTTTGTCCCCCAGGTGGCCATGATTCTGGGCTCCGGCCTGGGCTTCCTGGGGGACGAGGTGGAAAACGCCGTTCGGGTCCCCTACGGGGAGATCCCCCACTTCAAGGCCTCCACCGCCCCGGGGCACAAGGGCCAGCTGGTCTTCGGCGTCCTCCGGGGCCAGAACGTGGCCGTGATGCAGGGCCGGATGCACCACTATGAGGGCTACTCCTACGAGGAGGTCTCCTACGCCGTCCGGGTGCTGCGGCTGCTGGGGTGCGGCACCCTGGTGGTCACCAACGCCGCCGGAGGGGTCAATCTGGACTTCCGCGCCGGGGATCTGATGCTCATCACCGACCAGATCAAGATTTTCATGGAGTCCCCCCTCCGGGGAGAGAACCTCCCTCAGTTCGGCCCCCGCTTCCCCGACGCCTCCCACCTCTACACCCCGGCGCTCCAGGACGTGGCCCGCTCGGCCGCCCGGGACCTGGGCATCGGCCTCAAGGAGGGGGTCTATATGTACTTCCCCGGCCCCCAGTACGAGACCCCGGCGGAGGTGCGCTTTGCCCGGATTTCCGGGGCCGACGCCGTGGGGATGTCCACCGCCCCGGAGGTCCTCACCGCCGGCCACTGCGGGATGCGGGTGCTGGGCTTCACCCTGGTGAGCAACATGGCCGCCGGCATTCTGGACCAGCCCCTCTCCGAGCAGGAGGTCCTGGACGCCGCCGAGGCCTGCAAGGACAAGTTCTCCCGGCTGGTGCTGGCCTGCCTGGAGCGCCTGTAAGCCCCCCTTGGAAAGGAGAAACCCGTCTATGGCCACCATGATTTACAATGTCACCGCCGTCCTCATGGACGAGGGGCGCACCGTCCTCCCCAACGCCTATGTGGTGGTGGAGGGACACCAGATTACCGACTTCGGCACCCAGCGCCCCCAGGGCTTCACCGGAAAATTCATCGACGGCAAGGGGGGCATCCTCCTGCCGGGGCTGGTGAACGCCCACACCCACCTGCCCATGACCGCCATGCGGGGCTACGGGGACGGCCACGACCTCCAGGACTGGCTCCAGAACTATATCTTCCCGGTGGAGGCCAAGTGGGATGACCGGGCCATCCGGGCCTGCGCCGCCCTGGGCCTGGCCGAGCTCATCGCCTCCGGCGTCACCTGCATCGCCGATATGTATATGCACACCGACGCCATTCTCCGGGAGATTGAGGCCGCCGGCCTGAGCGCCAACGTCTCCTGCGGCGGCGTCCAGTTTGAGGAGGACTTCGACCCGGAGAAAAACCACGACTGCCAGGTCCAGCGGGCCCTCACCGAAGCCTGGCACAATCGGGATAACGGCCGCATCCGGGTGGACGCCTCCCTCCACGGCGAGTACACCTCCCGCACCGGCCTGTGGGAGTGGATGGCACAGTTTGCCGCCGACCACGGCCTGGGGATGCACGTCCACCTCTCCGAGACCCGGAAGGAACACGAGGAGTGTAAAGCCCGCCACGGCGGGAAGACCCCCGCCGCCGTGCTGGCGGAGCACGGGGTCTTCGACGTCCGGGCCATCGCCGCCCACTGCGTCTGGACCACCCAGGAGGACTGGGCCCTGCTGGCGGAGAAGGGGGTCGCCGCCGTCCACAACCCGGTGTCCAACCTGAAGCTGGGCTCCGGCGTGGCCCCGGTGGCGGACCTGAAAAAGGCCGGGGTCAACGTGGCCCTGGGCACCGACGGGGTGAGCTCCAACAACTGCACCGACTTTTTCGGAGATTTGAAGCTGGCAGCCATTCTGCAAAACGGCGTCCGGTGCGACCCCCTGGCCCTCACCGCCTGGGACGCCCTGGAAATGGCCACCGTCAACGGCGGCCGGGCCCTGGGCCGGAAGACCGGCCGCATCGAGAAGGGCTGGGAGGCCGACCTCATCCTCCTGGACAGCGAGGCGGTGAACCTCATCCCCTGCCACGACGCGGCCAACAACCTGGCCTACGCCGCCCACGGCTCCAATGTGGTGATGAATATGGCCCGGGGAAAGGTCATATACAAGAACGGGACCTTCCTGACCATCGACCTGGACCGGGTCAAAAAGGAGGTGGCGGGCTACGCCCTGCCCCTCCTCTTCGGGCGGTAAGGGGCCTTTCCCGGCCTCCCCGCCCAGATTCCTTGCGAAAGGCTGTGCAGCCCCTTGGGTAATCGGGAAAAGAAACGCACCTTCTTCGGCGGCGCCATGATTCTGGCTGTGGGCATCGCCATCGTCAAGCTCATCGGCGCCCTCTACAAAATCCCTCTAGGAAACATTTTGGACGACGAGGGCTTCGGCCACTTCAACAACGCCTATGTCATCTACAACCTGCTGCTGATGGTCTCCACGGCGGGCCTCCCTGTGGCCCTGTCCAAGACCATCTCCGAGGCCGACGCCCTGGGCCGGAACAACCAGGTCCGCCGGATCTTCCGGGTGGCCCTGACGGCCTTCTTCCTCCTGGGGACCGTCACCTTCCTGGTGATGTTCACCCTGGCTCAGCCCCTGGCCGACCTCCAGGGCGACGGCATGGCCGTCCACGCCGTCCAGGCCATCGCCCCGGCCTGCTTCTTCGTGTGCGTCCTGTCCACCTTCCGGGGCTACGCCCAGGGCCACTCCAACATGGTGCCCACCGCCGTCTCCCAGGTCATCGAGGCCCTGGGGAAGCTGGCCATCGGCCTGACCCTGGCCTGGATCCTGGTCCAGAACGGGGCCAGCTCCGCCGACTCGGCCGCCGGGGCCATCTTCGGCGTCACCTGCGGGGCGGGCATCTGCCTCATCTACCTCATCGTGGAGTACCTCCTCCGAGGGTCCCGGCTGGGGGGGCGGACGTCGGACCAGCCGGAGTCCCACGGGGCCATTCTCCGGCGGCTGCTGGTCATCGCCGTGCCCATCACCGTCTGCGCCTCGGTGACCCCCATCACCTCCTGGCTGGATACCGCCCAGGTCCAGAACATCCTCCGGGACGTCTTGAACGCCGAGAGCGCCCAGTGGTACCACGACCAGGGGCTCACCGACCCGGTGGTGGCGGCTTACGGGGCCTACCAGAAGGCCGTCACCATCTACAACCTGCCCTCCTCCTTCATGGTGGCCCTCACCGCCAGCGTGGTCCCCGCCATCGCCGCCTGCCGGGCCAGGCGGGACTTCCGGGGGGCGGGGCGCATCGCCGAGTCCTCCCTGCGAATGGGGATGCTCCTGGCCCTCCCCGCCGGAGCCGGCCTGCTGTTTTTGGGGGGACCCATTATGGGGCTCCTCTACGCCGACACCGACCACGCCGTGGCCGACCCCTCCATGATGCTGCTGGGGGCCGCCTCGGTCTTCGTGTGCGTCATGCTGGTGGGCAACTCCATCCTCCAGGCCAGCGGCTTTGTGAACCTGCCCATCTTCATCATGGTCCTGGGCTGTGCCGCCAAGCTCCTGGTCAACAGCTTCATGGTCCGGCAGCTGGGGGCCGTGGGGGCCGCCATCGGCACCCTGGTCTGCTATGTCATCGTAGCCGTTCTGGAGCTGGCACTCATCAAGCGGGTCATCCCCGCCGCCCCCAGCTACAGCCGGGTCTTCCTCAAGCCCCTCTTTGCCTCCCTGCTGATGGGGGTGGCCGTCTGGTCCGTCCACGGACTGCTGAGCCCCCTGCTGGGGAGCACCCTGGCCGTCCTGGGGGCCATCGGGCTGGGAGTGATCCTCTATGCTGTTTTGGTGGTGGTTTTGCGGGCCATTTCCCGGGAGGACCTGTCCCTCATGCCAAAAGGGGAGAAAATCGCAAAAATTTTGCGTCTGTAAGGGCCGCTTCCCAAAAAAGAACTTGCAGAAGGTAGAGAAATATGATAAATTTTGAACAGAAAGCGTCCTACGGACTGGAGGACCTGGCGGAGATCGTCCGCATCCTCCGGGAGCCGGGGGGCTGCCCCTGGGACCGGGAACAAGACCACCACTCCATCCGCCGGAACCTGCTGGAGGAGGCCTATGAGGCCGCCGAGGCCATTGACGAGGAGAGCCCGGAGCACCTGAAGGAGGAGCTTGGGGATGTGCTCCTCCAGGTGGTGTTCCACGCCCGCATGGAGCAGGAGGCCGGCCGCTTCGACCTCCAGGACGTGGCCGACGGCGTCTGCAAAAAGCTCATCTACCGCCACCCCCACGTCTTTGGGGATGCGGCTGTCTCTGGCAGCGAAGAGGTGCTGGTGAACTGGGAGGAGCTCAAGCGGAAGGAGAAGCACCAGGAGCGCGCCGCCGACAGCGTGGACGCCGTGGCCCGGAGCCTGCCGGGCCTGTGGCGTGCCGAGAAGATCCAGAAGAAGGCCGCCAAGGCCGGTTTTGACTGGCCCGACGTCCAGGGGGCCCTGGCAAAGCTCCGGGAGGAGACCGGAGAGCTGGAGGAGGCCGTCCGGGCGGGGACCAACGTCTCCGAGGAGCTGGGGGACCTGCTCTTCGCGGCGGTGAATGTGGCCCGGTTCGTCCACACCGACCCGGAGGAGGCCCTGTCCGGGGCCTGTGACAAGTTCGCGCGCCGCTTCCGGGCGGTGGAGGAGGCCGCCCTGGCTCAGGGCCGGCGCCTGGAGGACATGACCCTCGCCGAGATGGACGTCCTGTGGGACCAAGTCAAGGAGCAGGAGTCTTGAACGCGGCGTCTGGCGCCCACCCGCAGGCGCGCTTTGAGAATAGAAAAGGACCTCGTACTCCACCAAGCCAGAAAATTGCATTTGCCTTCCGGCGGAATTTCCGCATCTTCGTTATCGTCCTTGGTGGGCGTCAGCCCACCGGCGTCCTCTGCCTTGTTCTGCTAAAATTCCGCTGGAAATCCAATCTGCAATTTCTAACTTGGCGGAGTACTAGGGCTTGTTTGAAAAAAGTCAACATGCCCAACCGGCGGGTCTTTTGCCCCCTGGACGGCGCAGTTTTTCCTTGAAATCCGCCAGGATTCCTGCGAAAAAATTGCTTGCCAGCGGCCCAAAATCCCTCCCTGCTGGACACATCGCCAATTTTCAAACAAGCCCTAGCCGCGCCTGAACAACATCGTAGGAGGAATACCACAAATGAACAAGGCTGAACTGATCCATGCCGCTGCCGAAAAGGCCGGCCTGTCCAAGAAGGACACCGAGGCCGTCATCAACGCCGCCCTTGACGCCATTGTGGAGAGCCTGGCCAAGGAGGACAAGGTCCAGCTTGTGGGCTTTGGCGCCTTTGAGGTAAAGCGGCGAGCGGAGCGCACCGGGCGGAACCCCCAGACCCTGGAACCCGTGTCCATCCCCGCCTCCAAGGTGCCCGTCTTCAAGCCTGGCAAGCCCTTTAAGGACGCCGTCAACAAGTAAGAAACTGCTGTGCGCTGCACAGAGGGCGGCTTCGGGCCTCGCGGCCCGAAGCCGCTTTTCCGTCCGGCGCTCCAGAGAGAAGGGAGGGAAACAGCGATGCGGTTGGACAAGTGGCTCAAGGTCTCCCGGCTCATCAAGCGCCGGACCGTGGCCAACGAGGCCTGCGACAACCAGCGGATTTCGGCCAACGGCCGGCCGGTGAAGGCCTCCTATGAGGTCAAGCCCGGCGACGTGCTGGAGCTGCGCTTCGGGGAGCGGATCACCCGGGTGGAGGTGCTGGCCGTGGCCGACAGCGTGGGGAAAAACGACGCCCCCGCCCTGTACCGGGAGCTGAGCTGAGGCCCGCCGCTTCCATCTGAATTTCTGTCCAAGGGGGACTTTTCCCATGACCGACTGGCTGGTCAAAACCTTCATTCCGCACCCGGACGACAAGGACGACCCCGCCGTCCGGGAGCGCTACGGTTTCCTCTCGGGGGCGGTGGGCATCCTGCTCAACCTCCTCCTCTCGGCGGGGAAGCTCCTGGCCGGCGTGCTCACCGGCTCCATCGCCGTCACCGCCGACGCCTTCAACAACCTCTCGGACGCCGGCTCCTCGGTGGTCACCCTGGCTGGCTTCCGTCTGGCCGCCAAACAGGCCGACGACGACCACCCTTTCGGCCACGGCCGCATCGAGTACCTCTCCGGCCTCATCGTGGCGGCGGCCATCCTGCTGGTGGGAGTGGAGCTGGCCAAAACCTCCCTGGAAAAGATTCTCCAGCCGGAGGAGGTGGACTTCTCCTGGCTGTCGGTGGGCATCCTCTGTGCCTCCATCCTGGTGAAGCTGTGGATGTCCGCCTTCAACCGCCGCCTGGGCCGGCGCATCGGCTCGGCGGCCATGGCCGCCACCGCCGCCGACTCCCTCTCCGACGTGGTGGCCACCTCCGCAGTGCTGCTGGGCGCCCTGGTGGGGCACTTCTCCGGCCTGCTTATCGACGGCTGGGTGGGGATTCTGGTGGCCGCCTTCATTCTTCACTCAGGCTGGGAGGCCGCCAAGGACACCCTGGACCCCCTCCTGGGCCAGAGCCCCGACCCGGAGCTGGTGGAGTCCATCCAGAAGACCGTCCTGGCCCACCCCCAGGTCACCGGGATGCACGACCTCATTATCCACGACTACGGCCCCGGACGGCGGATGATGTCCCTCCACGCCGAGGTCCCCATGGACGCCGACGTGCTGGAGGTCCACGACGTCATCGACAACATCGAGCGGGAGCTCAAGGAAACGTTCCACATCGACGCGGTCATCCACATGGACCCCATCGCCACCAAGGACCCCTACACCAATGCCCTCCGGGAGCGGATGGCCGGACTGGTCCGGGAGATCGACCCGGCCATGACCATCCACGACTTCCGCATGACCGCCGGCCACGATCACCAGAACCTGATCTTTGACGTGGTGGTCCCACACAGCTGCCCCCTCACCGACGAGGAAGTAAAGTCCGCAGTCGCCGAAAAGGCTCGGACGCTGGAGGGCGGGCCTTTCTACCCTGTCATCTCCATCGACCGCACCTACACAGAAATCCCCGCGTCCTGAGGCTTCCCTTTCACAAAATATTCACCCCCTCTCCCCGAAAATGGAGTATAATGAGGGAGACAGTCCCAAAAGATCAAAGGAAGGCTGGTGAAGATACATGCCCACCAAGGTACTGATTGTGGAGGACGACGGCAACATCGCCGAGCTGCTGCACCTCTATCTGGAGAAGGAGGGCTTTGAGACCCAGGTGGCCCCGGACGGCGGCAAGGGGGTGGAGCTCTTCCGCTCCTTCCGGCCCGACCTGGTGCTGCTGGACATTATGCTGCCTGTGATGGACGGCTGGTCGGTGCTCAAGAAGATTCGGGAGACCGACAAGACCCCCGTCATCATGCTCACCGCCAAGGGGGAGCTCAATGACAAGGTCCAGGGCCTGGAGGGAGGGGCCGACGACTACATCGTCAAGCCCTTTGAGATGAAGGAGGTGCTGGCCCGCATCCACGCGGTACTCCGGCGCTGCGGCGCCGAAGAGGGCGGCGGGGAGCGGAAGCTCACCTTCGACAAGCTGGTCATCAACCTGGACTCCTACGAGCTGCTGGTGGACGGCAAGCGGGTGGACACCCCCCCCAAGGAGCTCGAGCTCCTCTACCACCTGGCGGCCTCTCCCAACCGGGTCTTCACCCGCAACCAGCTCTTAGACGAGGTGTGGGGCTTCGACTACTTCGGGGACTCCCGCACGGTGGACGTCCACATCAAGCGCCTGCGTGAGAAGCTGGAGGGAGTCTCCGACCAGTGGAGCCTCAAGACGGTCTGGGGCGTGGGCTATAAGTTTGAGGTCTCTACCCCGGAGACGGCCTGATTCCGGCCATACGCGGGAAGGGAGGAGCGCCCTTGAAAAGTCTCTACCAGCGTCAATTCATCATCATGGCGGGAGTCATCCTGGTCTCCTTCGCCCTGCTGGGCTCCGCCTTCATCACCCTGTCCTACAGCTATACGGTCCAGGAGCAGCAGGACTCCATCCTCCACAACGCCTTCTATGTGGCCGGTGTCCTGGGAGACGCCGTCACCAGCGACACCGACCTTCAGGGCTTCGTCCTCCAGGCCGCCCGGGTGCGGCCCACTCTGGAGGCTGTTGCGGTGGTCACCGACGCCACCGTCCTCCTGGCCACCCAAGAGGGCCAAATCCTCTTTGCTGTGGACGGCACCGGAGAGATCAGCAGCCTGGCCAACGTCCAGATTCCCACAGCGGTGGTCCAGGCCATCCAGGCCACCGGCTCCTTCAGCGCCATGAGCAGCCTGGGGGGGACCTTCTCGGAAAACCGCTATGTGGCGGGGGCCCCCTTCCGCTACAACCACCTGGGGAACGCCGTCCCCGCCGGCTTGGTGCTCATCGCCGCAGAGGCCGCCAGCCTCACCGAGATGTGGCGGGCTTTCGCCTCCATTTTTCTCTTTACCGCCGTGGTGGTGATGCTCATCGCCTTTGTCACCACCTCCGTCACCTCCCTGAAGATGACCCGGCCCCTGAAGGACATGGCCGAGGCGGTGCGGAAGTTCGGCCATGGGGAGTACAGCACCCGGGTGGACTGCGGCGGCCGCTCCGACGAGGTGGGGGAGCTGGCCGAGGCCTTCAACGCCATGGCCGACTCCATCAGCCAGGCTGAGCACCGCCGCAGCGAGTTCGTGGCCAACATCTCCCACGAGCTCAAAACCCCCATGACCACCATCGCCGGCTTTGCCGACGGCATCCTGGACGGCACCATCCCTCCGGAGCGGGAGAAGGAGTATCTGAAGGTCATCTCCTCCGAGACCCGGCGGCTCTCCCGGCTGGTACGGAAGATGCTGGACCTCTCCCGGCTCCAGTCCGCCGAGTACGTCACCGCCCAGGAGCAGTTCGACATCTCCGAGGTGATGCTCCGGGTGCTGGTGAGCCTGGAGACCAAGATCAACGCCAAGCATCTGGACGTGTCCACCCAACTCCCGGAGGACCCGGTGGAGGTCTGGGGGGACCCGGACGCCATCACCCAGGTCTGCTACAATCTGCTGGACAACGCCATCAAATTCTCCTACGAGGAGAGCACCCTGGGCATCTCCATCGTCACCCGGGCGGGGAAGGCCTATGTGTCGGTCCGCAACCAGGGGGACACCATCCCACCGGAGGAGCTTCCGCTGGTCTTTGACCGCTTCCACAAGACCGACCACTCCCGCAGCGAGGACCGGGACGGGGTGGGCCTGGGGCTCTATATCGTCAAGACCATTCTCAACAACCACAAGGAGAACATCACCGTCACCAGTCAGGACGGGGTGACGGAGTTTACCTTCACCCTCACCCTGGCGTGAGGGGGGCGCCTGTCCGGCGGGGACAAGGACTCCTTCGGGTCCCGGCTTTCCGCCGGAACAAATTTGCGGCGACCCGCCACCTCCTTCCTGGCTCCCCCCTGGGGGAGCTGGCTGCGGCGAAGCCGCAGACTGAGGGGGTTCCCCGTTCAGGGCTCCATCCTGTGGGTTGCAGCTCCCCGCCGGACCCCGCTGGGCAGGGCCCCGTCGGAATGCCGGACATTCTGTCAAATACCAAACCGAAAAAGGAGCCCCCATGAAGCTCTACTTAAACGGCCACAACTTCCGATACGCCACGGAGCAGATGCTGCTGACCCTCTTTCCGGGAGAGCGCCCGGAGTACCCCGCCAGTCCGGCGGACCAGGGGGAGAACCATCTGGTGCTTACCCTGTCCCGGGCCGGAGGCTGGGCCTCCGCCCACGCCCTGCTCACCTACCAGGGGGAGACCTACAGCCACTTCTCCAGAGCCCCCGACCCGCCGGCGCACACCGGCCGGCTGGAACGGGACCGGGTGCTCCAGCGCATCCTCAAAACCGCCTTCTATCAGGCGGGCACCGCGGCCCTGAGCCGGGAGCCCCCTTGGGGGGCCCTCACCGGCGTACGGCCTGTGAAAATCCCCACCAAGGCCCTCTCCCAGGGCGATACCCCCCAGCAGGTGGACGGTATGCTCTGGGACCTCTACCGGGTCTCGGAGGCCCGGCGGCGGCTGGCCCTGGACTGCGCCCAGGCCACCCTGGACGTCCGGGACACCCTGGAGGAGCGGGAGGTCTCCCTCTATGTGGGCATTCCCTTCTGCCCCAGCCGGTGCGCCTACTGCTCCTTTATCTCAGCCGGCGCGGGGAAGTCCCTGAGCCTCCTGGAGCCCTACCTGGACGCCCTGGTCCAGGAGGTCCGCGCCGCCGGGGCGGCCCTCGCCCGGGCCGGACGGCAGGTGCGCTCCGTCTATTTCGGCGGCGGCACCCCCACCACTCTGTCGGCTCAGCAGCTCCACCGCCTTCTGGGGGAGCTGGAGGACCACATCGACCTTGCCTGGTGCGGGGAGTACACCGTGGAGGCCGGCCGCCCCGACACCATCACCGCCGAAAAGCTGGCGGCCCTGAAGGCCCACGGCTGCACCCGGGTGTCGGTGAACCCCCAGACCATGTCCGACGCCGTCCTCCGGGCCATCGGCCGGGCCCACACCGCGGGGGATTTCCTGGCGGCCTGGGACCTGGTGCGGCAGACCGGCTTCCAGGTGGTGAATATGGACCTCATCGCCGGCCTCCCGGCGGACAGTGAGGAGGGCTTCCGCGCCTCCCTGGACCAGATTCTGGCCCTGGGTCCCGAAAATATCACCGTCCACACCCTGGCCCTGAAAAAGGGCTCCCGCCTGATGGAGCAGGGGGGCGGCCTCCCTGCGGCGGAGGAGGTCTCCCACATGCTGGACTACGCCTGGAGCGCCCTGAGGGAGGCGAGCTATGCCCCCTACTACCTCTACCGCCAGAAGTACATGTCCGGCGGCTTCGAGAACGTAGGCTGGTGCCGGCCGGGGACCGAGAGCCTCTACAACGTGGTCATGATGGAGGAGCTTCACACCATCCTGTCCCTGGGCTCCGGCGGGGTTACCAAGCTCATCGACCCCCGGGCCGGGAGCCTGATCCGCCTGAGCAACCCCAAGTTTCCCAAGGAGTATATCAGCCACATTTCAGATATCATCCGGCAGAAGGAGGAAATCGAATGGCCTACCAGTTAGCGGAGATCGTCCAGGGGGTCTCCCGGGACCCGGCGGACTTTGTGGCGGAGTGCGACCACAACTACCAGCGCCGTGTGGAAAACGCCGCCGGACACATTCTGGAGCGGATGAAGCAGAGCCCCATCGTCCTCCTCTCCGGCCCCTCCGGCTCGGGAAAAACCACCACGGCCCTGAAGCTGGAGCAGGAGCTGACCCGCCGGGGGGTCCGAACCCATACCGTCTCCCTGGACAACTACTTCAAGACTCTGGACCACAACACCGCCCCCCGGAACGACGAGGGGGACATCGACTATGAGTCCCCCGCGCTCCTGGACATGGATCTGTTGGACGAGACCTTTACCAGACTCTCCCGGGGGGAGTGGGTGGTGGTGCCCAAGTTCGAGTTTGCCCGGCAGATGCGAAACGACAGCCGGGGCGCCCCCCTGAAGCTGGAGAAGGACGAGATCGCCATTTTTGAGGGCATCCACGCCCTCAACGACGACATTGCCGGCCGCCACCCCGAAGCCACCACCCTCTATATCTCCGCCCGATCCAACATCCTGGACGGGGAGGATCTGCGCTTCAAGGGCACCTGGTGCCGCATCTCCCGGCGGGCGGTGCGGGACTACAACTTCCGGGGCACCGACCTGGTGGAAACTCTCGCCATGTGGTACAATGTCCGGCGGGGGGAGAAGACCTACATCTCCCCCTTCAAGGGCCGGGCCAACATCGTCATCGACTCCTCCCTGCGCTATGAGGTGCCGGTCTTCGTCAACTACGCCGCGCCCCTGCGCCAGGCGGTGGAGGAGGTGCCCCAAAGCAACCGGCGCCGGGCCGAGCTCCAGGCGCTGGTGGACGCCTTCCGGTATTTCCCGCCCCTGGACCAGGACCTGGTCCCGCCAGACTCCCTGATCCGGGAGTTCATCGGCGGGGGCAGCTATCACTACTGACCTGGGGCCCCGTCCCAGAGAAAAAAGGAGTTTTTCACATGCCTGAATGCAGCCACGACTGCTCCTCCTGCGGCGCCAGCTGCGGGGAGCGCACCGTCCCCACGGATTTCCGGGCCCCGGCCAACGAGCTCTCCCACATCAAAAAGGTCATCGCCGTGGTCAGCGGCAAGGGGGGCGTGGGCAAGTCCACCGTCACCTGCTCCCTGGCCGCCGCCATGGCCCAGCGGGACCGCCGGGTGGGGGTTCTGGACGCCGACATCACCGGCCCCAGCGTCCCCACCGCCTTCGGCATCCACGAGCACGCCACCGGCAGCGAGCTGGGCATCTATCCCGCCGTGAGCCAGGGGGGTGTGGAGGTCATGAGCCTCAACCTCCTCACCGAGAACGAGACCGACCCGGTGGTCTGGCGGGGCCCCGTCATTGCCGGGGCCGTCAAGCAGTTCTGGACCGATGTCATCTGGGGGGAGCTGGACTACCTCTTTGTGGACATGCCCCCCGGCACCGGGGACGTGCCCCTGACCGTCTTTCAGTCCCTGCCGGTGGACGGCGTCATTGTGGTGACCTCTCCCCAGGACCTGGTGCGGATGATCGTCGCCAAGGCCGTAAAGATGGCGGAGATGATGGACATCCCCATCCTGGGTGTGGTGGAGAATTACAGTTATTTCCAATGCCCCGACTGCGGCAAGCAGCACGCCATCTTTGGGGAGAGCAGGGTGGAGGAGGAAGCCGCCGCCCTGGGCCTGAAGGTTCTGGCCCGGCTGCCCATCGACCCGGCCCTGGCCGCCGCCTGCGACCGGGGGGAGATCGACGCCTATGTCCCCAACCCCCTGGCCCCTCTGGCCAGGGAGCTGGACCGGGGGTAAGGGGCTCCGGCTCTCCCCCGCAGGGCGGCGTCCTGCCCCCGAATCCACCGATTAGGGAGTCAGAAAGATGACTAAAATAGAGATAGAACACACGCTGTCCGAGGCCTTCCGGGGCGGCGAGCTCCGCCGCCGGGAGCTGCGCCTGACCCAGGAGGAGGCCGCGTATATCCGCGCCCACTGGGCCGCCCGGCTGGCCCCCATGGGGGAGTCCGGCGGCAAGACCTGGTATGAGATCACCTTTCAGGGGGCTGAAGCCTGATGGAAATTTCCTTTCTGCCCCTCCTCTTCGGGGGGGATATCAACGTCTACAGCATGGCCCGGGCCTTCCACGAGGCCTACGGCATCCGCTCCACGGCCTATGGCAAGTTCGCCGCCGGCGTATGCTTTGAAAGCGCCATCCTGGACTACCGGGTGTGCGCAAAAAATGAGGACGGCCCCACGTTCCTGGAAAACGTCCGCGCCTTTGCCGCCGGGCATCCGAACCAGACGGTGCTGGCCATCGGCTGCGGCGACAGCTATGTAAAGCTGTGCGCCCGCTATCAGGCGGAATTCCCTCCCAACGTCATCGCCCCCTATGCCGATCCGGCGCTCATCGACCAGCTCACCGACAAGGAGAGCTTCTATGCCCTGTGCGACCGCTTCGGCATCGACCGCCCCGGTACCTTTGTCCACCGCCGGGAAATGGGGCGCGACTTCGACCTCCCCTTCGGCCCGCCCTACATCTGCAAGCCCTCCAACGGCGTCCACTACTGGGAGCACGACTTTCCGGGCAGCGAGAAGGTTTTCAAGCTGGAGAGCCGTCAGGCCCTGGACGCCGTCCTGGACAAGGTCTACGCCGCCGGCTATCCCGACGCCATGATCATCCAGGAGTTCATTCCCGGGGATGACAGCTACATGCGGGTGCTCACCTGCTACTCCGACGAGCACGCTCAGGTGAAGCTCCAGTGCCTGGGCCACGTCCTCCTGGAGGAGCACACCCCCCACGGCTCCGGCAACCACGCCGTCATCCTCACCGAGCCCAACGACGAGCTGTGCGAACGGTTCCGCCGCTTCCTGGAGGAGCTGGGCTATGTGGGCTTTTCCAACTTCGACCTCAAGTACGACCAGCGGGACGGGACGTTCAAGGCCTTTGAGCTCAACGCCCGGCAGGGCCGCAGCAACTACTATGTCACCGGAGCGGGGCACAACCTGGCCAGGCTCCTGGTG
Organism: uncultured Intestinimonas sp.; assembly: GCF_944387725.1. Lineage (GTDB taxonomy): Bacteria > Bacillota > Clostridia > Oscillospirales > Oscillospiraceae > Intestinimonas. The sequence goes on along the minus strand of NZ_CALXGA010000018.1, from coordinate 5,947 downwards.
GAGGACCGGGTGGAGCACCGGGAGCTGGAGCGGGTGGTAACCCGGAACCGCTCCCTGTGGATGGTGGTCCCCCGCAAGGTGGCCTTTGACTACACCCCCAAGCGCTGCCATGAGGAGATGCGCGCCCTCATCCGGGCCGGGGCGGTGACGAACCCCCTGCTCTATCCCCCCGACGCCGCCCCCAAGCGGCGGCTCCGGCTGGCCAAGAACCAGCTGGGCCACTTTGTAAAGTTCCGCAAGTATTACCACCGCCCGGACTGACGGCCCGCCGCCGGTCCCGCCCACAGAGAGAAAGGGGCAGCGATATGGCAGCTTCCGCCCGGCTGGGCATCCTGGGGGGCATGGGCCCCCAGGCCACCCTGCTCTTCTATCAGCGCGTTCTGGACCGGACCGACGCGGCTCGGGACCAGGCCCACATCCCCACCCTGATCTGGAGCGACACCGCCATTCCCGACCGCACCGCCGCCATTCTCGCCGGGGAGACCGAGCCCGTCTTTCAGGCCCTCCTGGCGGGGGCCCGGCTCCTGGAGCGGGAGGGCTGTACCGTCCTGGCCATCCCCTGCAACACCTCCCACTGCTTCGCCGGCCGGCTCCAAGGAGAGCTGGGAATCCCCCTGCTGAACATGGTCCGCCTGACGGCCGGGGCCATGGCACGGCGGGGATGCCGCCGGGTGGGCATTCTGGCCACCGACGGCACAGTCCGCACCGGCCTCTACCAGACTGCCTGCGCCGGCCTGGGCCTGGAGGCGGCGGTCCCCGGCCCCCAGGCCCAGGCCCTGGTCATGAGCATCATCTACGACGAGATCAAGCGGGGGGAGAGCGGCTCCAGGGAGAAGTTCGCCGCCGTGGACCGGGACCTGCGGGCCCAGGGCTGCGACGGGGCCATTCTGGCCTGCACGGAGCTGTCGGTCTACAAGGAGCACCACGGGGTCCCGGAGCACTACCTGGACGCCCTGGACGTACTGGCGGAGGAGAGCGTCCGGGCCTGCGGGTATCCGTTACGGGAGGTGTAGGCCCAGCTTCACCAGCACGCGGAAGAGGGTCTGGCGCTCGGCCTCCTCCCGCGCGGCCTCCATCTCCTGGTAGGCCGCAAAAAGGACCTTCTGCTCCGGGGTGAGGGTGTCCAGCAGCCGGTCCTCCACCGCCGGGTCACGGGGGCCCATGGGCAGGGCCTCATCGACAAGATAATAGATTTCTGTTACAATGTCATGCAAGGAAATCACTCCTTTTGGAATGATTATAATCACTCCGTTTGGAGTTGTCAAGGAGTATTTATGGATATTTTGGCCAAACGGCTGCGGGAATTGCGGAAAGAGCGCGGTCTAAAGCAGGAAGAGCTGGCGGCCCTTCTGGGCATCTCCCTGAGCGGCTACACCCGCTATGAGCACGGAGAACGGGACCCCAATGCCCCCACTCTGGCGGCTATGGCGGACTTTTTTCAAGTATCCGCTGATTATCTCCTGGGCCGGAAGGAACAGAGGGAGTAGGATTTTTGCGCATATTATATCACTCACGATGTCACCTCCATTTGGATATCTCTATTATATGATATCCAAATGGATATGTCAAGGAGGGCCTATGGACATTCTGGCAGAGCGTCTGCGCCTTTTGCGGAAAGAGAAAAACCTGCGCCAGGCGGATGTCGCAAGGGCTGTCGGCCTTTCTACTGTGGGATATCAGCGGTATGAGGCTTCGGAGCGGGACCCCACCGCCCCGGTGCTTGTGGCCATGGCGGACTTCTTTCAGGTTTCCACGGATTATCTCCTGGGCCGGAAGGAACAGAGGGAGTAGGATTTGTCCAGAATCCTCCCTCACTCTGGATCGGGCTCCCCACCAGCGGGCGGAGGCCCTCCGGGGGCAAGGGCGCCCTTGAGGGCCGGCTCCCAGCCAGAACGGGTTCCGGCATCCTGCCGGGGGGCCGCCTGCCCGGCGGGAGCCGCAAATCCGTTCCGGCGGGTCGCCGGCCCCCCGGGGCCCAAACAACAAATGAGGTGATACGATGGACCTCCCCATCCGCCCCTTGGGCGACTACTGGCAGCTTTTACAAAAACACGGCCTTCTGGCCACGGACAAGCCCCTGCCGGCGGGGCTTCTGGCCCGGCCGGTGCGGCTGGTCTCCTGCGACTCCCAAACCGTCACCGAGGACACCCTCTTCATCGTCAAAGGGGCCCACTTCCAGGGGCGCTACCTCTCCGACGCCATCGACCGGGGGGCCTTTGCCTACCTGGCCGGCCGGCCCTGGGCGGAAGGGGGGGATATCCCCTGCCTCCAGGTCTCCGACGTCCGCCGGGCCATGGGCCTGCTGGCCGACTTCTACTACGGCCACCCCAGCGGTAAGCTGAACGTGATCGGCGTCACCGGCACCAAGGGGAAGAGCTCCACCACCTATTACCTCAAGTATATCTTCGACGAATATCTCGCCGCCCGGAAGAAGCCCGAGAGCGGGGTCATCTCCTCCATCGACACCTACGACGGGGTGGAGCGGTTCGAGTCCCACCTCACCACCCCGGAGCCCCTGGACCTCCAGCGCCACCTGGCCAACGCCGCCGCCTCCGGCCTGGAGTACCTGACCATGGAGGTCTCCAGCCAGGGCCTCAAGTACGACCGCATGGACGGGGTGGACTTGGCCGCCGCCGTCTTCCTCAACATCGGCTACGACCACATCTCTCCCATCGAGCACCCAAATTTCGAGGACTACTTCGCCTCCAAGCTGAAGATTTTCCGCCACTCCGGCCTGGCGGTGGTGAACCTGGATTCTGACGAGGCCCCCCGCATCCTCAACGCCGCCCGGGACGCCTGTCCCCGGGTCATCACCTTCTCGGAGACCGACCCCGCCGCCCTGGTCTACGGCTCCCAGGTCCGCAAGCAGGGCCGGGATATCCTCTTCCGGGTGAAGACCCCCCGGTTCCACCGGGAGTTCCGCCTCACCATGCCCGGCCTCTTCAACGTCCAGAATGCCCTGGCGGCCATCGCCGTGTGCGAGGGGCTGGGCATCCCGGAGCAGTGCGTCTATGTGGGCCTCATGAAGGCCCGGGTCCCCGGCCGCATGGAGGTCTACCAGAACGCCGACCGCCACATCACCGCCATTGTGGACTACGCCCACAACCGTCTGAGCTTTGAAAAGCTCTTCCTGTCGGTGAAGGAGGAGTATCCCGGGCAGCGGGTGGTCATCGTCTTCGGCTGTCCCGGCAAAAAGGCCCTGGACCGGCGGAAAGACCTCTCGGAGATCGCCGCCCGGTATGCCGACAAGGTCATCATCACCGAGGAGGACCCGGGGGAGGAGGATGTGCTGGACATTTCCCGGGAGATGGCTGCCCATGTGGAGAATGTGGGCTGCGACTACTCCATCGAGCCCGACCGGGGGGAGGCCATCCGCATGGCGGTAATGGAGGCCGAGACCCCCACCGTCATCCTCATCACCGGCAAGGGGGCCGAGACCCGGCAGAAGCGGGGGACGGCCTACATCGACTGCGTCTCCGACGTGGACTATGCCAAGGCGGCCCTCCACAACTACGACGTCCTCCACCACCTGGACGGCATGGAGAAGGTGCTGGGCCTGCTGGACACCCTGCCCCGCCTGGCCGCCAGCGCCGGGAAGACGGTGGTGCTCAAGTACGGCGGCTCCGCCCTGGGGGAGGGGGGAGCGGTGGACTCCATCCTCCGGGATGTGGCGGCCCTCCAGATGGCGGGGGTCCGGGTGGTCCTGGTCCACGGCGGCGGCAAGGAGATCTCCGCCTGGCTGGGCCGGCTGGGGGTGGAGACCCCCTTCCGGGACGGCTACCGGGTCACCACCGGCCCGGCCATGGATGTGGCCGAGATGGTCCTCACCGGCCGGGTGAACCAGCAGGTGGTGACGGCCCTGCGGCGGCTGGGCGTCAAGGCCGCCGGAGTCTCCGGCAAGGACGGGGGCATCCTCACCGCCCGGACCAAGGACCCCGCCCTGGGCCAGGTGGGGGAGATTACCGCCTCCGACGGCGCCCTCATCGAGCTGCTGCTCTCCGGGGGCTACGTTCCGGTGATTTCCCCGGTTGGAGCGGGCGAAAATGGGGAAAGCTATAACTGCAACGCCGACGACGCCGCCTGTGCTGTGGCCCAGGCCCTGAGGGCGGACAAGCTGGTCTTCCTCACCGACGTGGACGGCATCCGCATGGACCAGCGCAACGCCAAGACGGCCATTCCCTCCCTCAGCGCCGCCGAGGCCCGGGAGCTCCTGGATAACGGCCTCATCCAGGGGGGCATGGCCCCCAAGCTCCGCAGCTGCCTCCGGGCCCTGGACAACGGGGTGGAGCGGGTGGTCATCCTGGACGGGCGCATCGACCATGTGATGCTCCTGGACGCCGTTTCGGGGCAGACCATGGGGACGACCATTTACCGGGAGTAGCCTCCCAGAGGGCCGGCGTCCCGGCGGGCGCCGCACCCCCTGGGAGGGGGCCCCTCCCACTGCCACAGAAGCAAAGGAGCATCCAACCATGGAAGAAACCTACTTCACCCACCTTCTCCCCAACGGGGCCCGCATCGTGCTGGAGCACGTCCCCGCCGTCCGCTCCGCCAGCCTGGGTATCTGGGTGGGCTCCGGCGCCCGGCATGAGCGCAGGGACCAGAACGGTGCCGCCCACTTCATCGAACACATGGTCTTTAAGGGTACCCAGCGCCGCTCCGCCCGGGAGCTGGCCCAGGAGATGGACGCCATCGGCGGGCAGGTCAACGCCTACACCACCAAGGAGTACACCTGCTTCTACGCCCGCTGCCTGGACGAACATCTGGACCGGGCCATGGACCTCCTCTGCGACATGGTGTTCTGCTCCCAGTTCCGGGAAGAGGACGTCCAGACCGAGCGCGGGGTCATCCTGGAGGAGATTGGGATGTATGAGGATAACCCCGAAGACCTGTGTGCCGAACGGCTCATGGCGGCGGTCTACAAGGGCTCGCCCCTGGCCCGGCCCATCCTGGGCCGGAAGGGCGCCCTGGAGAAGATGACTGGGGAGTGGCTCCGGGACTACATGGCCGGCCACTACCTGCCTGGGGACATGGTGGTGGCTCTGGCTGGGAGCTTCCCGGAGCTCACGGTGGAGGAGCTCAAGGCCCGGCTCCTTGCCCTGCCGGCGGGGAAGCTTCCCCCGGTGCACGCGGCGGCCTATACCCCCGCTGTCACCCTGAAAAAGAAGGTCACCGAGCAGAATCACCTAACCCTGGCCTTCCCCGGCCTGCCCTACGGGGACCGGCGGCGGTTCACCCTCCAGCTCCTCTCCACCATGCTGGGCTCCGGCATGTCCTCCCGGCTGTGGCAGGAGGTCCGGGAGAAACGGGGCCTGTGCTACTCCATCTACACCTATGGCGCCGGCTACGCCGAAACCGGAGTCTTTGCCATCTACACCGCCCTGGGCAAGGAGACCGAGGCCCAGGCCCTGGAGACCATCTGCGCCGCCGTCCGCGACTTCGCCGACCACGGACCCGACCCCCGGGAACTGGACCGGGCCCGGGAACTCTCCAAGGCCAACGTCCTCATGGGGCTGGAGTCCACCCAGTCCCGGATGAGCGCCCTGGGCCGGGGGGCCCTCCTGCTGGGCCAGTGCCTCACCACCGACGAGGTCATCGCGGCCTACAACGCCGTCACGGCGGAGGACGTCCGGGACCTGGCCCAGACGCTCTTCCAGTTTCCCCAGGCCTCCCTGTCCGTGGTGGGCCGGGTGAGCCCAGAGGAGGAGTACCTCACCCACCTGGGGCGGTAACGGCGGCCAAAACGCAAAAACCCAGACGGCCCGCAGCGCTGAAACCGCCGCGGGCCGTCTGGGCTATGGGAAGGAAATGGGTGGGGTGCGCAGGCGCACAGAGGCTGTCCTTACGCCTTGGGGGGCATGACCGTGGCCATACCCTTGATGACCACATCGCCGTTCTGGTTGGTGCAGATAGTTTCCAGCTTGACGATGTTCTTCTCCGCCATGATCTC
>NZ_CALXGA010000017.1 GCF_944387725.1 uncultured Intestinimonas sp. | reverse complement strand
GCCGGCGCTACGGGCCCCGCCGGCGCTACGGGCCCCGCCGGCGCCACGGGTCCAACTGGTCCCCGAGGGCCCGCCGGGTCTACAGGCCCTGCCGGGGCCGCCGCCACCGTCCGGGTGGGGACGGTGGCCACAGGGGAGCCCGGCAGCAGCGCCAGCGTGGTCAACAGCGGCACCGAGCAGAATGCCGTGCTGAACTTCACCATCCCCCAGGGCGCGACCGGAGAGAGCGGCGGAGCGGTGGCGCTCCTGTCGGCCTACTCCACCCCGTCCCAGAGCGGCGCCGGCGGCGCCCCGCTGCTCTTTGACCGCAACGGTCTGAGCTATGGCGCGGCAGTGAGCCACACCTCCGGCAGCGGCAGCTTCACCTTGAACCAGCCCGGCGTCTATGCCGTGGCCTTCCAGGGAAACTTCGCCCCGGGCCGGGGCCTCAGCTTCCCCGCCGCCATCGGAGCGAGCCTGGTGCAGGATGGCGCTCAGGTACCCGGCGCGGCCGCCCTGCACACCTTCCACACCACCGCCGACTCGGCCGCCCTGGCCTTCAGCGCCCCGGTGCAGGTGACCGCCGCTCCCTCCACCCTCCAGGTCCTGGGGAGCGGCAGCGCCTTCCTCTACGCCCTGCTGGGGATCACCGTCTACCGGCTGGGGGATATCCCAAGCTAGAGGGCATGCTTGAACCTCATCAACATACCCAACCGGCGGGGCTATTGACCCCGGACGGCGCAATGCTCCCTTGAAATCCGTCGGGATTCCTGCGGTCCCATTGCTTACCGGCAGTCAAAATCCCTCGCCGCTGAGCACATTGCTACGCTTCAAACAAGCCCTGTGAGCACGGCGGCCCAGACCAAGAAAAACGCCCCCTTCCCTGCCGGCGCGGCCTTGACCGCGCCCGGGGAGAGGGCGTTTTTCTGCCTTGGGAGCTCCGCCGCGCCGGGGGCTCCCGGCCTGCCGCTTACTCGTCCCAGTCGGCGTAATCGTCGAACTCGGAGGGGCAGTGGCAGTGCGCCCGGCGCTCAGCGGCCTTGTCCTTTAGGCCGCTGAGTCCGTCGGAGAGCTTGTCCCAGTAGGCCACCACGCAGCAAATGGCGGCGGCCAGGGCCAGAGACCAACCCACGATCTTCAGTACAAAACGGGCAACCTTCATCCCAGTATGCCTCCTCATCTTTAAAGATACCCCTAGTCTACACGATTTCCGCCCAAATTACAATCACCCGGCGCAATTTTTTCCCTTGTATTTGTGGAGAAAATAGAATACAATAAGGGATACCAAGCTGGCGTATTCTGTCCTGGTCCTGAAAAAGGAGGTTCTATATGAAATTGGAAACCGAGCGGGGCGTCATCACCATCAGCCCCGACGTCTTTACCAGCATCACCGGCGCGGCCGCCACCAACTGCTACGGCGTCAAGGGCATGGCGGTGCGCTCCAAGACCGACGGCCTGGTCCACCTGCTCCGCAGGGAGTCCATGTCCAAGGGGGTCAAGGTCCGCTTCCGGGAGGACGGCGCCGTGGCCATTGAGCTGCACATCATTGTGGACAACGGAGTCAACCTCACCGCCGTCAGCCGCTCCATCATGAGCGAGGTGCGCTACATTGTGGAGCGCTTTACCGGCGTCAAGGTCAGCAGTGTGGATGTCTGCGTGGACTCCATGGTCATCGGCTGACATACCGTCATCAGAAAGGAACGTTGGACATGAGAGGAACCATTGACGGGCCGCTGCTGTCCCGGATGATCGTCCACGCGGCGGCCTCCATCAGCGCCCAAAAGCAGCAGATCAACGAGCTCAACGTCTTCCCGGTCCCCGACGGGGACACCGGCACCAACATGAGCATGACCATCGCCACCGCCTCCGCCGAGCTGCGGAAGAAGCCCCTCACCGGGGTGGGGGCGGCGGCCCAGGCCAACGCCAACGCCCTGCTGCGGGGGGCCCGGGGCAACTCCGGGGTCATCCTGTCCCTGCTCTTCCGGGGCTTTGCCAAGGCCCTCAAGGACAGGGATACCGCCGACGGCGCCGACTTCGCCGCAGCCCTGGACTGCGGTGTGTCCACCGCCTACAAGGCGGTCATGAAGCCCGCCGAGGGTACCATTCTGACCGTCTCCCGGCTGTGCGCCCGCCGGGCCGCCGAGGCCGCCCAGGAGGACCTCTCCGTGGAGTTCGTCCTGGACGAGGCCCTCAAGGAGGGCCACATCGCCCTGGCCGATACCGTCAATCAGAACCCCGTGCTGAAAAAGGCCGGGGTGGTGGATGCCGGGGGCAAGGGCTTTCTGGTGATCCTCCAGGGGATGCTGGACGAGCTCCGGGGGATGCCCATGCCCCAGGGGCCCCAGGAGGAGGACGCGGCCGTTCAGGACCACGCCGACTTCGGCGCCTTCCAGACCGGGGACATCCAATTCGGCTACTGCACCGAATTTATCTGCTCCCGGGACACCCAGAAGGACCCGGAGGCCCTCCGGGGCTTCCTCAGCGCCCTGGGGGACTCCCTGGTGCTGGTGGACGATGACGAGATCATCAAGGTCCACGTCCACACCAACCACCCCGGCAAGGTGCTGGAGGAGGCCCTGACCTACGGCGCCCTTCAGACCGTGAAGATCGAGAACATGCGCAGCCAGCACACCGAGCTTCTGGAGGAGGCCGGCCAGGCGGCCGGTGCGCCCGCCCCCCAAGGGCCGGCCGCACCGGAGAAAAAGTATGGCTTCGTCTCGGTCTGCGCCGGGGAGGGCATCGCCGCCGTCTTCCGGGATTTGGGGGTGGACCGCATCGTCTCCGGGGGCCAGACCATGAACCCCTCCACCCAGGACATCATGGGGGAGATCGACCGGACCCCCGCCGAGATCGTCTATGTCCTGCCCAACAACAAGAACATCATCATGGCTGCGGAGCAGTGCATCCCCCTGGCCCAGGGGAAGACAGTGGTGGTCCTCCCCACCAAGACCATCCCCCAGGGGGTCTCCGCCCTCCTGAGCTTCGACCCAGACGCCTCCCAGGAGGACAACACCCGGGCCATGACCCAGGCCATGGAGCAGGTCCATACCTCCCAGATTACCTACGCCGCCCGGAATTCCGACTTCGACGGCTTCGAGATCCGGGAGGGGGACTACCTGGCCCTCAGCGAGAGCCAGCTCTTCGGCACCGACCGGGACATCTTCGCTCTCCTGGGCCGTCTGGCCAGGGAGGAGCACCAGCAGAAGGCCGAGTTCATCACCCTCTACTACGGCGAGGACGTCACCAGCTCCCAGGCCGAGACCGCCAAGGAGATCTTCACCGCCGCCTGCCCCCACGCCGATATCACCCTTATCGCCGGGGGCCAGCCGGTGTACTACTACCTCATCGCCGCCGAGTAAGCGGAAGAAAACCGCCCCCCTTTTGTGCACAATGGAAAAAGTTCGCCAGCCTGTCGAAAAAGCCGAAAGACTTTTTCGACAGGCTGGCGGTTTTTACGCCCTGGGGCGGTAGGAGATGTGGAGGGTTCCCCGGCCCAGGGGCAGCGCCCACTGGCCCGGCCGGGGCCGGAGCGGAGCCGTCCCGGCGCTGTCCCGAAGGAGGCTGTCCATGCGGAAGACCGAGAGGTGGACCCCCGCCAGGGCGGCGTTTACCGCCAGATAGCCCACCCCGTAGGAGAGGAAGGGCAGGGACAGAGGGGCGAAGGGAGACCAGCCCAGATTGAAGAGCAGATAGAGCCCCGCCTGGAGGACCAGGGGGAGGAGGGCCGAGAGGGCCAGGATCTTCCCCGGGCGGCTCTGGAGCCGGGCTGTCCGCCGGAGCAGGAGTCCGGCGGAGAGGAGCAGCAGCCCCGACGCCGCCGGGAAGACCCACCGGCCCAGCACCCGGGCCAGGAAGGCCAGAAAATAGTCGCAGGCGTTGCTGGAGAAAAAATCCGAAAAGATCCGCCCCTCCCGGAGGGTGAGGTAGAGGAAGCCGGCGCCAAAGGGGTCCCGCTGGGGGTGGAAAAAGACGGCCATCTGTGCCCGAAAGCCCGGATTTTGGAGCAGCAGGAGGACGCCCAGGGCCAGGGCGGGGCCCCAGGCCAGGAGCAGGGCCTTCCCCCGGCCCCCGGAGAACCAGCCCAGGCCCGCCGCCCCCCCCAGGGTCAGCAGCATGGTCCCAGCGGAGACGGCCCAGGCCGTGGTGCTTGGGACAAGGAAAGCGGGCAGGGGCAGGACTGCCGCCAGCAGGCCGCCGAGGAGGACTGCCCCGCCCCCCTGCCCCCGGAGGCGGCAGAGAAGGGCGGCGTAGGGGACGGGCATCAAGAGGGTCAGGTAGGTGCAGACTGGCATGGCATCGTACCAAGGGAGCAGGAGCCAGCCGGCCAGACAGGCGGCCAGCAGCACCCCCAGGGCCGCCGGAGCCGCCCACCGCCGCCGGAGGAGGAGGGTGCAGTCGGAGAACCACAGCCCCGCCAGGACCCCCACGGCCAGCAGCACCCCGAAGCCCTGCCGGCGGAAGTAGGCGTCTGCCTCGCTGTCCTGGAGGAACCGGGCCGCCAGATGCTGGAGGAGGAGCCCCGCCAGCAGGAGGAGCAGCACCCCCAGGGCCAGACCCCAGCGGTTCTGGGGCCGGTGGAGCCGGTCCAAGTCCCGGCCTACCGCCGCCGGGTCCCCCATCTCGGCCACCGCCCGCTCCAGGGCGGGCCCCTCCTCCAGGCCCTGGGTCTGAAATTCGGCGGCCTGATCGGCGATGTGGTCGGAGAGCTCCCGCAGGAGGGGACCCCGGGCCCGCCGCCAGCGGATTTCCGCCCCCGCAGCCTCCAGGTACTCCTGCAATGCCTCACGCGCCACAGGTCACGCCCCCTTCCAGCACCCCCCGCACCCCGGCGGCGTAGGCGTCCCACCGCTCCTTCTGGGCCTGCAGAGCCGCCCGGCCGGAGGCGGTAATGGCGTAGTACCGGCGTATCCGGCCCCCCGCCTCCCCGTCTCGGGAGACCACCCATCCCCGCTGCTCCAGGCCGTGGAGAAGGGGGTAGAGGGTCCCGGCCTTCAAGTCAAAGACGTGGTTGGACCGCTCCCGCAGGGCGGCGATCATCTCATAGCCGTACATCTCCCGCCGGGACAGCAGGGAGAGCAGCAGCATCCCCGTGGCGCCGGGCTGATTCTTTTCTCTTGGCATCTCTGGTCCTCCTTAAATAGATAGATTATCTATCTATTATTATATCGATGTTCTATCTATTGTCAAGGGGCCCCGCCCTTTTTTCCCAAATTTCCCCCAAACCCTTGCGGCGTCCCGGCGGAGCGGGTATAATACTTCCGTCAGAGGTACAAACTGGGAAGGGGCGAAGAGGCACATGGACACCATGATCATCGGCATCGCCGGTGGGACCGGATCCGGAAAGACCACGCTTACCGAGCGGCTCAGGGACGAGTTCCAGGGGGATGCGAGCATCCTTTACCACGACAACTACTACAAATCCCACAGTGACCTCACCTATGAGGAGCGCACCAAGCTCAACTACGACCACCCGGACGCCTTTGAGACGGAGCGGCTCATCGCCGACCTCCAGGCCCTCCGGCGGGGGGAGACGGTGGCGTGCCCCGTCTACGACTATACCATCCACGACCGCGCCCCGGAGACCCTGGAGGTCCGGCCCACCAAGGTCATCCTGTTGGAGGGCATCCTGATCTTTGAGAACCAGGCACTCCGGGATCTGATGGACATCAAGATTTTCGTGGACACCGACGCCGACGTGCGCATCCTCCGGCGGATCATGCGGGACGTGAAGCACCGGGGCCGGAGCCTGGACTCGGTGGTCCAGCAGTATCTCACCACCGTCAAGCCCATGCACGAGCAGTTTGTGGAGCCCTCCAAGCGCTATGCCGACATCGTGGTGCCCGAGGGGGGCCGGAATCTGGTGGCCCTGGACATGATCATCCAGCGCATCCGCAGCCACGTCTTGGGTACATAAAAAACTTTTCGGGGGGCTGGGAACCTTTCCCTGCCTCCCGCCGTCCAAGGGAAAGGGCGGAATGCCCTCCCGCCATTCCTGCCGAAAAAGCCGAGGTGTCGTCTGTGGTCTTCTCCAGTCTGCTGTTCCTCTTCCTCTATCTGCCCCTGGTGCTGGGCATCTACTATGTCACCCCTCTGCGCTGGCGCAACGCCTTCCTGCTGGTGGTGAACCTCATCTTCTACGGGTGGGGGGAGCCCACCTATATCCTCTTGATGATCTTCACCATTGTCCTGGACTACTTCGCCGGGGCCCTGGTGGGCCGATGGAAGGACCAGGGGCGGGACGGCTGGGCCAGGTGGACCGTGGCGGTCTCCCTGGGCCTGAACCTGGCCATTCTCTTCTTCTTCAAGTACTGGGACCTCATCGCCGGCACCCTCCGGGGCCTGGGGCTGGACCTGCTGCCCTCTCTGGGGCTCTCCCTGCCCATCGGCATCTCCTTCTACACCTTCCAGACCATGACCTACCCGGTGGACGTCTACCGGAGGGACGCCCAGGTCCAGCGGAGCCTGGTGAATTTCGGCACCTTCGTGACCCTCTTCCCCCAGCTCATCGCCGGGCCCATCCTGAAGTACAAGGAGCTGGCCGACCAGGTGGACGCACGGAGCTACTCGGTGGAGCAGTTCGCCAACGGCGTCCACATCTTTGTCATCGGCCTGGGAAAGAAGGTCCTGCTGGCCAACAACATCGGGATGCTGTGGGACGCCTACCAGGCCATGCCCGTGGAGGAGCTCACCGTCCTGGGGGCCTGGCTGGGGGTGCTGGCCTTCTCTCTCCAGCTCTACTTCGACTTTTCGGGCTACTCCGACATGGCCGTGGGCCTGGGCCGGATGCTGGGCTTCGAGTTTTTGAAGAACTTCGACTACCCCTATATCTCCCGCTCGGTGACGGAGTTCTGGCGGCGCTGGCACATCTCCCTGGGCTCCTGGTTCCGGGAGTACGTCTATATCCCCATGGGGGGCAACCGGGTCTCCCGGGGGCGGCTGTGCTTCAACCTGCTGGTGGTGTGGGGCCTCACCGGCCTCTGGCACGGGGCCAGCTGGAACTTCCTGCTGTGGGGGCTCTACTTCGGCCTCCTCCTCATTGTGGAAAAGCTCTGGCTGGGGCGGCTGCTGGAGGGCTGGCCCGCCCTCCTGCGGCACGGCTACACCCTCTTTCTGGTACTGGTGAGCTGGGCCATCTTCGCCCTGGAGGATTTTGGTCAGATGGGGGCCTATCTGGCCGCCATGTTCGGCCGGGCTGGGGGCGGCCTGTGGGACCCGGCCTTCGGCTACTACCTGCGCTCCTATCTGGGGGTGCTGGTCATCGGCTGCGTCACCGCCACTCCCCTGTGCGCCGGGCTGTGGCCCCGCATCCCCAAACGGGGACAGGCCGTGATTCTGCCAGCGCTGGTGGTGGCGGGGCTCTTCCTCTCCACCGCCTACCTGGTGGACGCCACCTACAATCCCTTCCTCTATTTCCGCTTCTAAGGGGGGTGCGCTGACATGTCCAAAAAATACGCCGTTTTTCTCTCGGCCCTCTTCTGCGCCTATCTGGGGGGCTTTCTGCTTCTGAACCTCGTGACCCCGGACCGGGAATTCTCCCCCCTGGAGAACCGCTACCTGGCCCAGAGGCCGGAGCTGGACGCCCAGGACTTCCGCCTGGCCTGGCCGGTGCGGGAGAGCGGGGACTTCTTCAACGGGACCTTTATGTCCGACTTCGAGACCTACCTCACCGACCAGTTCGCCGGCCGGGACCTGTGGATTGCCGCCAAGGCCCTCTCCGAGCGGGCCCTGGGCAAAGGGGAGAACAACGGGGTCTACCTCTGCAAGGAGGACACCCTCATCGCCCGGTTTGACCGACCCGACCCTGACCGGGTGGCGGACAATCTGGATTATGTGAACAACTTGGTGGAAAATGTGGAAATCCCCGTGACCTTCTCCCTGATCCCCGGAAAGGTCTCGGTGTGGGCCGACCGCCTGCCGGAGGGGGCCCCCAACGCCAGCGAGGAGGACATCCTGGCCCAGGCCCAGGCGTCCACCGCCGCCCGGTGGGCCGGCCTGGACGCCATCCTCCGCGCCCACGCCGGGGAGGAGATCTACTACCGCCTGGACCACCACTGGACCAGCCTGGGGGCCTACTACGGCTATGCCGCCCTGATGGAGACCATGGGCCTGGAGCCCGTCCCCCTGGAGGCGTACACCAAAACCACCGTCTCGGAGAACTTCAACGGCACCACCTTCTCCACCTCCGGGGTGCGGTGGATGCCCCCGGACCACATCGACATTTACGTCCCCGAGGAGGGAATTACAGTGACGGCCTGGAACGGGACCCAGTCCCAGCCCGGGGCCCTCTACGACTGGAGCCGCCTGGAGGAGAAGGACCAGTACTCCTTCTTCCTGGGTGGCAACAAGCCCCTGGCGGTGGTGGAGCCCCCCCACACCGATGCCCCTAAGCTGCTGGTGATCCGGGACTCCTACGCCGACAGCCTGACCCCCTTCCTGACGGCCAACTTCTCGGAGATCCACCTCTTTGACCCCCGGTACAACAAGACCTCCGTGGCGCAGTACGTCCGGGACAACGACATCGACCAGGTGCTGGTCCTCTACAGCGTGGCCAACTTCGTGAGCGACAGCAACCTCTTTGTCCTGGCCCGATAGCGAAAAACCGCCGAACCGTGCGTTTGTGCGCGGTCCGGCGGTTTTTTATTCTGCATCGGCCTCTTGGGGAAACGCCAGCACCATGTCGTACCACACCGCCCCGCCGTGGACCGAGGCCGAGAGGCCCCGATTTTCAAAGCCGAAGGACTGGTAGAAGGGGATCAGCCCCTCCTTGCAGGTGAGGACCATCCCCCGCCGTCCCTGGGCCCGGGCGTCGGCGGCACGCCGGAGCACCTGCCCGGCCAACCCCCGCCGCCGGCAGTCTGGCTGGGTGGCCAGGCCGAAAATCAGCTGCCAGGGGCCGTCCTCCCGATGCCGGCTAGGGCTTGTTTGAAACATGTCAACATGCCCAACCTGCGGGTCTTTTGCCCCCTGGACGGCGCAAGTTTTCCTTGCAATCCGCCAGGATTCCTGGGTCAAAATTGCTTGCCAGAGGCCCAAAATCCCTCGCTGCCGGACACGTTGCTATTTTTCAAACAAGCCCTAGGGCTTGTTTGAAAAATGTCAACATGCCCAACCGGCGGGTCTTTTGTCCCCTGGACGGCGCAATTTTTCCTTGAAATCCGCCAGGATTCCTGCGAAAAAATTGCTTGCCAGCGGCTCAAAATCCCTCGCTGCTGGACACATCGCCAATTTTCAAACAAGCCCTAGGCTCGGCATAGAGGTCGTCGGTGATCCGGGGCTGAAGGCTCACCATGCCGTTGGCATAGGCCAGGAGCTGCCCGTTCTCCTCCAGCAGCCAGAAATGGCTGGGAAAGACCGCCAGCCGGGCCCGGAGGGCCCCTCCCCGGCGGTCAGAAGCGCCTCCCTTCCCCATGCCCGCGCACGGTGGGTCTGTCAGGATTTCGGTTCAGAGGGCCGTGTTGTGACACATCGGGTGAAAATTGGGACTTGCATTTTCCGCCGAAGAGGTGTAAAATACCTCCAACCTGTTCGGTGAGGTTGTTTTTATGGATACCGTTTGCCTCACAACTGCATCCCGCTTCTTTACCCGCTTTGGCTGGGCCCGATTTACGGGCGCCGGCTTTTTTGGCATGGGCAGAGACGGCGGAATCAGGTGAATGGGCAGGCCCCGGAAGGGGGCCCTTTGCAGCGGCTTACCGCGCGCTCATTGATTTTACCGTCAATGGGCGCGCTTTTTCTATCTTTCCGCGTCCATTGGGGAGAAAAGGAGAGAATTTGTTATGGTAGTTATCATGAAGCCAGGCACCAAGCAGGAGGACATTCAGGCCCTGGCCGACAAGTTCCGGGGCATGGGCCTGGACGTGGGCATCACCAACGGCGTGGGGTGCAGCATCCTGGGACTGGTGGGAGATACCATCAGCCTGGACATCGATAAGATTTCCATGGAGCCCAACGTGGAGCGGGTCATGCGGGTCCAGGAGGCCTACAAGAAGGCCAACCGCAAGTTCCACCCAGAGGACAGCGTGGTCACTGTGGGGGACGTGAAGATCGGCGGGGGAAACTTCGCCGTCATTGCCGGCCCCTGCTCGGTGGAGAGCGAGGCGCAGATCTGTGAAGTGGCCGAGGACGTGAAGGCCTCCGGGGCCAAGCTCCTCCGGGGCGGGGCCTTCAAGCCCCGGACCTCCCCCTACTCCTTCCAGGGCATGGGCGCCCCCGGCCTGGACCTGATGATGGAGGCCCGGGCTAAGACCGGCCTGCCCATCGTCACCGAGATCATGGACCCCCGCATGGCCGACCTCTTCGAGCGGGAGGTGGACGTGGTCCAGGTGGGGGCCCGGAACATGCAGAACTTCGAGCTTTTGAAGGAGGTGGGCAAGATGTCCAAGCCCATCCTCCTCAAGCGGGGCCTATCCAGCACCTACGAGGAGTGGATCATGTCCGCCGAGTACATCATGGCCGAGGGCAATGAGAACGTCATCCTCTGCGAGCGGGGCATCCGCACCTTCGAGACCTTCACCCGGAATACTCTGGACATCTCGGCCATCCCCGCCATCCGGCAGATGAGCCACCTGCCCATTGTGGTGGACCCCTCCCACGCCGCCGGGATGTACTGGATGGTGGAGCCCCTGGCCCTGGCCGCCACCGCCATCGGCTGCGATGGCCTCATCATAGAGGTCCACAACGACCCGCCCCACGCCAAATGCGACGGACAGCAGTCCCTAACACCCGCCAAGTTCGACGCCCTGATGCGGAAGGTCACCAGCCTCCGGCAGTGGCTGACCCAGCAGGGCTGAGGAGGAAACGCCCATGAAGACCCTGACGGTGGACCTGCCCGGCCGGGCATACGACATCGAAATCGCGGGGGGCCTGCTGGACCGGGCCGGTGTGCGCATCCAGGCCGCCCTACCCCGGGCCCGGCGGCTCTTCGTGGTCACCGATACCACGGTGGGCCCGCTCTACGGACAGCGGGTGCTGGACAGCCTCTCCCAGGCGGGCTTTGAGGCCCTCCTGGTCCCCGTCCCCGCCGGGGAGCCCTCCAAGTCCCCCCGGCAGCTCGCCGTCCTGTGGGAGGAGATGATGGCCTTCGGCCTCACCCGCACCGACGCCGTGATTGCCCTGGGGGGCGGCGTGGTGGGAGATCTGGCGGGCTTCGCCGCCGCCACCATCCTCCGGGGGGTGGACTTCGTCCAGATCCCCACCACCCTCCTCTCCCAGGTGGACTCCTCCGTGGGGGGGAAGGTGGCCATTGACCTCCAGCACGGGAAGAACCTGGCCGGGGCCTTCTGGCAGCCCCGGCTGGTCCTCATGGACCCGGACACCCTGGACACCCTGGACGACAAGACCTTCGCCGACGGTATGGCCGAGGTCCTCAAATACGGCTGTATCTTTGACCGGGGCTTCTTCAACTTCCTGGCACAGCGGCCCAGCCGGGGGGCCCTGCGGGCCGAAATTGAGTCCATTTTGTATACCTGCTGCGACTTAAAACGCGCCGTAGTGGTCCAGGACGAACGGGACACCGGGGCGCGGATGTTGCTGAACTTTGGACACACCCTGGGCCACGCCTACGAGCTGGCGGGACACTATACCCGGTGGACCCACGGCCAGGCGGTGGCGGCGGGGATGGTGCTGGCGGCCCGGCTGGGGGCGGCGCTGGGGGTCACTCCGGCGGAGGTCTCCGGCCAGATCGCGGGGGCGGTGGGGGCCCTGGGACTCCCCGCCCGCATTGCCTGCTCCCAGGCCGGCTACGCCGCCGCCGTGGGCCTGGACAAGAAGGGTGCGGGGGAGGACATCACCCTCATTCTCCTGTCGGCCCTGGGCAGGGCCGTCCCACACAAGCTGCCCAAGGCGGAGCTGCTGCGGCTGCTCCAGCGAGAGGAGGACTTTCCATGAACGTCACCATCACCCCCAAGCCCCTGGCGGGGACCGTCACCCCGCCCCCCAGCAAGTCCATCGCCCACCGGGCCCTCATCGCCGCCGCCCTGGCGGAGGGGGAGAGCCGCCTTTCCAACCTGGCCCAGTCCCGGGACATCCAGGCCACCCGGGACTGCCTGGCCGCCCTGAAGCACGGCCGGCCCGCCGGGGCCGATGGTCTGCCCCGCCTGGACTGCGGGGAGTCTGGCTCCACCCTGCGCTTTCTGATTCCCGTGGCCCTGGCCCTGCGGGGGGGCGGCCATTTCACCGGCCGGGGGCGGCTTTTGGAGCGGCCCCTGGGCCCCTATTTCACCCTCTTTGACGAGAAGGGGATTTCCTATGAGAAGACCGGGGACGGTCTCACCGTCCGGGGGCGGCTCACGCCGGGGCGTTACGCCCTGCCCGGCGATGTGTCCTCCCAGTTCGTCACGGGGCTCCTCTACGCCCTGCCCCTGCTGGAGGGGGACAGCGAGATCGTCCTCACCACCCCCCTGGAGTCCCGGGGCTATGTGGACCTGACCCTGGACGCGCTGGAGAAATTCGGCGTCGCCGTGGAGGAGGGGCCCCAGGGCTTCCGGGCGCCGGGGAACCAGACCTTTCGGGCCCGGGACCTGACTATCGAGGCCGACTGGTCCCAGGCCGCCTTCTGGTACGCCGCCAGCTTCCTGGACGGGGACATCGAGATTCAGGGCCTCAACCACGACTCGGTCCAGGGGGACAGGCGCATTGCTCTGGACTACTGGACCCTGGCCCGGCCCGGAGAGGTGGAACTGGACGTGTCCCAGTGCCCCGACCTGGCGCCCCCCCTGGCGGCCATTTCCGCCGGACGCTGCGGCGTCACCCACCTCACCCACGCCGCCCGGCTCCGGGACAAGGAGAGCGACCGCCTCTCCGCCGTGGCAGAGGTTCTGACGGCCCTGGGGGCGGAGGTCCTGGAGGGCCCCGACAGCCTGACCCTGACGGGCCGGGACTCCCTCCCCGGCGGGGCGGTGGTGGACAGCCGCAACGACCACCGCATCGCCATGATGGCCGCTGTGGCCGCCCTGGCCTGCGAGGCCCCGGTGACCATCACCGGGGCGGAGTGCGTGGCCAAGTCCTACCCCAGCTTCTGGGAGGACTATGAGAAGCTGGGCGGGGACATCCGCCGGGAGGGAACGGTATGAGGCACACGATTTTCGGCGAATCCCACGGCCCCGCCATTGGGGTGGTGCTGGAGGGGGCTCCCGCCGGGCTGGAGCTGGACCTGGACCGCATAGCCCGGGAGCTGGCCCGCCGGGCCACCGGGAAAAACCCCTGGTCCACCGCCCGAAAGGAGGCCGACCAGGTTCAGGTCCTCTCGGGAGTCTTCGAGGGGAAGACCACCGGGGACCCCCTGGCCCTCCTGATTTTCAACGAGGACCAGCACTCCAGGGACTACGAGGCCCTGCGCTTCACCCCCCGGCCCAGCCACGGAGACTACGCCGGCTTCCTCAAAAGCGGCGGCTGCCTGGATTACCGGGGTGGCGGACACTTCTCCGGCCGGCTCACCGCCCCCCTGGTGGCGGCGGGCTCGGTGGCCAAGCAGCTCCTGGAGCGCCGGGGGGTCTGGGTGGGGGCCCACATCAGCGCCATCTATGGCATCTCCGACGCCGGCCTGGAGGACCCGGAGGACCTCCGGGCTGTGGCGGAGAAGGACTTCCCTGTGCTGGACGACGCCAAGGGGGAGGAGATGAAGGCCGCCATTCTGGAGGCCAAGGGGGAGGGGGACTCGGTGGGGGGCTCCATCGAGTGCGTGGTCACCGGCTTCCCCGCCGGACTGGGTTCCCCCGACTTCGGCCGCAATGTGGAGGGCCTGTTTGCCCAGTACCTCTTTGCCGTCCCCGCCGTCAAGGGAGTGGACTTCGGGGCGGGGGTGGCCCTGGCCCTCATGCGGGGCAGCGAGGCCAACGACCCCTTTGAGGTCCGGGACGGCAGGATCGTCACCCGCACCAACCACGCCGGCGGGGTCAATGGGGGCATCACAAACGGGATGCCCGTGGTCTTTGAGGTGACCATGCGCCCCACTGCCTCCATCGCCCGCCCCCAGGAGAGCGTGGACCTGCGGACCGGGGAGCCGGTGGAGCTCTCCATCCACGGCCGCCACGACCCCTGCGTCGTCCCCCGGGCGGTCCCCGTCATCGAGGCGGCGGCGGCTCTGGCCTCCTGCACCCTGCTGGGCATCTGAGCCCAAACCATCTTAGTTTAGAGGTGAACGCCCTATGAGCGAGCTCAACGGCCTCCGGGAAGCGATCGACGCCCTGGACGCCCGGCTTACGGAGTTCTTTCTCCAGCGCATGGAGCTGACCCGGCGGGTGGGGGAGTACAAGCGGGCCCATGGCATCCCGGTGCTGGACCCCCAGCGGGAACGGGAGGTCCTGGCCCAAAAGACGGCCCTGGTGGCCGACCCGGCCCTCCGGGACGATGTGGCCGCCCTCTACGAGGCCATTATGGGCATCAGCCGCCGCCAGCAGCGGCGGCTGGTGAACGAGGCGGGGAACCAGGACTACGCCCGGATTCGGGGGGCCATGGACGGGGCCCGTGCCCCCCTGGAGCACCCCCGGGTCCTCTACCAGGGGGAGCCGGGGGCCTACGCCGACGAGGCCGCGGCCCGCTTCTTCGGGGAGGACCTGCCCCGGTCCCATGTGGGGACCTGGGAGGAGGTCTTCCAGGCATTACAGCGGGGAGAGGCCGACTATGGCGTGGTGCCCATCGAAAACAGCTCCACCGGCTCCATCAACCAGGTCTACGACCTGCTGGCCCAGTACGGCCACTCCATCGTGGGGGAACAGACCGTGAAGGTGGACCACTGCCTGGCCGCCCCCGCCGGGGCCCGGCTGGACGGCGTTACCACCGTCTACTCCCACGAGCAGGGGCTCCTCCAGTGCGCCGGCTTCCTCAAGGGCCGGGGCTGGACCTGCGTTCCCCGGCTCAACACCGCCGAGAGCGCCCAGTTCGTGGCCCGGTCCGGGTCGCCCGGCCAGGCCGCTATCTGCTCCCCCCGGGCCGCCCGGCTCTACAGCCTGGAGATTTTGGCGGAGCACATCAGCGACTCCGACAGCAACGACACCCGCTTCGTAGTGGTCTCCCCGGTGATGGAGCGCCGGTCGGGGAGCGACAAGGTCAGCATTCTCTTCCGCCTGCCCCACCGGGCGGGCTCCCTTCAGGAGCTGCTGACCATCTTCGCCGTCAACGGCCTGAACCTCCTGAAGCTGGAGTCCCGGCCCATCCCGTGCCGGAGCTGGGAGTACCGCTTCTTCGCCGACTTCTCCGGGGACCTGACCGCTCCCGGCATGGACGGGGCCCTGCTGGAGCTCTTCCAGACCGCCGAACAGCTCCGGGTCCTGGGCAACTACCGCTCCAGCGGGGAGGGCTGAGCCATGGCGGAACGGGAAGCCCTCACGGTCTGGGAGCAGCTGGCCTTCTGGCTCCTGGGGCTGGAGTGCGGCATCCTGACCCTGGAGGAGGTGGAGGCCGGACTGGACCGCCGCATGGCGGAGGACCCCGATCCGCCCTTGGCCTGTGTAGACGCGGCCTGGAGCGTCACCAAGGGGTGGCTGCCCCTGACCCACACCCTGTCCGAGGCCCTGCGGAACCGGGACTGGAGCCGGGAGCGGGTCCGGCAGGCCCTGCTGGCGCGCGTCCGGGCAGGGGTCCGGAGCCGGCGGAGCCAGGACCCCCAGGCCTGGTGGGAGCCCGCCCGGCGGCTGCTCTCGCTGGAGGAGCACTTGGGCGGCGTGGTGCAGGGCACGGACCTGAGGCTGGAGCTGGACCTGGCCCAGGACCTGGCAGAGATGGGCTGTGGAGACGGCCGGGAGCTCCAGGCCCTGGTCCGGCAGGCCCTGTACCTCCCGGCGGCGGACCGGCTGCCGCCGGAGGACCCTGTCCCCCGGAGAAACGGGGAAGCGGACCGAAATCTGGTGCTCATCGGCATGATGGGCTGTGGCAAGACCACCGTGGGGGGGCTCCTGGCCCGGCGGCTGGGCCGGGAGCTGGCGGACACCGACGCCTGGATCGAGGCCCAGGCCGGCCGGAGCATCCCGGAGCTCTTCGCCGCCGAGGGGGAGGCCGGCTTCCGGGCCCGGGAGCGCTCGGCGGCGGAGGAGCTCTCCCGGCGGCGGGGACTGGTCATCGCCTGCGGCGGGGGGCTCCCCACCCAGCCGGAGGCCATGGCCCCCCTGAAGGAGAGCGGCCTGGTCTTCTGGCTGCGCCGGGACCCGGGGGAGACCTACGACACGGTCTCCATGGCCGGCCGGCCTCTGGGCCAGGGAGGGCGGGAGGCCTTTGTGGAGCGATACCGCCAGCGGGAGCCCATCTACCGCCGCTGGGCCGACTATTTCATCGCGGAGCCCACCCCGGAGGCCGCCGCCGCCCTGGCCGCCACCATTTTTTTCGAGGAGGTCGCCCCATGAAATTCCTCATCATCAACGGACCCAACCTGAACCTGCTGGGCCAGCGGGAGCCCGGCATCTACGGCCAGGAGAACTACCAGGGCCTCTGTGACCGGCTCCGGGCCTTCGCCGCTGCCCATGGCGCCTCGGCTGAGTGCTTCCAGTCCAACCACGAGGGGGCCATTGTGGACGCCATCCAGGCCGCCCAGGGGGTCTACGACGCCATCGTCATGAACCCCGGGGCCTACACCCACTACTCCATCGCCATTCTGGACGCCCTCAAGGCCGTCTCGGTGCCCTGCGTGGAGGTCCACATCTCCAATATCCACCAGCGGGAGGAATTCCGCCACAAGAGCGTCACCGCCCCCGCCTGCGTGGGCCAGATCTGCGGCCTGGGCCTCTACGGCTATGAGGCCGCTATGGGTTACTTCCTGGCCCAGGAGCAGGGCCGCGGGGAGGGGCTCTGAATGCTGGTCGAGTTGAGAAACACCACCCGAAAGCTCTGTGTCATCGGGGACCCGGTGCTCCACTCCAAATCGCCCCTGATCCACAACACCATGCTTGCAGCCCTGGGGCTGGACTATGTCTACCTCTGCCAGCCGGTCCCCGCCGGGGAGACGGCGGCCTGGCTCTCCGCCGCAAAGTGCGCCGGGTATGCCGGGTTCAACGCCACCATGCCCCACAAGGAGGCCCTGGTCCCCCTGATGGACGGCCTGGACCCTGACGCCCGGCTCTACGGGGCGGTGAACACCGTCTGCCTCCGGGAGGGCCGGGCCTTGGGCTGCAACACCGACGGCCTGGGCTTCCTCCGGGCCCTGGAGGACGCCGGGGTCCGGCCGGAGGGACGGAAGGTGGTGCTCCTGGGGGCCGGCGGGGCGGCCAAGGCGGTGGCCCTGAAGCTCGCCCAGCAGGGGGCCGAGCGGGTCTGGGTCTGCAACCGCACGGCGGAGAAGGCCCAGGCCCTCTGTGCCCAGGACCCGGCGGGGCGGCTGGCTCCGGCGGACTTCGCCCCGGAGACCCTCCGGCGGCTGTGCCGGGAGGCCGGGCTGCTGGTGAACTGCACCTCCCTGGGCATGGCCGGGGGCGGGGGGCAGTTCGAGGACCTGGGCTTTGTGGACGCCATGCCCCCGGAGGCGGCTGTCTTCGACGCCATCTACCACCCCGCCGAGACCGCCCTCCTGTCCCGGGCAAGGGCCGGAGGACACACGGCCCTCAACGGCCTGGGGATGCTCCTCTACCAGGCGGTCTTCGCCCTGGAGCATTTCACCGGCGCTTCCATTGACGCCGCAGCCATGGCCCGGAGGGTAGCCCCCCTGCTGGCGGCGGAGGCATAGCAGAACCCCCGGCCTGGGCTGCCCCTGCGCAGCCCAGGCCGGGGCGTTCTCTTTCGGACCCTCGCCGCATAGGTTGATTCCCGGCCCCTTCCACCGCCCTCCCGGCGGTCCAGGCGGGGAAAGCTTCCCCAGAAAAGGACAAAAAAGCCCCTCCGCCTGTTGAGTTCCTTCGGACTTCGTGATAAAATAAGGGGTGCGGTAACCCCAGCCGGGCCGGGGTCCACCGACCCGCTCCCGCCGCCCTCCTCCCTTGGGAGGGTCCTGTCCCCGGCGGCGGAGGCAGACCATGTTGAGAGAAGGGAGAATCCGAACCATGTATTGCAGCAAGTGCGGCCAAGAGCTTCAGGACGGCCAGAAGTTCTGCGCCAACTGCGGTGCGCCGGCAGACTCCGGCGCGGCCTCTTCGGGGGCCACACCGCCCCCGCCGCCTCCCGGTGGCTCCTACCCGCCCCCGGGAGGCTCATATCCGCCCCCCGGCGGGTCCTACCCGCCCCCCGGCGGCGGGAACCCCAACGCCAAGACCCTGGACCTGGTGCTGAAAATCTTTTCGGGCATCTGCGCCGCCCTCTTCGCCTTCCAGGCCCTGGGCCTCCTGCTCGGTACCCTGCGGCTGTTCTCCTATTTCTGGCTGGGGAGCATCCCCTTTGTGCTCCTGAGCCTCCTGGGGGCGGTGGCGGCCATTTGGATGGCCCTGGTGCTGGTGGTCCTGATCCTCAAGCGCACGCCGCCGGCCAATGACGCCCTTATGGCCTGCCTGTGCGCGGGGGTGGCGGCCCGGCTGGTGCTCAACCTCCTGGCCACCCTGGTCAACCTGCTGGGCGGTTACTTCCACTTCAGCTTCAGCTTCCTGTGGTACGCCCTGCCGGCGGCGGTGGTCTTCCTGCTCCTCTATCTGATGGGGGAGCCCCCCTTCCTGGGCAAGACCGGGGACAGCCTCAAGGCCAGCGTCCTGGAGGGCCTCGCTCTGCTGCTGTCCAATGACGCCCCCGCCGGCGGTCCCCAGCAGACCCCCCCGCCCTCCGGAGGCTACTACCAGCCCGGCCCCTCTGGGGCCCAGGACGGCGGCCAGGCGCGACAGAATTACTCCTACGGCTATCAGGGCGCCCCCCAGCCCGGCGGCGGCGCTTACAGCTACCAGACCGGCCCCCTGAAGACTGACCGGAGCCTGGTGGCCTACATCCTGCTGAACATCGTCACCTGCGGCATCTACGGCTACTACTTCCTCTACACCCTGGCCCGGGACGTGAACACCGTCTGCGAGGGCGACGGGGAGCGGACCCCCGGCCTGCTGCCCTTTATCCTGCTGAGCATTGTCACCTGCGGGTTCTATGCCCTCTACTGGTACTACTGCGTGGCCAACCGCCTGGCGGCCAACGGCCCCCGGTACGGCCTGAACATCCAGGAGAACGGCACCACCATCCTGCTGTGGTATCTGCTGGGCCTGCTGCTGTGCGGCATCGGCCCCTATGTGGCCATGTTCTTCCTCATCAAGAACACCAACCGCATCTGCGACGCCTACAACCGGCGGTAACGGCCAAAGGCCGCCTCGAAAGAGGCGGCCTTTTCCCTGTCTGCCGCCGGGCGCTTTGGGGGGAAGGCCGGGGGCCGGGCCGGGGAATTCGGCAATTTTGCTCTTTTCTTCTCTCGGAAAACGTGGTAGAATCAAGGAAACTACATCGCAGACAGAAAGAGGACCATTCATGCCCAATTATTACGCCCATCTGACCTTCGGCGCCCAGGTGCTCGCCCGCCTGGACCCCGCCCTGCGCCTCCGGCTGGAGGAGGAGCGCCCCGCCTTCGATCTGGGCTGCCTGGGGCCTGACCCCCTGTTCTTCTACCACCCGGTCCTGCCCAACCGGGTCCGCCGGGAGGGCATGGCCCTCCACGCCCAGTCCGCCCTGCCGGTCTTCGAGCGGCTGCGCCGTGGGGTGGCGGAGGAGCGGCCCATGGCCTGGGGCTATGCCGCCGGCTTCCTGTGCCACCTGGCCCTGGACAGCGCCTGCCACCGCTGGATCGACCAAAAGGCCGACGCCGGACCTGTGACCCATCTGGCCATGGAGGCCGAGTTTGACCGCCTGCTGATGGAGCGGGACGGCCTGCGCTCCCTGGGCTGCTCCTACCTGCCCCCCGTGCCGCCGGAGGAGGTCTTTGCCGCCGCCGCCCTGGCCTATGAGGCCGGCCCCGCCCAGGTGGAGGAGGGCTACCGCTCCATGCGGAAGACCACCGCCCTCTTTGCCCGGCTCTCCGGGCGCCAGCTCAGCCGCCCGGCCAACTTCCTGGCGGGCCGGTTGCCCAAGCTCCGGGCCCTCCGGGGGATCTTCCTCACCGCCCGGCCCCGGTCCGCCTTTGAAGAGAGCAACGTCTACCTGACCCAGCAGCTCTCCGCCGCCGTGGAGCCCGCCGCCCAGCAGACGGCCCGCTTCTTCCGGGCGGCGGTCAGCGGCGGCCCCCTGGACGCCTGGCTGGACCGGGACTTCAAGGGGAATCTCTCCGCCGGCGGCCACCCCGCCGGGGCCCGCTCTGCACCTGCCTATTAAGGCTCCGCCCCCTTCCGCCGGGAGGGACTAACGAGAAAGGAAGTGCATCCCCATGGAAAAGAACCAGAACGCCCGTTTCCGCCTCAACGCCGAGGACGCCGTCCTCCTGGTCATCGACGCCCAGGAGAAGTTGATGGCGGCCATGGACCACACCCCCCAGGTCCTCAAGAACACCAAGCTGCTCCTTCTGGCGGCTCAACAGCTTGACTTCCCGGTGGTGGTTACCGAGCAGTACCCCCAGGGCCTGGGGGCCACCTCCGCCGAGCTGCTGGAGGCCATGCCCCAGGGCTGGACCCGGATTGAGAAGTCCGCCTTTGACGCCGCTGGCCCCGAGCTCCTGGGCGTGCTCTCCGCCCTGGGCCGGAAGTCGGTGGTGGTGTGCGGCACCGAGACCCATGTGTGCGTCTACCAGACCACCCGGAGCCTGCTGGAGCAGGGCTACCAGGTCTTCCTGATCCAGGACGCAGTGTGCTCCCGGTTCACCCACAACTACAAGAGCGGCCTGGCCCTCATGCGGGAAATGGGGGCGGTGATCCTCACCGCCGAGGGGGCGGTCTTCGACCTGCTGAAGGTCTCCGGCACCCCCGCCTTCAAGGTCCTCTCCAAGGCTTTGAAGTAAAAAACACGAAAAAGAGGATGGGTTTCGGGAAATCCTGGAGCCCATCCTTTTCTGTTATAGTTCCGACGCGGACGCAGTTTGGCCCTCCGGCGGGGGCAGGAGCTGGTAAATTCGCTCGGTTTTGGGGGGCTGTCCCCCAGCCGCCCGCCAGCCGGCGGCAAAGGCCAGCCGCACCATGGAAAAGAGGTAGTGCTCGGCCTCGTCATACGCGTGCCGCTCCAGAAAATCAGAAAAGGCCGCTTCAAACTCGTTGCTGTACATTACCATCACCGATGTAAAATGTTTCTTCTGGAGGGCTCCACCGATTCCTGGTTCTCCAGGTGGTCCCGCAGGACAAGATTGACATAGCTGGAAAGGGAGCGGTCCGAGTCTTCCGCTAACGTGTGAAGACGCTCCAGAACGGTCATATCCAGGGTCAGACTGACCTTTTCTTTTAGGGCTTGTTTGAAACATGTCAACATGCCCAACCGGCGGGGCTTTTGCCCCCTGGACGGCGCAATATTTCCTTGAAATCCGCCAGGATTCCTGCGAAAAAATTGCTTGCCAGCGGCCAAAATCCATCGCCGCTGGACGCATCGCCAATTTTCAAACAAGCCCTAAGACAATGTGAAGCCAGCCTTGAGGTGATTTCCCATGCGGCCCTTGAAGAAAAGCGTCAGCATAGCCCTGGACGCCCCCATTCTGGAGCGTGTTTCCGCCTTGGCCGAGGAGACCGCTCCCTCTCCAGCTACATCAACCTGGTCCTGCGGGCCCATTTGGAGACCCTGGACCGGGCGGAGCCACCCGATTCTCCGCCCCGGACGTAGCACAAAGGCCGCCCGTCCGGGCGGCCTTTCCTTGTGTGCTCAGAGTCTCTGCTTGCGCTGGAGGCGGATGTCCTGGCCGAAGAAGGGCAGGACCCGGTACTCCCCCTCCAGCCGGGAGGCGATCTGGGGGGTGTACCGCAGCCGCACGTCGTCCATGGTGAGGTTGGAGCTGACAACCGTCCGCCGCCCGGCGGCCAGGCGGCTGTTCACCAGCCGGTAGAGGGCGGACTGGACGAAGGGGGTGGACAGCTCGCTGCCCAGGTCGTCCAGCACCAGCAGATCACAGCCCAGATACCGCCGGGTGCCGTCCCGGGCCTCCCGGGCGTCCCCCCCGTCCCGGGAAAATTTTTCCGTCTCGAACTGGGCGAAGAGGTTCCCCGCCGTTTCGTAGACCACGGAGAAGCCGTTTTCCGACACGGTCCGGGCGATGCAGGCCGACAGGAAGGTCTTCCCCAGGCCGGTGCCCCCGCTGAGGAAGAGGTTGTCAAAGTAGTACCGGCCAAAGTTCCGGGCGTAATCCCGGCAGATTTTATAGACCTTCTCCATGTTCTCCCGGGGGGAGCGGCCCCAGTCGGGCCACACCTCCGGGGAGTAGTAGGAAAAGTCAAATTTCTCGAAGGACTGCTCCCCCAGGTCCAGCAGCTGGGAGAGCTCCTTGAGCTGCTCCTGGGCGCAGAGGGCCTTGAGGCAGTCGCACATGCCGGCCCCCACCCAGCCGGTGTCCCCGCACTTGGGGCACATGGGCTTGTCCTCCAGGGCGCCGGCGCTCCAGCCGTGGCTGGTGAGGAGGCCGGAGAGCTCCCGCTGGAGGGCCTGGTTCTCCGCCCGGATGTGCGCCAGGGCCGGGCCGGGGTCTACCCCCTCCCGGAGGGCGGCGGCCACCACCTGGGCCATGGTCTGCCGGAGCTTCCGGTCGATCTCCCGGGCCCGGGGCAGGGTTCGGAAGATCTCCTGGCGGGTCGCCTCCTGCCGGGAACGCCAGGCCGATCGCTGGGCGGCCAGCCGGGCCTGGGCGCTGTGCAGAACGCTTTCGCTGTATCCCATGGGCTAGTCCTCCTTCTTTCCGGTCTCCTCCAGGAACCGGTCCATCCAGTCCATATCCTCCTTGAGCCGCTCCTGGGCCCGCTGGGGGGAGGGCTGGGCCGCCGGGCCCGCCGGACTCCGGGCCGGGCTCTGGGGCCGGGTGGAGTCCCCCTCCTCCACCTGCTGCCGGGTGTGGAGGCCCTTCTGGTGCCAGCTGCGGAGGATGGAGTTCATATAGGCCCAGTTCAGGGCCCCCTTCTTCATAACGGTCCGCTCGTAGGCCAGGGCGATGGCCTCGTCGTCGAAGCCCAGATCCACCCAGGAGGCGAGATACCTGCGCTCCCCCTCCACCGGAGGCCGGCCGGAGATGCCCAGCCGGGGCAGAAGGGTGCGCTCCCGGTCCCGGAGGGCGGAGAGGTGCCGGACGTGGGCGTCGGCGGCCTCGGGGGTGTCCACCCCCAGGCGCTTCCAGAGGAAGGCCTCCCGGCGGAGCTGGGACATCCGGGGCTTGCGGCCGGGGCCGTACTTGCGCTGGGCCTCCTCGGTACACCAGGTGGTCAGCAGCAAAATGACCTCGGCGGGGAGGGCCAGAAAGTCGTACATGGTGTAGAGCATCTTCAAATCGGAGGGAGAGAGGACCTTTCCCAGACGCCGCTCCAGCTCCCGGACCAGATGGGGGAAGATCCCGCCCCCCTCCAGCTCCTGGGCGATGTCGGCGGCGGCGTAGTCCGGGGGGCCCTCCGGCTCCGGGGGGGCCGGGGCGGGCGAGAGGTCGGCGTCGGCCCTGGCCAGGCCCAGCCCGGCCAGGGCCCGGTAGGCCTCCTGGACCCGGGCGTCGGTCCAGCCCAGGGCTTTCCGGGCGGCTTCGGCCTCAAAGAGCCCGCCCCTCCGCAGGAGGTGAAGATAGAGGAGGGCGGCGTCCCCGCTGCCCCCCTTCACCAGACGGTCGGCGGCCGCCGCCGTCATAGAGACCACCCCGCCCGGGGGCAGCACCTGCACCGTCATTCGCTCCGCCTCCTTCCTTCCGTACCGTCTATTGTACCGTAAAACCTGTCGGAAGAAAAGATAAATTTCATTTTCATCTCTTGCCAACTTATGATATAATGTTGCATCATCTCAACTAGGGAGGGCCCGTTGTGAAAAACAAGATCGCTGTTTCCATCGCGGGGCAGACCTACCATCTGGTCGCCTCTGAGGAGTCCTGCTACATGGAAAAGGTGGCCGCCCATGTGGATGCGAAGATCCAGGAGGTGTTGGAGGCGTCCAAGGTCTCTCTGGTGGATGGCGCGGTACTGGGCGCACTGAATATTGCCGACGAGTATTTCAAAGAGGTGGAGACCTCGGAAAACCTCCGCCGCCAGCTCAAGGAGTACCTGGAGGAGGCCACCAAGCTGAAGATGGAGCTCTCCGAGGCCAAGCGGGAGATTTTCAAGCTCCAGAACAAGAAGCCGCCCGCCGGGGGGAAGACCGCCACCTGACTGGGGGATTTCGGGGGCAGGCCCCCTTTTGAAGGTCCGGCGTCCCGCCGGAACGGGTTTGCGGCCCCCGGAGGGATTCCGGCCCCCGGCAGGGTGCCGAGACCTGTTCCGGCGGGACGCTGGACCCTCAGGGGGGCCCCTTGCCTCCGGCTGGCCGCCGGACCTCAAGGCCAGATGGAATCTGGCAAACGACCCCAAGGGGGGGTACCCTTGCCCAACCGTTTCTATGGAAAATCAAACAGAGAGGAAATCCCCATGCTGGAACTGCTCGCCCCTGCCGGATCGCCGGAGGCGGTTACCGCTGCGGTGCAGGCCGGCGCCGACGCCGTCTATCTGGGCTTCGGCGCGTTCAACGCCCGCCGCAACGCCAAAAACTTCACCCTGGAGGAGCTCACCCAGGCCGTCTCCTACTGCCACGTCCGGGGGGTCAAGGTCTACCTCACCCTCAACACCCTGGTCACCGACCGGGAGCTCCCCGCCGCTGCCGAGACCGTGGCCCAGGCCGCCCAGGCCGGAGTGGACGCCGTGCTCATCCAGGACCTGGGAGTCCTGCGGATGCTCCGTCAGACCGTCCCCGGCCTGGCCGTCCACGGCTCCACCCAGCTCACCGTCCACTCCCTGGAGGGGGCCCGGCGCTGCGCCGGGCTGGGCATGACCCGGGTGGTCCTCGCCCGGGAGCTCTCCCGGGAGGCCATTGAGTATATCTGCCTGCACGCCCCCATCGAAATCGAAATCTTCGCCCACGGGGCCCTGTGTATGTGCTACTCCGGCCAGTGCTTCTTCTCCTCGGTGATTGGGGGCCGTTCAGGGAACCGGGGCCTGTGCGCCCAGCCCTGCCGCCTGGCCTATGGTTGGGGGAAGAAGGCCAACGGCCACCCCCTTTCCCTCAAGGACCTCTCCCTGGCCGGACACCTCCAGGAGCTCAGAAAGCTGGGGGTCAAGTGCCTGAAGCTGGAGGGGCGCATGAAGCGCCCGGAGTATGTGGCCGTGGTCACGGGCATCTACGCCCGGGCCCTCCACGAAAACCGGGAGCCCACCTCCGAAGAGCTGGAGCAGCTGGAGGCCGCCTTCTCCCGGCAGGGCTTCACCGACGGGTACTACCTGAACCAAAAGGGCCCGGAGATGTTCGGCGTCCGGCAGGAGGGCGAGGAGCCCCGTGCGCTCTTTGCCCAGACCCGGAGCCAGTACCTCAGCGGGGAACGCCAGCGGGTGGGGGTGACTTTTTACGCCCTGGTCCGGCCCGGAGAGCCCCTTCAGGTGGGGGTCCGGGACGGGGAGGGCCGCACCGCCACCGCCGCCGGGCCCGTCCCGGAACCGGCCCGAACCCGCCCCCTGGACCGGGAGGCGGTGGAAAAGCAGCTCTCCCGCACCGGGGGGACCCCCTACCGCTGCGAGAACGTCCGGGCCCTGGTGGAGCCGGGGCTCTCGGCTCCGGCGGCCGCCCTCAACGCCCTGCGCCGGGAGGTGCTGGAGGACCTGACCCGCCAGAGAGGGGCCCCCGCCCCGGTGGAGCTGATGGAATTCCAACCCGGGGTCCGCTACGAAAACCGCCGGGAGCCCCCGGCGCTCACCTTCTCCCTGCTCCGGGCGGAGCAGCTCACCCCGGAGCTGTGCGCCCTGGGCCCCGCCCTGGTCTATCTCCCGGCGGCGGAGGCCGCCGCCCACCCCCAGACGGTGGAGCTGGCCCTCTCCCAGGGCTGCCGGGTGGGGGCGGTCCTGCCCCGGGTCTGCTGGGACCGGGAGCGGAAGGCCCTGGAGCGGGACCTGGAGGCCCTCCGGGCCCTGGGAGTCACCGACGCCCTGGTGGGCGCCCTGGACCTGATGGACGCCGCCCAGGCCGCCGGGCTCACCCTCCGGGGGGACTTCGGCCTCCACGTCTTCAACGCCCAGGCCCTCAAGGAGCTCAAGCGCCTGGGCTTCGCCTCGGCCACCGCCTCCTTCGAGCTCAAGCTGGCTCAGATTCGGGACCTCTCCAAGTGTCTGGACCTGGAGGTCATCGTCTACGGGCGGCTGCCCCTGATGATCACCGAGAACTGCATTGTGAAAAACGGCTTTGGCCGCTGCGCCTGCAGGGAGAGCCCCATGCTCACCGACCGGAAGGGAGAGCGCTTCCCGGTGGTCCCGGCCCCGGGCTGCCGCAGTGAAATCCTCAATGCCAAGACCCTCTTCCTGGCCGACAAGCCGGAGTACCGCCGGGCGGGGGCCTGGGCCGCCCGGCTCCTCTTCACCACCGAGGACCCCCAGACCTGCGTCCGGGCGGCGGAGCGCTGCCTGGGCCGGGGGAGCTGGGCCCCCAGGGACCTGACCCGGGGGCTCTACTATCGGGATGTGGAGTGACTGGAAAGGAGCGAAACCCGTGCAGAAGAAACCGCCGAAAGGGTGGAACGTGGTCCTAAACGCCGCCGCCCTGATGCGCTGTCGCAGGAGCCGCCGAGCGGACGGATGCCCGGCAAAGCCATCCAACTAGGGCTTGTTTGAAAAATGTCAACATGCCCAACCGGCGGGTCTTTTGCCCCCTGGACGGCGCAATTTTTCCTTGAAATCCGCCAGGATTCCTGCAAAAAAATTGCTTGCCAGCGGCTCAAAATCCCTCGCTGCTGGACACATCGCCAATTTTCAAACAAGCCCTAGAGAAACACGAGGAGCCCTGTTATGGAACTGAAAATCAAAGCCGTCTCCCCCAAGCTGGGCGGGGAGCTGCCCCTTCCCTACTACGCCAGCCCCGGCGCGGCGGCCATGGACCTCCATGCCTGCCTGGACGAGCCTTTGACCCTCTCCCCCGGGGCCCTGGTGAGCATCCCCACCGGCCTGGCCATCGCCCTGCCCTCGGCGGCGTATATGGCCCTGGTCTTCGCCCGATCGGGGCTGGGGGTCAAGCACGGCATCGCCCTCTCCAACGGGGTGGGGGTCATTGACAGCGACTACCGGGGGGAGATTCGGGTGGGGCTCACCAACCTCTCCCACGTCCCCTACACCGTCCGGCCTGGGGATCGCATCGCCCAGCTGGCGGTGGTGCCGGTGGTCCAGGCCCGGCTGGTGCCGGTGGAGGACCTGGACGAGACCGCCCGGGGGACCGGGGGCTTCGGCTCCACCGGCCTCTGAGGGCCCATAGAAAACGAGGTGTTGTACCCATGCAGTTGATTCTTGCCTCCGGCTCTCCCCGGCGGCGGCAGCTTTTGGAGCAGATCGGACTGACCTTCACAGTCCGGGCCTCCGACGCCGACGAGCGCGTGGTCCCCGGCCTCTCCCCGGCAGAGGTGGTGGAGGTCCTCTCGGCCCGGAAGGGGGAGGCGGTGGCCGCCGGGGCCGCCCCCGGGGACCTGATTCTGGCCGCCGATACAGTGGTGTCCCTGGACGGCGCTATTCTGGGGAAGCCGCAGGACCGGGAGGAGGCTGTGAGCATGCTCACTTCCCTCTCGGGACGCACCCACCAGGTCTACACCGGCGTCACCCTGATCCGGGACGGAGTCCGGCGCACCGAGCACGAAGTCACCGCTGTCACCTTCCGCTCCCTGTCCCCGGAAGAGATCGCCGCCTATGTCTCCACCGGGGAGCCCATGGACAAGGCCGGGGCCTACGGCATCCAGGGCCTGGGGGCCCTGCTGGCGGAGCGGCTGGAGGGGGATTACTTCAACGTCATGGGGCTGCCCCTGTGCCGCCTGGGACGGATGCTCTCCCGGTTCGGGGTCCGTCCCCTGGAGGACGCTGGGGCCCTGCCGGAATAAGGAGATACCGCCATTGAAGGACTTTTTCCGCAACAACGGCCTTTTGATCCTCATTGCCGCCGCCCTCCTGGCCGCCCTCACCGCCGTGGGCTCCTACCTGTTCCAGGGGGCGCCCAACCCCCTGGAAAACGTCCTGGGGGTGGTGACCACCCCCATTCGGGACGGCATCTCCGCCCTGGCCGGCTGGGCCGAGGGGATCTACAACTACTCCTTCCACTATGAGGAGCTCCAGGCCGAAAACGAGCGCCTGCGGGCCGAGCTGGCCCAGCTCCAGGAGACGGCCCGGGACGCCGAGGCCGCCGTCAAGGAGAACGAGCGCCTGCGGGAGCTGCTGGGCCTGCGGGAGCAGCGCCGGGAGCTCACCTTTGAGTCGGCCACCATCACCGCCCGCTCCACCAGCAACTGGGCCTCCACCATGACCCTCAGCAAGGGCTCCGCCCAGGGGGTGGCGGCGGGGGACTGCGTGGTGGACGCCGCCGGGAATCTGGTGGGCATCATCGACGAGGCGGGGACCAACTGGTCCACCATGATTACCGTGGTGGACGCCACCCTGGAGATGGGGGCCCTGCTCTCCCGCACCGAGTCCATCGCCATTCTCGAAGGGGACTTCACCCTCATGGCCCAGGAGCGGCTGAAGCTCACCTACCTGCCGGAGAACACGGAGCTGCTTACCGGGGACCTGGTGCTCACCTCCGGCCTGGGGGGGAACTACCCCTCCGACCTGGTGGTGGGGACCATCGCGTCCATCCACACCGACGCCTCCGGCATGTCCCGCTACGCCGTCATCACGCCGGCGGCCGACCTGGAGAGTTTGGTCCAGGTCTTCATCATCAAGGACTTCGACATCGTAGAGTAACCCCCGAGGAGGTCTCGTCTTGACCCGTCAGGATCACGTCCGAAAATGGACAATCTACGCCCTGGCCCTGCTGCCGGTGTGGTGGCTGGAGGTCTATGTCCTCAACCGCTTTCCGGTGCTGGGAGTGGTTCCCATGCTGCTGCCGGTGGCCGCCGTCACCGTGGCGGTGCTGGAGGGGACTGTGGCCGGGGCCGGCTTCGGCCTGGGGGTGGGCATCCTCTGCGACGCCGTGTACTACGGCGGCTGGGGGGGGATGACCCTGGGCCTGTGCCTGCTGGGCTGGGGAGCCGGGGCCGCCGCCCAGTACGCCCTGCGCCGGAACTTCGGCGGATCCCTGCTCTGCGCCGCCGCCGCCCTGGCCGTCATCGCCGCCGCCCGGGTGGTCTCGGGGCTCTTTACGGGCCTTGCCCACCTCCCGGCCCTGCTGGAGGTGGCCGTGCCGGAGCTTCTCTGGTCCTTGTGCTTTGTCTGCCCCCTCTATCCCTGGTTTTTCTGGGTGCGGCGGCGGATTCACAAGTTTCTGCGGCTCTGATTCCATTTCAGCGCCCTTCCCCGCGTTTTAGAAAGGAGCAGCCATGGACGGCAAGCAGTTTCGATTTCGCGTCCGCAGCATCATCGCCCTGCTGGGGGCCATCCTGTTCGCCTTTGTCTGGGTCCTCTACGACCTCCAGTACGTCCACGGGGCGGAGTATCTGGAGCAGTCCCAGCGGCGCATCGCCCGCACGGAGACGGTGGAGGCCGCCCGGGGGGAGATTCTGGACCGCTATGGCCGGGTCCTGGTCACCAACCAGGAGAGCTACAACGTGCGCCTGGACACCTCCTTTATGGGGGGAGAGGAGAACGAGATTCTCCTCAAACTCCTCTCCATCAGCCGGGAGGAGGGGGTGGCGTGGGCAGATACCCTGCCGGTCTCCGAAACCGCCCCCTTTGTCTTCACCCTGGACTCCGCCGCCTCCGGGGCGGTGAGCAACCTCCAGCGCCTGGCGGCCGACCGGGACTGGAGCGGCCTCCTGCCCGATGAGGAGGAGGTGGACTCGATCCGGGAGACCGCCCAGGCCGGCCTGGGCTCCGTCCGGCCCAGCGCCCAGGCCTTTATGGAGGTCCTGCGGGACGATTATGAGGTGGACCCCGCCCTCTCCGACGCCGAGGCCCGTGCCCTGATCGGGGTGCGCTATGAGCTCACCCTCCGGGACCGGGAGATCACCTATACCGCCTACGTCTTCGCCCAGGACGTCCAGATGCCCTTCATTGTCAAGGTCACGGAGGCGGGACTGGCGGGGGTCAATATCGACACCACCTCCACCCGGGTCTACAACACCACCTATGCCGCCCATCTTCTGGGGCTGGTGACCTCCATCTATCCCGAGGAGGTGGACTACTATGCGGAGCTGGGCTATTCCATGGACGCCCGGGTGGGCCGGGGCGGGGTGGAGCAAGCCTTTGAGTCCTACCTCCACGGTACCCCGGGCCGGCGGTCCATCGAGACCGACGACCAGGGCAAGGTGGTCAGCGGGGACGAGAATTGGGCGGTGGACAGCGCCACCGGAGAGGTCCTGGCCCCCGACCCCGGGGACAACGTGGTCCTCACCCTGGACATCAAGCTCCAGGAGGCGGTGGAGCGGGCCCTGGCCGAGGGCATCGAGGGCCTGACCTCCCAGGACACCCAGGGCGGCGCGGCAGTGGTGGTGGACATGACCGGCGGGGTGCTGGCCAGTGCCTCCTACCCCACCTATGACCCAACCACCTACACCCAGAATTACAACACTCTGAATGCCGACCCCCTGCGTCCCCTGTTCAACCGGGCCACCCAGGGCGCCTATCCCCCTGGTTCCACCTTCAAGATGGTCACCGGCCTGGCCGGGCTGGAGGAGGGGCTCATCACCCCGGAGACGGAGATTTTGGACACCGGCCGCTACCGCGCCTACCCGGACTACCAGCCCATGTGCTGGCTCTACCGGGAGTCCCGCGGCACCCACGGCCTGGAGAATGTCACCGAGGCCATCCGGGACTCCTGCAACGTCTTCTTCTACGATGTGGGCCGGCGGCTGGGCGAGGAGACGCTGGCGGAATACGCCGCCCGCTTCGGCCTGGGGGAACCCACAGGCATTGAGATCGCGGAGTCCACCGGACGGATGGACTGCGAGGAGACCACCCTCAGCCTGGGCCTTCCCTGGTACGACGGCATCACCCTTCAAATCGCCATCGGCCAGGGCAACAGCCTGTTCACCCCCCTCCAGTTGGCCAACTATGCGGCCACCCTGGCCAACGGCGGCACCCACTACGCTGCCCACCTCCTCAAGGAGGTCAAGTCCAGCGACTACTCCCAGGTGGCCTACCAGTACGAGCCTCAGGTCCTCAATGAGCTGGACCTGGACCCCGAAAATCTCGCGGCTGTCACTGAGGGGATGCTGCTGGTGACCACCGAGGGCTCCGCCCGGGGCTACTTTGCCAATCTGGACATCCCGGTGGCCGCCAAGACGGGATCGGCCCAGGTCAGCAGCGCCACCCAGTCCAACAACCTCTTTGTCTGCTTCGCCCCCTACGACGACCCGGAGATCGCCGTGGCCATCGTGGTGGAACGGGGGGGTTCCGGTTCCCTCCTGGCCGGCATCGCCGTGGAGATTCTGGAGTACTACTTCTCCTCCGGCGGCGGCATGGAGACAGTGACCCCGGAGAACACCCTTCTACGCTGAAATTTTTACGCCATTGCGAGGGATTTTCTTGAGCGAGCACACCACCTTTGATTCCCGGGACCCCCGGTGCAAGACCCCCTTCGGGGCGGTCCCCTCCGGGACCCAGGTAGCCCTGACCCTCCGGCCCGGCCGGGGGGAGGGCTGGTCCCGGGCCTTTCTCCGGGCCCGGTTTGAGTTTTGGGACAACGAGGTCCGCACCCTCCCCATGCCCTGGACGGGGCTGGAGGAGGACCGGGACCTCTTTTCCTGCACCCTGGACACCGGGGACTACCTGGGCCTGATCTGGTACTCCTTCCTTCTGGAGGGGCTGGACGGGAGGCGCCTGGAGCTCCCGGAGCGGCAGCTCACGGTCTACGA
Source organism: uncultured Intestinimonas sp. (assembly GCF_944387725.1). Taxonomy (GTDB): domain Bacteria; phylum Bacillota; class Clostridia; order Oscillospirales; family Oscillospiraceae; genus Intestinimonas. The sequence goes on along the minus strand of NZ_CALXGA010000017.1, from coordinate 2,228 downwards.
CGGCACGGCCCAGGTCCCGGCCTGGTTTGGAGAGGGGGTCACCTATCAGATTTTCCCCGACCGCTTCCGCCGCACCTCCATTCCCGACCCCACCGGCATGGTGGGGGGCCGCAGCGTCCACACCGGCTGGTACGAGGAGCCGGAGTGGCGGCCCGATGCGCGGGGGGAGGTCCGCAACCGGGACTTCTTCGGCGGCTCCTTCGCCGGGGTCCTGGAGAAGCTGGACTACCTTCGGGACCTGGGGGTGGAGACCCTCTACTTCTGTCCTGTCTTCGAGGGGGCGGAGAACCACCGCTACGGCACCGGGGACTACGAGAAGATCGACCCCATGCTGGGGAGCAATCAGGACTTTGAGGTCCTCTGCGCCGCCGCCCGGGCCCGGGGGATGCGGGTGATGCTGGACGGGGTCTTCAACCACCAGGGCTTTGTGAGCCGCTACTTCAACGGGGATGGCTCCTACCCCGGCCTGGGGGCCCACCAGTCCAAGGAGTCCCCCTATTACAGGTGGTACCGCTTCTCCCAATGGCCGGACCAATACGAGTCCTGGTGGGGCATCTACTCCCTGCCGGCGGTGAACGAGGCCGAGCCCAGCTATGTGGATTACATTGTGGAAAACCCAGACAGCATCGTCCGCCGGTGGCTGGAGGCCGGGGCGGACGGCTGGCGGCTGGACGTGGCCGACGAGCTCCCCGACGAGTTTATCCGCGGGCTCCACGCCGCCGCCCGGGCGGTGAAGCCCGAGGCGGTGGTCATCGGCGAGGTGTGGGAGGACGGCTCCAACAAGATCGCCTACGGCGTCCGGCGGCGGCACCTCCAGGGGGGGTATCTGGACGGTCTGATGAACTACCCCTTCCGCAACGCGGTGCTCTCCTGGCTGCTGGGGGGGGACGCCGGGGCCTTCCGGGAGACCATGGAGCAGCAGCGGGAGAACTACCCCCCCGCCGCCTTCCACTCCGGCATGAACGCCCTGGGCACCCACGACACGGTGCGGATTCTCACTCTGCTGGGGGTAGGGAGCGATTGCGCCGCCCAGAGTAAGGGGTGGCGGGCCGAGTACCGCATGACGCCGGAGGAGCGGCAGCGGGGCCTCCAGCGGCTGCGGCTGGCCTCTCTGGTGCAGTACGCCTTTCCCGGCAGCCCTACCCTCTACTACGGGGACGAGGCGGGGATGGAGGGCTTTGAGGACCCCTTCAACCGCCGCCCCTTCCCCTGGGGGAGTGAGGACCGGGACCTGACGGCCTGGTACGCCGCCCTGGGCCGGGCCCGGCAGACGCTCCCGCCCCTGCGCCGGGGGGACATCCAGTATGTCCGGGCGGAGGACGGAGTGCTGGCCTTTACCCGGACCTGGGAGGGGGACGTGGTGCTCTGCGCCGCCAACGGGGGCGGGACCCCGGCCCGGTTGGAACTCCCCGGCGCCTGGGCCGATCTGGACGGCAGGGTGGCCTGGCCTGCCCGCCGGGATACCGGCCTGGCCCGCATTGAGCTGCCCCCCATGACCGGCCTGCTTTTGCGCCGCCTGCCGGAAGAGAGATAAAGAAGATGGAAAAAGGCCCCGGGCCCGGAGGAAAGTTCCTCCGGGCCCGGGGCGTTGCTACGGGCCGTTTTCGGGAAAGCTGGTTACTGCATCCCGTTCTCGTAGGCCTGAATCATCTTTTTGACCATCTGACCGCCCACGCTGCCGGCCTCGCGGCTGGTGAGATCGCCGTTGTAGCCCTGCTTCAGGTTGACGCCCACCTCCTGGGCCGCCTCCATCTTGAACTTGTTGAGGGCCTCACGGGCGCTGGGGACCACAGGCTGGTTGGAATTGTTGTTGTTGCTGGACATAAGCTTCACATCTCCTCTGTTCGTTGATGGTGGATTGGGAATCCAGACATAGCTTTGCCCCGCGCCAGGTTTCTATGTGCGCCAGTTTTTGCCGCGCTTTTTGTGCTGTTTTCGCCCGCCGGCGGCGGCTTTCTTGCAGAGGGCCGCCGGTTTCTTTTGCGGCTGTGCCGCCCTGCGGCTTTCCGCATTGAAAATTGGCGATGTGTCCAGCAGGGAGGGATTTTGGGCCTCTGGCAAGCAATTTTTTCGCAGGAATCCTGGCGGATTTCAAGGAAAAATTGCGCCGTCCAGGGGACAAAAGACCCGCCGGTTGGGCATGTTGACATGTTTCAAACAAGCCCTAGGGCTTGTTTGAAAAATAAAAGTTGCACAAAAGGAGCAAATATGCGAAACTAAAAGGTATG
>NZ_CALXGA010000016.1 GCF_944387725.1 uncultured Intestinimonas sp. | reverse complement strand
TTCAAGGAAAAATTGCGCCGTCCAGGGGACAAAAGACCCGCTGATTGGGCATGTTGACATGTTTCAAACAAGCCCTAAGAGAATGGGTGATTGTATGACGAAACGCCGCTCCAGCAAAAAAACAAATCACCGGCACGCGCCCAAGCCTCCCCGGAAGCGCCGCCGGCTGTGGCTGGCCGGATCTGCCGTGCTGGCCTGTTTGGCTGTGGTCTGTCTGGCAGTCCTCCGGCCCTGGCAGCCCCGGGTGGCCCTGCCGGAGTCCCTCACCGCCACCAGCGTGGTGATCCTGGACGGGGAGGGCAATCTCCTGGCGGAGCGGGAGGCGGACACGCCCCGCTCCCCCTCCAGCCTGACCAAAATGCTCTCCATCTATCTGGTCCTGGACGAGCTGGACGCCGGGCGGCTGTCCCTTTCCGACACCTTCACCGTCCCCCCGGAGGTGGCCGAGACCCGGGGGTCCAAATACGGCCTGCGGACGGGCCAGACCGTCACGGTGGAACAGCTCCTGGCCGGGACCATTCTCAGCAGCGGCTGTGACTGTGTCCAGGCCCTGGTCCGGCTGACGGCGGGGGACGAGGCCGCCTTTGTGGCGCAGATGAACCAGAAGGCTCAGGAACTGGGTCTGAAAAACTCCCACTTTGTCAACGCCACCGGGCTGGACGCGGCGGACCACTATATGACAGCCAGAGACCTGGCCACGCTGGCCTGCCGGCTGGTGGCGGACCACCCGGAATACATAGACTACTCCTCCCAGGCTGAGATGGAGATCGGCGGCCTCACCTTTCGGAATCTGAACCGCCTGGCAGGGGCGGACCCCCGGGTGCTGGGCCTCAAGACCGGAACCACCCTCATCGGCGGCAACAACCTGGTCACCTACGCCGAGGACGGGGAAAACGCCTGCTTCATCGTTCTGCTGGACAGCGCCAGTGAGACCCGCCGGTTCGCGGAGACAGAGGAGCTGCTGGACCTGGCGCTGGGAGGGGCGGCCTGATGGGCAGCCGGAGGGAGGCGCGGCGCAAGGGCCTGCCGCAGTTGCCAAAGGTCCGGGTCAACACCCCGCTCTTCTTCCTGCTGGCGGCCGTGCTGCTGCTCTTCGGCGGGTACTATGATTTTACCGCGCTGCTGGCCGGGGCGGTGCTGGCCCTGCTGCTCCTCCACGCCATCCTGCGGCGGGGGACGCTGCCGCTGCCCAGGGGTCCGGCGCTGTGGCTGCTGGCCGGCATGGTCCTGTGTGCCTTTTTGACCGCCCCTCTGGCCCTCAGCCCGGGCATGGCCCTCACCGGCGGCCTGCGGTGGCTGGCTGCCCTGCTCTTTTTCTTCTACGCCGCCACCTATACCGGAGCAGAAAAGGAGCTGATTCTGGACAGCGTCTCCTGGCTGGGGGCGGGAATGGCGGCGGTCTCCCTGTGCGTCTTTCTCGTCAACCGCCTCACCGGTGTCGCGGACGCCAACGGGCGGATCGACGGCTTCTTCCAGTATGCCAATACCTACGCCCTCTTCCTGATGATCTGCCTGCTGCTCCTGCTGCTGAAGGAGGAGCGGAAAAAACAGGACTATGGGGCCATGGCTCTTTTGGTGGTGGTCATCTTCCTCAGCGGCTCCCGGGGGGTCTTCCTTCTGCTGGCGGCCGCGGGGGGGGGCCTGTTCCTCCACGCCCTGGCGGCCCGGCGGCGGGTGCTTCCGGCCCTTTTGGGAGCGGCGGCCGCAGCGGCGCTGGGCGGGCTGGCGGTACTGCTCAGCGGCGGGCTGGTGCTGGACCGGCTGCTGGCCATCACCCTGGAGTCCTCCAGCCTGAACGGCCGACTCCTCTACAATCTGGACGGCCTGCGTATTCTGGCCGCCCATCCCCTGGGGGTGGGCCGGGGAGGCTATCTCTACGTCCAGCCCCTGTTTCAGACGGGGCCGTATATCCTGCGCTCCATTCACAACGAGTACCTCCAGGCCGCTCTGGACGGCGGCATCCTCTCCGGCGTACTGCTGCTGGCCCTGGCCGGATGGGTGGTGCTCCGGCGGGGGGCGCCCCTGCGGACGCGGGCGGCGGCGGCGGCCCTGGCCCTCCACGCCTGCATCGACTTCGACTTTCAGTTTTTCGGAATGCTCTGCCTGCTGCTTCTGCTGGGCAGCGGCGGAGCGGTCCGGGAGGTGTCCGTCCCCAGGCCCGCCCTGTGGGCGGCAGGCGGCCTGGCTGCCGCCGCGCTGGGTTTCTTTACCCTCCCCTATACCCTGTCCTTCTTTGGAAACAGCAAGGGCGCCTACGCCCTGTGGCCCGCCGACCTGTCCCTGGCGGAGGAGCGGCTCCAGCACTGCGCCAGCCTGGAGGAGGCCGGCGAGATCGCCGGCCGGATTCTGTCGGCCACCGACGCCTCCATGCTGGCCTGGGACTGTGCCTTCACCCTGGCGGCCCAGGAGGCTGACTACAGGACCATGGCCCAGTGCCGCTTTCAATATCTGCGCCTGAACCCATACCGGCCTGAGGTCTATGAGGAGATGACCGCTCTGCTGGAGAACGCCTGTGAACAGGACCCGGCGGGGCTTGGGGGATATAAGACGCTGGCGGAGCAGACTGCCGGGCATCTGGAGGAGGTGTATGCGCGAACCAGCCCGCTGGCCTACCGCATTGCGGACCGGCCTGATTTTTCGTTCCGCCCGGCGCTCCTTATAAGACTAGAAGAGATCGAAGAGAGGGAATATCATGAAGTGGAACAAAAAACTGCTCTCGGCACTCCTGACGGTGGTGATGGCTCTGACCATCCTGCTGCCCGCCGCAGCGGCGGCTGAGCTGCCTGCTGCCTACAGCCAGGCCAGCTACTACTCCATCGCCACCACGGCCTACTCCCGGATGCTCCTGTTCTACGACGGCGTGGTCCCCGCCGCCAACGCCTCCCGCCAGTACGGCCTGATCGACGTGACCGGCAATGTGGTGGTGGATTTCCAGTATGACAGGCTGGAATCCACCGGAGGCGGCTATTTTATCGCCACCAAGGGCGACCAGATGGGGGTCATCGACACCAGCGGCAATGTGGTCCGGCCCCTGTCCAACTGCCGCATCCAGATGCGCAACCAGATCATCGCCATCGCGGACGAGAACGGGGACTACACCTATCTGACCGCCGAGCTCCAGCCCTCCACCCAGGAAGCCTACTATGGCTCCTCCAACAGCCGGGTGACCATTGAGGGCTATAACTGGGTGGAGCAGACCGAGGACGGCTACTACCTGGCCCACGGCGGAAGCGGCACGGCCCTGCTGGACGCCAATCAGCAGGTGGTGATTCCCGCCGGCGCCTACGACTCCATCCATGCCCGGTGCGTAACCGGCGGCAAAACCTACTACGAGGCCAGCAGCGGGACCCAGACCTGCATTTTGGACAACACCGGCACGGTGATTGTGCCCATGGGCGACTACAGCTACATCGGCGGCGTTAACTCCAACGGCCTGGTGGCAGCCAGCACCGTCACCCGGAACGACGACGGCTCCATCAGCGGCTTCTCCTCCATCCTCTACAACCTCTCCGGCCAGGAGGTCACCCGCTGGACCGACCGCGAGGTGACCACCGAGACCTATTTCCGGGACTTGGCTTTCACCCTGGACGGCGAGAACTACGGCACCATGGATCAGAACGGCAACGTACTGGTCCCCAACCAGTTCTCCCTGCTGACCACCGCCGGCGACCTGAGCAAGGTGGTGGTGGGTGTGGACAACCCCGCCAACGAGTGGAGCTACCTCTACGGTATGTATTCCGCCGACGGCGCGGAGATCGCCGCCCCCATCTACAGTGAGTTCCGCATTCTGGGCGGCGACTACTTCCGGGTCAGCGACGGCGCCCACTACGGCATCCTCAACGGCAGCGGCAGCATCACCGTCCCCCTGGAGTACCAGGCGCTTCGGGTCTACACCCGGGACTTCATCGAGGCCGTCAACGACCAGGACGGCTCCAAGGTGATTACCGCCGACAACCGGGAGGTCATCCCCCAGTCCCTGGACAACCTCTATGTCTACAACGACCAGCTGACCTATTCCTACCACGAGTACCACTACAACACCCTCACCCTCTCCGAGGACGGCTATGAGGGGCAGGTACTCCCCTTCCGGGTGCGGACCGGCAGCGGCTACGAGACCTATTATGTGGACTCCAAGACCGGCGAATCCCTGGGCTCCCTGCCGGTGCTGGCCTCCAACATCACCTCTGACGGCCGGTTTGTCTATCAGGACGGCGCCTCCGGGCTGTACGGCTTTGGCCAGCTGACCTCCGGCTCCTTCCCCAACCCCTATGCTCCCGCCAGCGGCGCAGGCAGCGGTGCGCCCTCCTCCGGTACGCCCTCCTCCGGCGCCCCCTCCTCCCAGGGCCAGACGGCCTATGCCACCAGCTACTCCATCCTGGTGGACGGCCAGGCGGTGGCCTTTGACGCCTACGCCCTGCGGGATGCCGGCGGCAACGACACCAACTACCTGAAGCTGCGGGATGTGGCCTATGTCCTCAACGGCTCCGAGGCCCAGTTCAACGTAGGCTGGGATGTTGCGGCCAGCGCCATCACCATCCAGACCAGGACGGCCTACAGCACCCCCAACGGCTCTGAGATGAGCACCCCCTTCACCGGCGACCAATCCTATACGGCGAACCAGTCCACGGTGCTGGTGGACGGTGCGGAGACCGCCCTGGAGGCCATCACCCTCACCGACGCCTCCGGCAGCGGCTACACCTACTTCAAAATCCGCGACCTGGGGCAGGCCCTGGGCTTTGATGTGACCTGGGACAGCGCCGCCGGCGCCATTGTGATCGACACCACCAGACCCTACAGCGGGCGCTGATTCCGGCCTGGGCTGCGGCAGAACGCTCCCCCCGGCCCGGCTTCCGCCGGATGAGACACACCCCCGCCCATTTCATACGGGCGGGGGTGTGTCAGCGCTTGCCGGAACCTCATCAACGCGCCCAACCGGCGGGTCTTTTGCCCCGGGACGGGGATTTATTGGGACACGGCCGGCGTATCCGAGAGGGTCAGGCCAACGGGGCAGTGATCGCTGCCGTGGATCTCACTGAAAATTTCGGCCTTTTCAATGCGGTCCCGCAGGCGGTCGGAGACCAGAAAATAGTCGATGCGCCACCCCGCGTTCTTCTCTCTGGCCTTGAAGCGGTAGCTCCACCAGGAGTAGGCCCCGGTGAGGTCGGGGTGGAGGCAGCGGAAGGTGTCGGTAAAGCCGGCGGCGAGGAGCTGGGTCATCTTCTCCCGCTCCTCATCGGAGAAGCCGGCGCTGCCCCGGTTGGTCTTGGGATTTTTCAGGTCAATCTCCTCATGGGCCACGTTCATGTCCCCGCAGACCACCACCGGCTTCCGGGCGTCCAGGCCCTGGAGGTAGTCCCGGAAGGCGTCCTCCCACTCCATGCGGTAGGGCAGCCGGGCCAGGCCCTCCTGGGCGTTGGGGGTGTAGACCGTCACCAGGTAGAACGCTGGAAATTCCAGGGTGATGGACCGTCCCTCCCCCACATGGGCGGGGTCCCCGATGTCATAGGCCACCGACAGGGGCTCCCGTTTGGAGAAAACGGCGGTGCCGGAATAGCCCTTCTTCTCGGCGGAGTTCCAGAACTGGAAGTAGCCGGGAGTTTCAATTTCCGCCTGGCCGGGCTGCATTTTGGTCTCCTGGAGGCAGAACATATCGGCATCCGCCCCCTGGAAGTAGTCGAAAAAGCCCTTTTTGATGCAGGCCCGCAGGCCGTTGACGTTCCAGGAAATCAGTTTCATAGGCGATCTTCCTCCTAATTAGGATGTTAACGGCCCTTTTATTTTACACGACGCGGGGCCGGATTGCCAGAGAAAATCCCCCTTTTCCCAAAAAGGCGGTAACACTGGCGGAAAATCGTGGTAAACTAGGGCTTGTTTGAAAATTGGCGATGTGTCCGGCAGCGAGGGATTTTGGGCGGCTGGCAAGCAATTTTTTCGCAGGAATCCTGGCGGATTTCAAGGAAAAATTGCGCCGTCCAGGGGGCAAAAGACCCGCCGGTTGGGCATGTTGGCATTTTTCAAACAAGCCCTAAGAGAAACGGGGAGGGAGACCATATGCTGCGCCTGTTTTTTTCCGATACCGTGGAGGCCCACGCCCTCCTCCGGGAGGCCGTCCGGCTGGCCTGGGGGTGGGAGGGGCTGCCCCGGCTGGAGCGGGAGGCCTGGGGAAAGCCCCGGTTCCCGGCGCGTCCGGATCACCACTTCAATCTGAGCCACAGCGGGCCCTATGCCCTCTGCGCCCTGGGGGACATGCCGGTGGGGGCCGACGTGGAGCGGGTCCGGCCCCGGCGGTCCTTCCTGCCCCGAAAGGCCCTCTCCCCGGAGGAGTTTGACTGGTTCCAGGCCCTTGGGGGGCGCTGGGAGGACTTCTACACCCTCTGGACCCTGAAGGAGGCCCGGGTGAAGTGCCAGGGCTCCGGCCTGGACCGCCCCCCCAGGGAGATCGCCGTCCCTCTCCTCTCCCCCGGCGGCATTGGGACCCTGGGGGGGCTCACCTTCGCGGCCTACGCCGGGCCGGGGTGGCGGGCCGCCCTGTGCAGCCCCGGCGGCGCCGCTCTTCTGGAAGATTTTCCTCTTTCTTAAGGGGTTTTTAAGGTTCCGGATCGGGTTTTCTAAAGAAATCCAGGCTATACTGTCCCTTAGAAACAAGGAGGGACAGCCATGAACATCCTGATTCTCACCGGAAAATTCGGCATGGGCCACTGGTCCGCCTCCCAGTCCCTGCGCCTCCAGCTCCTGCGGGACCTGCCCGGCGCGGAGGTGACGGTGGAGGACTTCTTCGCCTACGCGCTGCCTGACGCCTCGGAGACCCTCTACAAGTGCTTCTCCCTGCTGGTCACCCGGGGCAGCGGTCTCTATAACCTCTACTACAGGGCCGCCGGCCGGGCCCCCCTCCGGGCCCGTCCGCCCCTGGAGGACTTTTTCCAGGACAAGCTGGGGGAGCTGTTGTGGGAGCGGCGTCCCGACGCCGTCATCGCCACCCATCCCTACTGCGCCCAGCTTGTCTCGGACTACAAGGAAGAGCTGGGCGCCGGCCTGCCCCTGGCCACATGCATCACCGACCTCTCCTCCCACCGGGAGTGGCTGCATCCCGGCGCCGACTGCTACCTGGTGGGCTCCCGGAGCGTCCGGGACCAGCTCATCGCCAAGGGGGTGGAGGCGGCGCGCATCCATGTCACCGGCATCCCGGTGCGGCCCCAGTTCCGGCCCCCGGCCGGCCGGGGGTCCCGTCCCCCTGGGGACGGGACCAGAAGGCTCCTCATCATGGGGGGCGGCCTGGGGATGCTCCCCAGGCGCAGCGGGTTCTATGAGGCCCTGGACGCCCTGTCCGGGGTGGAGACCACCCTCATCACCGGGGGCAACCAGAGGCTCTGTGACAAGCTGGCGGGGCGCTACCGGCACATCCAGGTGGTGGGCTTCACCCACCGTGTGTACGACTACATGGCCCAGGCCGACCTGATGCTCTCCAAGCCCGGGGGGATCACCCTCTTCGAGACCATCTTCTCCGAGCTGCCCATACTGGCTTGGGAGCCCACCCTCCAGCAGGAGCGGGACAACGCCCGGTTCCTGGTGCGCCGGGCCATCGGCCGCCTGGCCCCCCGGGACCCAGAGGGGTGCCTGCAGGCCATCCGGGGGCTCCTCTACGACGACGGGGCTCTGTCGGCCATGCACGCCCATATGCGGGCCCTCAGGGGGGAGCTGGAGGCCCAGAGTCTGGATCGGATTGTCTCCGCCCTGACCGCCGCCAAGGGGGTGGTCCGCCGGTGAAAGGGAGACAGAACTGGGGCCTGCTGGTGATCCTGGCCGTCATGGCCCTCTCCGGCTTTCTCCTGCTGCGGGAGCAGTCCCCCGCCAGCCTGCTGGAGGCCCTGGGGCGGGTCCACCCCGGATGGGTGGGGCTGGGGCTGGGGCTGATGCTCTGCTTTGTGGGCTGCGAGGCCCTGTGCTCCAAGCGCATTCTGGGCCGGCTGGGCCACCGCCTGCCCTACCGGCAGTGCCTGGGCTACTCCTTCGCGGGCTTTTATGTCAGCTCCATCACCCCCTCCTCCACCGGGGGACAGCCCGCCCAGATCTACTACATGTCCAGGGACGGCGTCCCCGCCGCCCACGGCTCCCTGAACATGCTGCTCCTTGCCGTGTGCTATCAGGTGGTGTCGCTGGGCTATGCCGTGACGGCCTTCCTGCTGCTGCCGGAGGTCCGGGCGGGACTGGGGACCGGGCTGGGGCTTCTGCTCCTCTACGGCGGCACGGTGACGGTGCTCCTCACCGCCGGGATGCTCTCCATGATGTTCCTCCCCAACGCCGCCCGGCGGCTCACCGGGGGCCTGGTCACGCTGGGGGTCCGCCTCCGGTTGGTCCGGCGGGAGGCCCAGGTCCGGGCGCGGCTGGCGCGCCAGATGGCCGAGTACCGACGGGGGGCGGAGTGCCTTCGGGCCAACCTGGGGATGCTCCCCGCCCTGCTGGGGCTTACCCTCCTCCAGCTCACCTGCCTCTACGCCGTCCCCTATGTGGTCTACCTGGGCTTCGGCCTCCGGGAGGCCGGCCTCTTCCAGGTGGCGGGCGCCCAGGCGCTGGTGTCCGTCGCCGTGGGGCTCCTCCCCCTGCCGGGGGCGGTGGGAGCCGCCGAGGGAAGCGCCCTGCGGGCCTTCTCCCGCTTCTTCGGCCCTGGACTGGCGGCCCCGGCGGTGCTCCTGGCCCGGGGCATCAGCTTCTACAGCTTCCTGCTCCTCAGCGCCGGAGTGACCCTGTGGGTCCACCTCCGCGCCCGCGGCAGAACGGCCCCGAAAGGCTGCGGCGCAGCTCCCGCCCCCCGTCCGGCTGCTCCTTACGGCTCCTCCCGCTCTGCCCGGAACGCCTCCAGAAAGTCCTCGTCCCTGCGCTCCAGGCCCCGCTCCCCGGCCAGACCCTCCATGTGATGGGTGAACTCATGGGCGAAGGTCTCCCACAGCTCGTCCTCCCAGTCCTCCTCCGTCCAGTCCTCCTGTTCCGCCAGCGCAGCGAAGGAGCCATAGTAGAGGTTGATATACCGCCCCATCATATCGTTGCAGTACTCCCCCAGGATATACATCTCGCCCGGGGGGAACTCCGGGTCGGCCTTGGCCTCCGGCAGCAGACAGACGCCGCCGTTGAGGTCCTGGTAAAACTCCGGCGGAAATTCCTCGGCCATCTCGTCCAAAAGCTCCCCCGCCTGGTCAAAGGTGAGGATCATGCAAACACCTGCTTTCTGTCCCGATTGGATTGTGTGGACCGCCTCCGCCGTCCCCGGCGGCAGGCCGCGCTGCAAACAGCATAGCATGGCCGGGGGGAAAAGGCAACCGCAGGCGGGGCAAAAATTCCTCTTGATTTTAACGGCAGAAAGTGATAAAGTGTCTCTTCAGAAGGAAGTGTTGCACGGTGAAGCTGTCCCTGTTTTTCAACCTGTATGGGTATTCCTATCCCCGTTACTATGGCTATGGTAGCGGCGCTTTGGCATGCCCTGGACAGGGATGAGCTGCGGGCGGCTTCTCTTCGATGACGCCGCGGCGGTCCGTCAGGGCCGCTGCGGCGTTCTTTACATTTTTACGGAAGGACGGAATGTGTTATGGTCGTCATTATGAAGCCGGGCTTCTCCCAGGAGGAGCTCCAGGGGGCCATCCGGTCCATGGAGGCCGGAGGCGTCAAGGTTATGGTTTCCCAGGGGTCCGAGACCACCATCCTGGGGGCGGAGGGGGACGCCTCCCGCATTGACCAGGAGAAGGTGGCCCTCCTCCCCGGAGTGGAGCGGGTGATGCGGGTCACCGAGCCCTACAAAAGGGCCAACCGGAAGTACCACCCAGACGACACGGTGGTGGACCTGGGGAACGGCGCCCTGGTGGGGGGCGAAAAGCTGGCGGTCATCGCCGGGCCCTGCTCGGTGGAGAGCGAGGGCCAGATCGTGGCGGTGGCCCAGGCCGTGAAGGCCAGCGGAGCCGCCGCCCTCCGGGGCGGGGCCTTCAAGCCCCGGACCTCCCCCTACTCCTTCCAGGGAATGGGCAACGACGGCATCCGCCTCCTCCAGGAGGCACGGGCCGCCACCGGGCTGCCCATCGTCACCGAGATCATGTCCACCAGCAACATTGAGATGTTCGAGATGTGCGTGGACGTCATCCAGGTTGGGGCCCGGAACATGCAGAACTTTGACCTCCTCAAGCAGCTGGGAAAGACCACCAAGCCTATCCTCCTCAAGCGGGGGCTCTCCTCCACCATCGAGGAGTGGCTCATGTCGGCGGAGTACATCCTGGCCGGAGGCAACGAGAGGGTCATTCTCTGCGAGCGGGGCATCCGCACCTTCGAGACCTTCACCCGGAACACCCTGGACCTCTCCGCCGTGCTGGCGGTGAAGAAGCTCTCCCACCTGCCGGTGGTGGTGGACCCCTCCCACGCCTGCGGGCAGGCCTGGATGGTAGAGCGTATGAGTCTGGCCGCCGCCGCCGCCGGAGCCGACGGCCTCATCATCGAGGTCCACAACGACCCGCCCCACGCCCTGTGCGACGGGGCCCAGTCCATTACCCCGGCCCAGTTTGACACGCTGATGGGCAAGCTCCGGGCGCTGGCCCCCTGCGTGGGCCGGACGGCCTGAGCCGGGCCGGAACAGGAGGTTTTACCCCATGAAAAAGCAGATTGTCATTCTGGGCCTGGGCCTCATCGGCGGGTCCCTGGCCATGGCCCTGCGGAGCTTTGAGGACTACGAGATTGTGGGCGTGGACCGGGACGGGGCCACCCTGGCCTTCGCCCGGGAGCACGCCGCCGCCGACCGGGTCACCGATGACGCCGGGGCCGCCATCCAGACGGCGGACGTGGTCTTTCTGTGCCTCCATCCCCGGGGCATCGTGGACTTCCTCACCGCCCACCGGGACCGCTTCAAAGCCGGGGCCCTGGTCACCGACGTGTGCGGCATCAAGACCGCCATCCTGGAGGCCGCCCAGATCCTCCCCCCGGAGGTGGATTTCATCGGCTGCCACCCCATGGCCGGGAAGGAGACCTCCGGTATCTTCCACGCAGACCCGGAGCTCTTCCGGGGGGCCCACTTCATCCTCACCCCCCAGAAGGGCAACACCCCGGAGCACCTGGGGCTTATGGAGCGCATCGCCGCCCATCTGGGCTGCCGGGACGTGGTGAAGACCACCCCAGAGCGGCACGACGCCATCATCGCCTACACCAGCCAGGTCATGCATATCCTGGCCGTGGCGGTGTGCGACGACCCGGATCTCTTCCAGTGCCGGGGCTTCGAGGGGGGCTCCTTCCGGGACTGTACCCGGGTGGCCGCCCTGGACGTGCCCCTATGGACGGAGCTCTTCTCCATGAACGCCCCCGCCCTCACCCGGGTCCTCCGCACCCTGGAGGACAACCTGCGCACCTACCGGGAGGTGCTGGAGGCGGGGGACCCCGCCGCCCTGGCCCGGAAGCTGGAGCGCTCCGCCGCCCGAAAGCGGCAGATGAACCTGGAGTGACCAACGGCGGGACGGCGGAAGTGTGGCGCTCAAACAGCCGGCGCCCCGGGTGCGGAAGCGGTTCCGCGCCCAGGGCGCTGGGAATCAGGGCTTTTTCGCAAATCTTAAACAGGACTCCATTGACTTGGACGGGCTGGAGATGCTATAGTGTTCTTACTGCATGATGAAATGGGGGCTGCCCATGGATAAGAAGCTTTTCCGAAGCCTGTTGCTGCTCATCACCTTTACAGTGGGCCTGATCTTCGTCATCGTCCGCTTTGACGACCTTTGGCGGTTTGCCGCCAATCTCCTGTCCAATTTTACCTCCCTCTTTGCCGGCCTGGCTATCGCCTTTGTCCTGACCCAGCCCTGCGCCTTCTTCCGGCGGCACCTGGACCGGGCCCTGGGGGGGACGCCGCTGGCCAAGGCCAGCCTCCCCCTGGCGGTGCTCCTGTCCTATCTGTGCCTCTTCGGCGTGGTGGCCGCCCTGGTGGCCTTCGTCCTTCCCCAGTTCACCAGCAGCATGGGGACCTTCCTCTCCAACTTGGAGCGGTATATGCGCCAGGCCCAGGTCTGGATCGAACGCTTTATGGAGTGGTTCAACGTGGAGGGTCAGGCCCTGGCCGGTATGGACCAGCTCCTGGACCGCCTGGACCAGGTGCTGCGGAGCGCCTTCAACGGCACCCTCTCCGCCGTCTCCAACGCAGTGCCCTTCCTGTTCAACTTCACCACCAACCTGGTGTCCATCGTGGTGACCAGCGTCCTGGCCCTGGTCTTTTCCATCTATATGCTGGCGGGCAAGGACACCCTCCTGGCCCAGTGCCGCCATGTACTCAAGGCCTATCTGCCCCCCCAGCTCTACGAGGTGGCGCTGGACGTCACCGCCCTGACGGCGGGGACCTTCAGCCGCTTCGTTACCGGCCAGGTCACCGAGGCCGTCATCCTGGCCGGCCTCACCTTCCTGGGGATGCTCCTGCTGCGGCTGGACTATGCCCCCCTGATCTCTGTCCTCATTGGGGTCTCCGCCCTGGTGCCCATTGTGGGCGCCTATGTGGGGGCGGCCACCTCCGCCCTGCTGCTGCTGATGGTGGACCCCATGAAGGCCCTGATCTTTCTGATCTTCCTGGTCTGCCTCCAGCAGTTCGAGGGCAACGTCATCTATCCCCGGGTGGTGGGCACCTCCCTGGGACTGCCCGGCATCTGGGTGCTGGCCGCCGTCACCGTGGGCGGCGGGCTCTTCAATTTCCTGGGGATGCTCCTCAGCGTCCCCGTGGCCTCCGTCCTCTACACCCTGCTCAAGCGGGATGTCCGCCGGCGGCTGTCCGGGCAGCCGCCGGCGCCGTGACCCTGCGCCTCCCGGAACCAAAGGGAGTGATATCGTCATGATCGTGAGAAATGCGGAAGAGAAAGACATCGGCCGGCTGCTGGAGCTCCTGACCCAGGTCCAGGCCATCCACGTCCAGGGCCGCCCCGACCTCTTCGCGGGCGAAAACACCAAGTACCGGGCGGAGGACCTGCGCGCCATCCTCCAGGACGCAAGCCGCCCGGTCTTCGTGGCGGTGGACGGGGCGGACGTGGTCCAGGGCTACGCCTTCTGCATCTGCCAGCAGCCCAACGGAGAGAGCAGCCTCCAGCCCCGGAAGGCCCTCTACATCGACGACCTGTGCGTGGACCAGGTCCGCCGGGGGGAGCATATCGGACGGGCGCTCTATGAACATGTCCGGGAAACCGCCCGGACGAGCGGCTGCTACCACGTCACCCTGAATGTCTGGAGCCTGAACCAGACCGCCGCCCGCTTCTACGAGAAGATGGGCCTCAAGCCCCTGAAGGTCACCATGGAGGCCCTTCTGTAGGCTGGAGCCCTCGGAAAGAGGGGAGTTCAATGAAAAAAGCTGTTGTATCTTTTCTGCCGCTGCTGGTCTGCCTGGGCCTGCTCTCCGGCTGCTCCGTGCCGTCCCAGGCATCCAGCAAACGGGACGCCATCCCCTTTACGGAGGGCCAGTATTACGCCGCAGCCTATCTAGGCTATCAGGAGCCCAGCGGACTGGACTACTATGTGGAGCAATATCTGGACAGCGCCCAGCTCCCGGTCCACTACCTCTCCGGCGGGGACTACTACCTGATTATCCCCCGGTACTCCGGCATGACCCTCTCCCTGTACCGCAACGAACTGGAGCCCTCCGAGCCCATTCTGATCTACGAGGACCCGGACTGCCGGCCCTTTCTCCTCCAGTGTAATGTCAGCGATATCTTCCCGGACGCCGTCATCCGCCTGACCTACGGGGAAGAGACGGTAACATTCTCCCCCTTCCTGTCCCTCAAGGACGGCTCCGTGGACATCGGAGACCAGGGCCTGGACCTCACCCGGAGCCCCAGCGCCCCGGCGGGCGAATAGACAGAACGCCCGCCGCCTTATTGCAGGGGCCGCAAACATCTTCGGGTAAAACGGCAAATGCCGCCGGACCGCATCCTGCTGCGGTCCGGCGGCGTTTGCGCCTCTCCGCCCTGTACCGGCGGACCCTCACGCCCCAAACAGCAGCCGCACCGCCCAGGAGGCGGCCAGGAAGCCGGTGAGGTCGGCGCACAGGGCGGCGGGGACGGCGTAGCGGGTCTTGACGATGCCCGCCGCCCCGAAGTAGACGGCGATGGTGTAGAAGGTGGTCTCAGTGGAGCCCAGCATCACTGCGGCCGTCCGGCCCACCAGGGAGTCGGGGCCGTAGGTGGTGATGAGGTCGGCCCCCACCCCCAGGGCGGCGCTGCCGCTCACCGGGCGGACCAGCAGGAGGCCCACCGTCTCCGGGGGGATGCCCAGAGCCTCCAGCACCGGAGCCAGGGCCCCGGCGGCCAGCTCCAGGGCCCCGGAGGCCCGGAGCATGTAAACCGCCGTCAGCAGGGCGATGAGGGAGGGCACAATCCGCAGGAGGACCCCCAGGCCGTCCGCCGCCCCCTGGACCATGGCCCCGTAGACATCCACCCGCCGGAACATCCCGTAGAGGGCCACCGACGCGATGAGCACCGGCGCCGTCATATCCAGCAGCAGCGCCATCCTCACCGCCTCCAGACTTTGGAAAAGAATTTGGCCGCCAGAATGCCCGCCGTCACCGACAGGGCCGAGGCCAGCCACACCGCCGGGAGGATGTCAAAGGGCCTGGCGCAGCCCGCTCCCGCCCGCACCGCCGCCACCGTGGTGGGCAGGAGCTGGATGGAGGCCGTGTTGCACACCACCAGCATACACAGATCGTCGGAGGCCGTCCCGGGGCTCCGGCGGCACATCTTCCGGGCGGCCTCCAGCCCCAGGGGGGTGGCGGCGTTGCCCAGCCCCAGGAGGTTGGCCGACACGTTGGCCGAGAGGGCGTCCATCACCTCCCGGTCCCTTGCGAAGCTGGGGTAGAGCCGCCCCAGCAGAGGCCGGAGGAGCCGGGAGAGCTTTTCCGAGAGCCCGGAGCGCTTCATCACTTCCACCACCCCCATCCACAGGCAGAGAACCCCCGCCATGGACAGGCACAGCTCTACCCCGGCGGCCGCCCCTTCCATGGCCGCCGCCGCCACCGCCGGAGCCCGCCCTGTAGCCAGTCCGCACAGGATGGAGAGGAGCACCATCCCGGTCCAGATTGCCGTCATCGCCACTTCACCCGCCCCCTTTGTCCCCATTTATACGCCCGCCCGCCGCAGAACATGCCTTTCCCCAAATACCGTTTATCGCCAAAATATCTGAAGAATTTCCAGATTTCGATTGACAATTCTATACGCCGTGTTATAATAGTTGTCAGATATTGGTCGTTCTACACACAGGTAGGCGCCGTTATCTGGGAAGGAGCTTGATCGCAATTATGAAATCAACCGGTATTGTACGTAAGGTGGACGAACTGGGCCGCATTGTGCTGCCCATCGAGCTGCGCCGCACCCTGGACATTGCGGAAAAGGATTCTTTGGAAATTTATGTGGACGGAGCCTCTATTGTACTGAAAAAGTACCAACCTGCCTGTATTTTCTGTGATGACGCCAAGGATGTTATCAATTTCAAGGGCAAAAATGTCTGTCCCAACTGCATCCGCGAGCTGATGAACAAGTAGGGCTTGTTTGAAAATTGGCGATGTGCTCAGCGGCGAGGGATTTTGGGCCGCTGGCAAGCAATTTTGACCCAGGAATCCTGGCGGATTTCAAGGAAAAATTGCGCCGTCCAGGGGCAAAAGACCCGCCGGTTGGGCATGTTGACATGTTTCAAACAAGCCCTAAGCTGTGCGCGAAAAAAGAGACGCTGAGACGGGGCTTCCGTTTCAGCATCTTTTTTGCCATCCGGCTTCCACCGCCCCCGGTCCCGGCGGCGGTGGAAGCCGTTTAAAAATGGGTGATTTCATCTGTTTTAGAAATAATTGTGCATCCATGCTGCGTAAATCAACGGCTTTTCGGTTTCTTCAGCAGTCAGATGCCGAATGGTTCGTTATACAAAATGTATAGCATTGGCATGCCAGAATATTACAAATCAGGGCATCCGCGCTGTCTCCCCCAGGGCCGCCTGGTAGAGGGCGTTTCGGGCCAGACCCAGCTCCCGGGCGGCCTGCCGGGCGGCGTCTCGGAGGGAGAGGCCCTCCGCCCGCAGGGCGGCCACCCGCTCCAGACCCGCCTCCAGGTCCGGGGCCTCCGGTGGGGGCGCTTGCTCCCCCTGGACCACCAGCACGAATTCCCCCTTGGGCGGGTTGGCCTCGTACCAATCCGCCGCCTCCCCCAGGGTGGTGCGGCGGATCTCCTCGTGGAGCTTGGTGAGCTCCCGGCACAGGGCCACGGGCCGGTCCGGACCGAAGGCGTCCCGGAGGTCCCGGAGGGTGGCGGGGAGCTTGTGGGGGGCCTCGTAGAAGAGCATGGTCCGCCCCTCCCCCCGGAGGCTGTCCAGATGGGCCTGGCGGTTCTTGCGGTTCATGGGCAGGAAGCCCTCGAAGGTGAACCGCCCGGTGGGGAGTCCAGAGGCGGCCAGGGCGGTGATGAGGGCGCAGGGCCCCGGAATGGACACCACCGGCGCCCCGGCCTGGGCGCAGGCCCGCACCAGCTCCTCCCCCGGGTCGCTGATGGCGGGGGTGCCGGCGTCGGTGACCAGAGCGCAGTTCTCCCCCGCCAGAATGCGCTGGAGCACCGCCTCCCCCCGGGATTCCGTGTTGTGGCGGTAGTAGCTGACCATGGGCTTCTTGAGCCCCAGGTGGTTGAGGAGCTTCAAGGTCACCCGGGTGTCCTCGGCGGCGATGAAGTCCACCGCCGCCAGGGTCCCGGCCGCCCGGGGGGAGAGGTCCCCCAGGTTGCCGATGGGGGTGGGGACCAGATAGAGGGTTCCGGACATGGCGCTGCCTCCTGTCAATGGTCTATAGATGGGCCCTCACGCCTGTCTCATAGCGGTCAAGGGCCCGCCCTTGGGGTCCGGCGTCCCGCCGGAGCGGATTTGCGGCTCCGCCGCAGGGCAGGAACCGTTTCTTTTTCTGCGGAAAAAGAAACGGGCCTTGCCTCCTCGTCAGAACAAATTTCGCTTCGCTCCGTCCCCCTGCGGGGGACATCCGCTCCACTCCATTTGTTCTTCCTCTCCCCACAAAAGCTGCGCTTTTGCGGGGCCCCCGAAGGGGCCGGTCTTCGGAGCCGTTTGTGGACGTATACGGCGGCTGACATCTTTCGTATGAATATGGGGACCCCTTCCGGCCGTTACGGCCTGAGTCTGCGGCGCGGGGATGGGTCTGTTGTTTTATCCGCCCGCCGCCTGATAGTGCTGCTCGCCTGGCAGTGTGCCCGGCGCGGGTTCTGCGGGCTGGCTCGGCTTTGTGCTGAACTGGGTGCTCTGGCGTGGGTCCTGTGCCGCCCGCCCGCTGCTGCGGCCCAGGAGATCGTCGGTGGTCACCCCCAGGCGTCCGGCCAGCACCTCCTGGGTTAAGTGCTGCTCCTGGCGGAGGGCCCGGAGCCGGGCGGAAACGCCGGCAAAGTCCATCTCACTCCTCCCGCCGCCGGTCGCTGCGGCCTAAGAGGTAGTCGGTGGTGACCTCAAAGTAGTCCGCCAAAATCATCAGGGAGGAGATGGGGATATTGATCTGCCCATACGCAATCTTCTGATAGTTGCTGGCTGTGCAGCCCAGCAACTCCCCCATGGATCTCTGCGTCTGCTTCCTCTCCCGGCGCAGGGCTTTAAGCCGTTTTCCGAACTCTACAAGCTGTTCCATAGGATCTCCCTCTTGGCACACAGCAAAACTGCGTTTATAATAAAATTACACATTTACAATGCGTATTTGGAGGCTGCTGATGATGACCGGCTTTATGACTTGGCTCTACGAGCACTACATCGAGCCGGAGATTCGCCTCCAGCCCAAGGACGATGGAGACCTGTTCCGCTTCAGCCTGATGGAGAGCACCGCAGCTCCCCAGGAGCGGGCGGACATTGACGCCGCTCTGCGGTTTTACACCTGCCACGGCCTCCTGCTAGGGCTTGTTTGAAAAATGGCGATGTGTCCAGCAGCGAGGGATTTTGGGCCGCTGGCAAGCAATTTTTTCGCAGGAATCCTGGCGGATTGCAAGGAAAAATTGCACCGTCCAGGGGGCAAAAGCCCCGCCGGTTGGGCATGTTGACATGTTTCAAACAAGCCCTAGGGCTCCTCTAACAGCACGGTAGGCAGAACCTCCAGCCCCGGCCGGCCCTGGCGGACCGCCTCCAGCAGGACGGCGGAGGGGGGCGTGCCTGTCCGGTGCTGGACCAGGGCCATCCGCTTGGGGGCAAAGCCGCTCCCCTCCAGGGCGGCGAAGAGGGCGGGGAGCCGCTCCGGCCGGTGGACCAAGGCGAAGCGCCCCCCGTTCCGCACCAGCCGGCCGGCGGCGGCGCAGAGCTCCTCCAGGGTACATCGCTCCTCGCTCCGGGCGCTGCCGCCGGAGGGGCCTGCCCCCAGGGGATACCAGGGCGGGTTGGAGACGGCCAGATCGAAACCCCCGGCGGGCAGGAGCCCCCGGTCCCGGAGGTCCCCAGTGAGCACCGGGACGATCAGACCGTTGCGGGCGAAGGTCCTCCGGGCCAGGGCGGCGGCGGCGGGGTCCCGCTCCACCCCGGTGAGGGCCAAGGTCTCCTCCCGCTCCAGCAGCAGGAGCCCCAGGGCCCCGGAGCCGCAGCCTAAGTCGCACACCCGCCACCCCCGGCGCACCGTGGCAAACCGCCCCAGGGCCAGGGTGTCGCTCCCCAGGGGGAAGGCAGCCTCTGACTGGAGGAGGACGTAGCGCCCCAGCCGCTCCACCCGCTCTATGACGCCCCGCCCCCCTCCGGCTGACGTCCCAGGTTCCACAGGAGGATGCGGGCGGTGAGGCCCCAGATCACATGGCCCTTGTAGGTCCAGATGGGGACCTGATGGATCCCCGTCCGCCAGGGGTAGCCCTTGGGGAAGCCGATGAGGTCATAGGGGAAGTCCTCGTCTACCTTGGGCTCCAGGGGAAAGCGGTAGAGCAGGGGGGGGTGCTGGGCGAAGAAGCCGGCCGGCACCAGGAAGGTCTCCTTTACCTCGGCGGCGCTGGCGATCATGTGGACCACCGCCCCAGCGTCTACCTGGGCCAGCACCGGGTGCATGAGGCCGTCGGAGGGCAGGTATACCCCGTCCAGCCGGGCGATGGGCCGGATGGCGGAGGCCGGGATGCCCAGTTCCTCCCAGGTCTCCCGGAAGGCGCACTCCGTGGGGCCCTCCCCGGGCTCCATGCGGCCGCCGGGGAAGCAGACCTCCCCCGGCTGGCGGCGGAGGGTGTCGGCCCGGACCTCGAAGAGAACGTGGGTCTGGCTGTTCCACTCCACCAGGGGGACCAGCACCGCGTAGTGGTTCCGCACCCCTGTGAGGCCGGGGGTGCGGTCCATGAATTTCTGCTCCAGCTCTGAGATGGTCATGGGGACCTCCTTTCAGGACTCGGGCACGGTAAAGTGGCGGAGAGGGTCGGGCCGGGTCCACAGGACCACCTGCCCGGCCCGGCGCGTCCGCCCCAAGTCGATAAGCCTCTGGTTGCCGCTGCCCCGGAAGAGGGCGGCGTAGGACTTTTGGGCCTTGAGGAAGGGGCCGTCCACCAGCACATCGGCAGCGGAGAGCAGGGCCTCCCAGTCCGCCCGGCCCGCCCCGGCCAGGTCCTCATAGACATAGCCGGTGTAGACCCACACGTCCAGCCCCCGGCGGCGGGCCCGCCGGGCCAGGGCGGCACAGTCCTCCGCCTGGAGGAAGGGCTCCCCGCCGGAGAGGGTCAGGCCCTGGAGGAGGGGGCTGCCCGCCAGCAGGGCCTCCAGCTCCTCCAGGGGGATCTCCTGGCCTCCGGCGGGGTCCCAGGTCTCCGGGTTGTGGCAGCCGGGGCACCGGTGGGGGCACCCCTGGGTGAAGACGGTGAGCCGCAGGCCCGGCCCGTCCACAATGGAATCGGAAATCCAGTTGGCAATCCGCACAGGGCGTCCCTCCTCCGGCGCGGGTGTCTGCCCCCATTATACCCGCTCCGCCGGAGAAGCGCAAGGGCGGGCGTCTCCAAAAGAGGCGCCCGCCCTATTCTCGGCTCCGGGGCTCAAAAGCTGGTCCGCCAGAGGGGGATGACATTGATGACCGGCTCCTCGTAGGGGTGGATCTGCTTGACGGCCTCCACCGTCCGGTCCACCCGTTCGGTGGGACAGGTCACCTCCACCTTCAGCTCGGGCCCGGTATAGCACTCACCCGGGGTCCCCAGGTAGGGCGCGGCCCCCGGCAGGGGCCGCCAGCAGCTTGTGACCCGGCTGTAGGAGAGACAGCCATCATACCCGCCGATATGTCCGGCGTCCGCCGCCATCAGGGCCCTCTGGAGGACCGGCAGATGGTCCTCCGGCAGAAAAATTTCCAGCTTGCAGTAGGCAAAATCCATGGCCCCCACTCCTCTCCCCGGCCAGTCCGGTTTTCTTATGAGCATACCACGTTCCGGCCTTCGGGGCAAGGGGGGTTGACATATAGCGATCATCGCTATAAAATGAGAGCAGCGATATTCGATATAGTTTTTGGGAGAGGAGGCGCGGCCCATGGCCCGGAAAAAGCTGGATACCCTCACCGAGCAGATGTACTATGTCCTCCTCTCCCTGACCCAGGAGCGCCACGGCTACGCCATCATGCAGTACGTCGCGGCCCTCACCCAAGGCCGGGTGGCCATTGGGGCGGGGACCCTGTACGCCCTGCTGGGCCGGTTCGAGAAGGAGGGGCTCATCTGCCTGGCGGGCCAGGAGGAGAACCGAAAGCGCTATCTCCTCACCCAGGAGGGGCGGCGGGTGCTGGAGGAGGAATGGGAACGGCTCCAGCGGCTGGTGGCCGACGGAGCCCGGGTACTGAGAGAGGAGGACGGCCATGAAACCTCATGAGTGGATGCTCTTTACCTATCCCGTCATGGACTTAAAGGCCGCCGAGGCCGCCCTGAACCGGGCGGCGGCGGAGGGCTGGACCCTGGACCGGGTCTTCCTGGGGTGCTTTGCCCGGCTGGTCCCCGCCCAGGCCCCGGTGGTCTGGGCGGTGGACTGGAGCGACGGGGCCCACCTGGAGCGGGAGGACTATCTGGCCCTCTGCGCCGACGCCGGTTGGACCTTCGTCCAGAAGGTAGGCTCCTTCCAGCTCTACAGAGCCCCGGCGGGGACCACCCCCATCCAGACCGACAGCGCCGAAGAGCTGGAGCGCTTCCGGCAGGAGGAGCTGCGGCGGCTGGGCAAATTGACGGGGTGTTTGGGCCTTTTGTGGCTGGTCCTGGCCCTGCTGGTGGGGGTCCTGGCCCTCCTCCTCCCGGCGGGCGGCAGGACGGTTGACGGCCTTCTGGCCCTCTTCGCCAGCAACACAGTGCTCTATCTCCTCCTCTGCCTCCCCCTGCTGCTGGCGGGGCTGGCGGCCTGGACCGCCCGGCTCTGCCTCCGGCTGGCCCAGTGGCGGCGGACGGCGGCGGAGGGGACCCCCTTCCCGGCGCCAGGGCCCCGGAGCGCCAAGGCGGCGGCCTGGCTGTGCCTGCTCTTCCGGGTCTGGGTCCTCTCCCTTTTTCCCGTGCTTCTGCTGGACCTTGCCCAGGCGGGCAGCATCGGAACCCCCTGGGGCTCCTGATTGGGGCGGGCCTGGCGGCGGCCTTCCGGTCCCGCCGGGAGGCCAAGGCCGGCCGCCGGGAGGTCTCCTCCGGCCCCTGGAGGGTGGTCTATGCCCTGCTGCTCCTGGCAGCGGTGGTCTTTGCCCCCCTGCTCTCCCCCCCTGGCCGGCGCTGTGATGCCCCCGCCTTCCCTGGAGGGGGAGACCCTGGCCCCTGGGGCCCGGCGGAGCGGCCTGGACCTTGAGGGCTCCTTCGCCCTGCGGCACGGGTGGTGGGTGGAGGAGACCCCGGAGGGGACGCAGTACGAGGTCCACTGCTGCACCGCCCGGTGGGGGTGGCTGGCGGACTGGCTCCTGGAGGCCCAGCGGGTCCAGGCCCCCTACATCTCCCGGCCGGGGTGGGAGGGCGTTTGGCAGGCCGAACTCCCCATGGGCAACGGCAGCGGGACCTTCTGGCGGCTCCTGCTCCTCCGGGACCGGGTGGTCCTCCAGGCCGACGTGGGGGACCACCCCTTCCCGGAGGAGGACCTGGAGCGCCTGCTGGAGACGCTGGACCAAACGCGGGAGGTGTGACCGGATGCGTACAGCCTTTACCGATCTCAACTACTTAGGGCTTGTTTGAAAATTGGCGATGTGTCCAGCAGCGAGGGATTTTGGGCCGCTGGCAAGCAATTTTTTTGCAGGAATCCTGGCGGATTTCAAGGAAAAATTGCGCCGTCCAGGGGGCAAAAGCCCCGCTGATTGGGCATGTTGACATTTTTCAAACAAGCCCTAGCCTCCGCCGCCCAGGCCCCGGCGGCCCGGGCCCAACGCAGATAGGAGGAAATGGTATGAAAAAGTGCAGACGCGCCCTCTTCGCCTTTCTGGCCTCAGACTACCAGGCCGCCCAGGCCTGGCTGGAGGAACAGGACCGCCGGGGGTGGGAACTCCAGTCCCTCTCCTACTGGCTCCCCACCGCCCGGCTGGTCCCCAAGACCCGGACGGACATCCGGTACTGCGTGGACCTGAGCCGCGGCCTTCGGGACCCCAATTCGCCCCCGACGGCTTCGACCAACTGGTGCGGGACTCCGGCTGGACCCTGGTGGGGACCACCCGGAGCGGTCTGGACGTCTACCAGTCCCTGCCCGGCCGGGACCCCATCCCCATCCAGACCGACCCGGAGCTGGTGCGGCGGCGGTTCTTTGGCCGGGAGGTGGCGCCCAGCCTGTTCGCCGCCCTCCTGGTCCTGGCCCTGCTGCTCCTGACAGTCTCCATCTTCCTGGACCCTCGAGCGTACCTGCGGCTCCTGCCCTCCAACTGGGAGCTGCTGCGGGCGGCTTCTCTTATGGTGATGAGCGGCTTTCTCCTCTATTGGGCGGTCCACAGCCTGGTCTTCTGGGTCCGCAGCCGGGGCGGACCGCCTCCGGTCTCCTGCCGGGGGCCCGGTTCCGGGGGCTCCTCTGGAGCCTGACGGTCCTGTATTGGTGCATCGCTTGGCTGCTCCCCCTCACGGACCTGGCGGCGGCGCTCCCGCCCCAGATTCCCCCGGAGGAGCTGGCGGCCCAGCCCCTGGTCCCGGCGGAGGACCTGGGCCTGAGCCCGGCGGAGACCGAAGGAGCCCGGCGCCGGAGCTCTCCCTTCCTCACGGAGCTGGAGCTGGAACAGGAGACCGAGGCGGGCTGGCTGTATCAGACCCGGTGGGACTGCCGCTCCTCCTGGGCGGCGGACCGGATGGTCCAGGGGACCCTGGCCGCCTACGGCGGCTGGGGCCTCCGGCCCGTGGACCTGGGCTTTGACCAGAGCTGGAGCGGGGAGCATTTTCTCCTCCTCCGGCAGGGGGACACGGTGGTCTGCCTCCAGGGCCCGGCGGACTGGACAGACCCGGAGATTCGCGCTATACTATGGACACAACTGGAACTCGCGCCGTAAGGAGGAACTTGTCATGTCCGAGCTGCTGTTTGTCAACGCCTGCGTCCGGGGGGAGCGCTCCCGCACCCTGGCCCTGGCCCGGCATTTTCTGGCCGCCTATGAAAAAAGCCACCCGGAGGTCCGGGTGACCGAGCGGAATCTGATGGAGGAGCGCCTGGAGCCCCAGTACCCCGAGGTGCTGAAGGAGCGGGACGCCCTTTGGGCCGCCGGGAGGCTGGACGCCCCCATGTTCGCCCCCGCCCGGCAGTTCGCCGGGGCCGGCTGCATTGTAGTGGCCGCCCCCTTCTGGGACCTGAGCTACCCCGCCATTTTGAAAATCTACCTGGAGCGTATCTCTGTAACCAATCTCACCTTCGGCTACGACGCTGAGGGGCGGATGGTGGGCCTGTGCCGGGCGGAAAAGCTCCTCTTCATCACCACCCGGGGCGGGGACTTCTCCCTGCCGGAGACGGCCTGGATGGAGTCCGGGGCCCGGCACCTCCAGGCCCTGTGCGCCATGTACGGCATCCCGGCGTTCCGGCTCCTGTGCGCCCAGGGCCTGGACGACGTCCGCAACGACCCGGAGGCCCTGTTGGCCAGGGCCATGGAGGAGGCCGAGGCCCTGGCCCAGACCTTCTAAGAGAAGGCCCGCAGGAAGGGGAAGAGCTCCGGGGGCGTCTGGCCCGGGGCCAGCCAGACAAAGCCCGGCAGGTTCCGGGCCACCCCGTAGACCACCAGGAAAACCGCCATCAGGACCATGAGCACCTGCTCCCACCGGGCGGGCCGGGTCTGGCCGGTGCGGACATACCGCACCGCCGCCCGGACCCCCAGCACCGCCAGGAGGGGCAGCAGGAGCATCAGCCCCGGGTTCCAGCTCCAGGCGGCGGCGGGGTCCAGCTCCAGCAGGGCCAGGCACATCCGGGACACCCCGCAGCCGGGGCACCACAGCCCTGTGGCCAGGTGGATGGGGCAGGGCAGGCCGAAGCCGAGCCAGGAGCTCAGCAGGGCGTAGGTCAGCCCCGCCGCCGCCAGGAGCCCCAGCCGGGACAGGAGCCGCCGGGCCCTAGTCCTCAAGGTTCCCGCCGGGGATGTAGTGGTTGACCTCGTTCTGCATCAGGGCCAGGGAGACAATGCCCAGGCCGAAGACGCCCAGCACCAGGTACAAAACGGCCAGGCTCCCCGGGGGGACGCCCTGCTCCTGCCGGGCCCGGTCCAGCTTGTCGCCCATCTTATAGTACCAGTAGAGGCCGTAGATGCCGCAGGTGAGGATGGTGAACAGGAGCACCAGCCCCCCGGAGGTGCCGGGACGCTCCGTGACCTCGCACACATCTTCATTGAGGCAGTAGAGCCAGTAGAGGCCGTAGATGCCGCAGGTGACGATACTCAACACGATGCACAGACCTACATTGCGCGGTTTCATGGGAAGAACCTCCTTTCTCTTATGGGGCCAGTATAATCCAAATGCGGAGGAAAATCAAGTGAAACATATCCTTTTGCTCACCACCGGGGGAACCATCGCCTCCCGGCCCACCGCCGAGGGGCTGGCTCCCGGCCTGGACGGGGAGGACCTGGCCCGGAGCATCCCCTTCCTCACCGCCAGCTGCACCGTGGCCGTCCGGGACATCCTGCACCTGGACTCCTCCAACATCCAGCCGGAGGAGTGGCAGCTCATCGCCAAGGCCGTCTACGCCGAGCGGGGGGACTACGACGGTATTGTCATCACCCACGGCACCGACACCATGGCCTACACCGCCTCGGTGCTCAGCTTCATGCTCCGGGGCATCCCCATCCCGGTGGTGCTCACCGGTAGCCAGCTCCCCATCGAGCACCCCCTCACCGACGCCCTGGAAAATCTGCGCATCGCCTTCGCCATGGCCTGCTCCGGGGCCCCGGGGGTCTTCGTAGCCTTCGACCGGAAGGTCATCCTGGGCTGCCGGGCGGTGAAGACCCGGACCCGGGATTTTGACGCCTTCGAGAGCGTCAACTGGCCCCTGGTGGGGGCGGTGGACGCCGGAGGGCTCCACATCGACCCCGCCGCCCTGCCCCCCCGGACCGGCGGGGACTGCGTCCTCCAGAGTGCGCTGTGCCGGGACGTCTTCCTCCTCAAGCTCACCCCGGGGCTCAACCCGGAAATCCTCGATCTCCTCCTCCAGATGCACTACCGGGGGGTGGTCATCGAAGCCTTCGGGGCCGGGGGCCTCCACTTTATCCGCCGGGACCTGATTTCCAGGCTCCACAAGGCCGCCCAGGGAGGCATGACGGTGCTGGTTTGTTCCCAGTGCCTCTACGAGGGAAGCGACTTCACCCTCTACCAGGCGGGGCAGAAGGCCCTGGCCCAGGGGGTCATCCAGGGCTACGACATGACCACCGAGGCCGCCGTCACCAAGCTCATGTGGGTCCTGGGCCAGACCCGGGACCCGGCGGAGATCCGGGCCCTCTTCGGCCGGAACATGGCCGGAGAGGTGGGGCGGTAGACTTCCACCAGAACGGGCGTCCGCCCGGACCGAAGGGTTCGGGCGGACGCCCGTTCGTTCCTTTCCGGCAAAAGCTCAAAAGATGCTCCCCACGGCGGTCAGGCTCTGGGCCAAGTCCTCCCGGTAGTCGGGGGCGGCGGGGTCCAGGCTGTTGATCACCACGCCGTCGCTGCCAGCCCTGGCCGTGGCGTGGATGTACCGCCCCTCCCCCAGATACATGGCCACATGGCCTGGGAAGAAGAGGAGGTCCCCGGGCCCCATGGCCCCCCGGGGAATGGGGCGGACCGGAAAGCCCTCCTGAATCTGGGCGTCCCGCCAGATCACCACCCCGTTGAGGAGGTAGCTCATGGACACCAGCCCGGAGCAGTCGATGCCCACCGGCGTTTTGCCGCCCCAGCGGTAGGCCGCGCCCAAGTAGCTCAGGGCGGTCCCGGTCACCGCCCGCCGCAGGTCCTCCGCCCGGGAAAACCGGGGCTTTTCGTAATATTTCCCCAGAAAACTCCGCCTTGTATAGCCCTCCCGGCCGTCTGGGAGGGCCACCCGCTGCCAGCCCGCCCCATCTGGATCCCCCACCGGGGCCACCAGGGCCCCCCGGGTCAGGGTGGTCAGGGGACAGCAGGCCACGGCGGGGCCGGAAAGGACATCGCACAGGCCCTTGCGGACCACCACCTTGGGCAGGGCGGCCCACCGGGCGGCACTGCCCTCTCCTATCAGCAGGTCCGCCGCCGAGGCATAGCCCTCGTAGCGGTAGGGGGTGCGCACCCGGTACCAGCCGGGCCGCGGCTCCTCCAGGAGCTCCAGCACCATGCCGGACAGGGCCTCGTCCCGCCGCTCACACTGGCAGGTGGGGCGGGTCATCAGGGGGCAGATGGGCCGGTGCACCAGGGCTCTCATGGCAACACCTCGTAGAATCGTTCTGTCAAATTACAAATTGGAGTCATCAATCTGTCAGATCTGCCGGGGCCTGGACGGCGGCAGGAGCTCCAGGGTCCCGGCGCCGGCGTCCAGGACGGCCCGAGCCCCCAGGGGCAGGGACAGGGTGGGCAGCACATGGCCGCAGGGCACGCCGGCGAGCACTGGCTTTCCCGCTGGGAGGAGCTCCTGCAGGCTCTCCTCCAGAGGCAGGTCCCCCTCTTCCTGGGGGCAGTCGGTCCAGGCCCCCAGAATCACCCCGGCGCACTCCCGGAGCTTTCCGGCGTTGCGGAGCTGGGTGAGCATGGCGTCAATCCGCCGGGGCCTTTCCCCCACGTCCTCCAGGAAGAGGAGCTTTCCCCGGGTGTCGATTTCCCAGGGGGTGCCCAGAGAGGCGCACACCAGCGTCAGGTTGCCCCCGCACAGCCGCCCCTCCGCCCGGCCGGGAGCCAGAGGGATTGGGGCGGCGCCCTCCGGCCAGGGCAGCACCCCGGTCAGCCCCCCGAAGAGGGCCCGGCGGAGCCCTTCCATGGTAAAGCCGTCCACCGGCTCCCAGTACTCGGAGGCGGGCATGACGGTGTGGCAGGTGACAAGGCCGCACCACTGATTCAGGGCGATGTGGAGGGCGGTAATGTCGCTGTACCCGGCGAAGACCTTGGGATTTCGGGCCATGGCCTCCAGGTCCAGCAGGGGCAGGAGGCGGTGGGAGCCGTAGCCCCCCCGGACGCACAGCACCCCGGCAATGGTCTCGTCGGCAAAGGCCGCCTGGAGGTCCCCGGCCCGGACCGGGTCGGCGGCGGCCAGGCAGCCCCGGCGGTGCTCCGGGCGGCAGGAGGGGTAGACCACCGGTGTCAGGCCCAGGGCCCGGACAGCCTCCACGGCGGGAGCCAGACGCTCCGGCGGGACGGGGGATGCGGGGGCCACCAGGGCCACCCTGGCCCCCAGGCAGAGAGGGGCGGGGGTCTGCAGGGGACATCACTTCCTTATCCATTCGGCCGGATTGTACCACAGCGCCCTCCCGTTTGTAAAGGCGGCTCAGCTCCGCCGACAGGGGGCGGGCACAACTGTGGAAATTCTCTGTATACTTTTTCAGAAGGATGTGGTATACTAATTCCAGCTTATGACGGCTTTATGTGCTTCGGCACTGTGCTCCATCCGGTTGGAACCCACAATTTGGGCCTGGAGCAGGATGGGCTCCTGAGAAGGCGGAGACCGCAGATGGGCTTGCCGCCCATCCAGGACGACAACGCACGCAGGCGCCCAGCCTGCCCAGGAGCGAATGCGGGCTTCTGACCGGATGGAGCGCTAATATATAAGGCAAAACAGGACCTGGGGACCGCGTGGTCGGGGGACTGGGCTCCTTTTTCCGGCGAGGCAGGGCCGGAACGAGGGGTCCACGTCCCTGGCTTTCTTCCGGTGTGTCTCCACGTCCAGAAACTTCCATAATTTGGATATTTTAAAGGAGTGAACCAATACTTTTATGGCAGAAAAACTGAAGATCATCTCCCTGGGCGGCCTCAACGAGATTGGGAAGAACCTCACCGTCTATGAGTACGGCGGGGACCTCATCGTGGTGGACGTGGGCATGGGCTTCCCGGACGACGACATGTACGGCATCGACGTGGTCATCCCGGACTTTACCTATCTCATCAAGAACCAGGACAAGATCCGGGGCATCTTCCTCACCCACGGCCACGAGGACCATATCGGCTCCATCCCCTACCTGCTCCGCAGCGTCAACGCCCCCATCTACGCCACCCGCATGACCATGGGCCTGGTGAAGCTCAAGCTGGAGGAGCACCGGCTGCTGGACAAGTGCAAGCTCTTCACCTGCGAGCCCGGGGAGGTGGTGAAGGCGGGGCGGTTCAGCGTGGAGTTCATCCACGTCAACCACTCCATCGCCGACGCCGTGGCCTTCGCCATCAAGACCCCTGTGGGCACCGTGGTCCACACCGGCGACTTCAAGATCGACTCCACCCCCATTCAGGGGGGCATGATCGACCTGGCCCGGCTGGGGGAACTGGGGAAGAAGGGGGTGCTGGCCCTGCTGTGCGACTCCACCAACGTGGAGCGTCCTGGCTACACCAAGAGCGAGCGGTGCGTGGGGGCCTCCTTCGACGCCCTGTTCCGGGGCTGCGACCAGCGGATCATTGTCACCACCTTCGCCTCCAACGTGGACCGCATCCAGCAGATCATCAGCGTGGCGGCCAAATACGGCCGGAAGGTGGCCGTCACCGGCCGGAGCATGGAAAACGCCATGCGGGTGTCCACCGAGCTGGGCTACATGCGCATCCCGGAGGGAACCCTGGTGGACGTCAACCACATCAAGGGCCTGCCCAAGGACAAAATCTGCATCATCACCACCGGCAGCCAGGGGGAGACCATGTCGGCCCTGACCCGGATGGCCTTCTCCACCCACCGGCAGGTGGACATCCAGGCCGGGGACCGGGTGATCCTCTCGGCCTCCACCATTCCAGGCAACGAGCACTCCATCGGCAACGTCATCAACGAGCTCTACCGGAAGGGGGCCGAGGTGGTCAACGAGCGGGCCGGGGAGCTCCACGTCTCCGGCCATGCCTGCGCCGATGAGCTGAAGATCATCCACGCCCTGGTGCGGCCCAGGTTCTTTATCCCTGTCCACGGGGAGCAGCGCCACCTGAAGACCCACGCCAAGCTGGCCCAGGAGATGGGCATGGACCCCCGGAACATTGTCATCAGCGACATCGGCAAGGTCATCGAGCTCACCCAGCGCTCGGCCAAGCTCAACGGCACCGTCCCCGCCGGCAGGGTCTTCGTGGACGGCTACGGCGTAGGGGATGTGGGCAGCGTGGTCCTCCGGGACCGCAAGCACCTGGCCGAGGACGGCATGATCGTGGTGGTCACCTCCATGTCCGGGGAGAACGGCGCGGTGGTCTCCGGCCCCGACATCATCACCCGGGGCTTTGTCTACGTCAAGGAGTCCGAGGGGCTCATGGAGGACCTCCGCCGGGTGGCCGCCGAGGCCCTGGAGCGCTGTGAGCGCAGCCACACCACCGACTGGACCGCCATCAAGGCCGAGATCAAGGGGGACCTGTCCGGCTTCCTCTACAAAAAGACCAAGCGCAACCCCATGATCCTGCCTGTCATCATGGAGGTCTGAGCAGCAGAACCGCCTCCCGTGCGGGAGGGCGGGGCATGCCTGCGGCATCCCGGCCAGCAGCCCCGGCTGCTGGCCGCTTTTCTGCCCAAACCCGCCCCGCCCGCCGGGCAGGCGTCCCCCCGGCAGGGCGCCGCCCCCCGAACCGGATGGAATCCGGCCAAACAGCCCTCCGCCAGGGAAAGCGGTTGTAATTCCCCGGCAAACAGGCTATAATGATGTCTGCCGCAGCGCGGCAGTTTGAAAAAAGAAAAGGAGCATCCCCATGTCCAACATCTGGCACGACGTCCGCCCCGATCGGATTCAGCCCCAGGACTTTCTCTCCGTCATCGAGATCCCCAAGGGCAGCAAGAAAAAGTACGAACTGGACAAGGAGACCGGCCTCATCATCCTGGACCGGGTCCTCCACACCTCCACCCACTACCCCGCCAACTACGGCTTCATCCCCCGGACCTACGGCGACGACGGGGACCCCCTGGATGTGCTGGTCCTCTGCTCGGAGGCCATGGACCCCCTGACCCTGGTGCGGACCTACCCCATCGGCTATATCGCTATGCTGGACGGGGGCCGGAACGACGAGAAGATCATCGCCATTCCCTTCGCCGACCCCACCTACAACACCTATCAGGATATCTGGGAGCTGCCCGGCCACATCTTCGACGAGATGGCCCATTTCTTCTCAGTCTACAAGGCCCTGGAGGGCAAGGAGGCCGTGGCCGGAGACGTCAGCGACCGGGCCGCCGCCGTGGCGGTGATTCAGAAGGCCATGGAGCACTACGGCGAGACCTTTGCCGCCGGACGGTAAAGGGAATTTTTCCCCGTTCTTTAAGGAAAGTTTAAGACAATTTTCTTTTCCTTTTTTCCCGAACCGTGGTAAACTATAGGGGACAGAGAAAAATCAACCGGAAAAAGGCGGGAATCTGATGGAGCAACCATTTGACTGTCTGGTCATCGGCGCCGGCTACGCCGGCAGCGTGGCCGCCCGGGAGCTGGCCGAGCGGGGCAGCCGCCGGGTCCTGGTGCTGGAGCGCCGGGACCACATCGGCGGCAACGCCTACGACTATCCCGATGGACACGGCATCCTGATCCATAAATACGGCCCCCATATCTTCCATACTGCCAGCAAGCGGGTTTTTGACTACCTCTCCCGCTTTACCCAGTGGCGGCGCTATCAGCACCGGGTCATCGCCAGCCTGCCCCGGGACAACCCGGAGGTGGTCCCGGCCCACAAGCGAACCCAGGGCCGCCTCTGCTTCCCGGTGCCCTTCAACCTGGATTCCCTGGAGGCGGCCTTCGGCAAGGCCGATGGGGGGCGGCTGGGGGAGAAGCTCCTGGACGCCTATCCCGCCCAGAGTCAGGTGACCATCCTGGAGCTGCGCCGGAATCCTGACCCGGAGGTCGCCGCCATTGCAGAGTATGTATACGAACACGTCTTTGTCCACTATACCAGGAAGCAGTGGGACCAGACCCCGGAGGAGATCGACCCGGCCACCACCGCCCGAGTGCCGGTGCGTCTCACCCGGGACGACCGCTACTTCCAGGATCCCTGGCAGGGAATGCCCCTGGAAGGCTACACCTCCCTGTTCCGGCGGATGCTGGACCACCCCAACATCACCGTGGCGCTGGGGGTGGACGCCCGGGACCGGGCGTCCTTCTCGGAGGGGCAGATCCGGCTGGACGGCCTCCCCTTCTCCGGGCCGGTGATCTTCACCGGCCAGGCCGACGAGCTCTTCGCCTTCCAGGAGGGCCGGCTGCCCTACCGGACGCTGGACTTCCGGCTGGAGACCCATGACCGGCAGTTCTACCAGACCCACGGCACGGTGAACTACACGGTGGACCAGGACTTCACCCGGATCACCGAGTTCAAGCACCTCACCGGCCAGCGGCTCCGGGACCCGGTCACCGCCATCATGAAGGAGTACTCCAGACCCTACACCGGGGCGGCGGGGGAGATCCCCTACTACGCCATTATCAACCCGGAGAACAACGCCCGCTACGACCGGTACCGGGCCCGGGCGGCCCGGTTCCCCAACCTGCACCTGCTGGGCCGGCTGGCGGAGTACAAGTACTACAATATGGACGCCATCGTCCTCCGGGCCCTGGAGCTGTGCGACGGGCTCCTGGGCGACAAGGAGGGAAACCCGTGAAGCTGCTGACATTCGCCGTCCCCTGCTACAATTCCGAAGCCTACATGGACCACTGCGTCCAGACCCTGCTGGAGGGCGGGGAGGACGTGGAGATCATCCTCATCGACGACGGCTCCCAGGACGCCACCGGAGCCATCGCCGACCGCTACGCCCGGGAGTACCCCGACATCGTCCGGGTGGTCCACCAGGAGAACGGCGGCCACGGCGAGGGGGTCAACCAGGGCCTCCGCCGGGCCCGGGGGCTCTACTACAAGGTGGTGGACTCCGACGACTGGGCCGACGTGGACGCCCTCCACAAGATACTCGAGCAGCTCCGGGCCTTCGCCCAGATGGAAAAGCCCGTGGACCTGCTGGTGTGCAACTACGTCTACGAGCACATGGAGGACAACACCCGAAAGGTGATGAAATACACCAACGTCTTTCCCCGGGGCCGGGTCTTCACCTGGGAGGAAATCGGCCGGTTCCGGGCCTCCCAATACCTGTTGATGCACTCGGTCTTCTACCGCACCCAGCTCCTCCGGGACTGCGGCCTGGAGCTGCCCAAGCACACCTTCTATGTGGACAACATCTTCGTCTACCAGCCCCTCCCCTTTGTGGAGACCCTCTACTACATGAACCTGGACTTCTACCGCTACTTCATCGGCCGGGCCGGCCAGAGCGTCAACGAACAGGTGATGGTGAAGCGGGTGGACCAGCAGGTCCGGGTGACCAAGCTGATGATCCAGGCCCACGACCTGCGGAAGGTGGCCGCCCGCCACCGCCGCCTGAGCCGGTACATGTTCAACTATCTGGCCATGATGATGACCATCTCCTCCATCTTCCTCATCATTGACGGCACCCCGGAGGCCCTGGGGAAGAAAACCGAGCTGTGGGAGTACCTGCGTACGGTGGACAAGTCCCTCTACCACCGGATGAAGTACCGCGCCATCTCCGCCGTGGGGAACATCCCCGGCTACCAGGGGCGCAAGCTGTCCGTGAAGCTCTACCGGCTGGCCCGGCGCATTTACAAATTCAACTGAACCGGCGGAAGAGGCCCGCAGTCCGGCGCGGACCGCCCGTCTTCCCAAATACTGGAGAAAGGAGGCCGTCCCATATGCGTCCCTGGCTGCTCGCGCTGCTGCTCCTGGCCGCCGGGGCGGCCGCCCTGGCGGCCGGCCTGTCCTGGACCGTCCGCCGCCGGGACCTGGTCCGCCGCCCGGAGGAGCGGCGGGTGGGCTTCGGCTTCCGCAAGACCCTGCTGATCTACCAGCCCTCCAACCGGGGGCGGGTCAACGCCATCGCCTGGGAGCTGGCCCGGACCCTGGCCAGGGCCGGCCACACCGTCACCCTGAACGTCCCCTCCCCGGTGCTGACCTACGACCCCGCCGAGTACGACCTGCTGGTCTTCGGCGGCAGCGCCTACCTGGGGTCCGTGGGCCGGCCCCTGAAGGACTACCTGGCCTCCCTGCGCTTCCGGGGGAAACAGGTCCTCCTCTTCGTGGTGGGGGACCTGGAGCGCGCCCCGGAGATGGCCGGCCTGCGGCTGTGCGTCCCCGCCGGCAACCAGGTCCGCTCCATCAAAATCCGCCCCGACGAGGGAAAAAAGCTCTGCCAATTTGCCCAAGCCTCCGTGTAATCTCCCCCCGAGAATTGGGTAGATTTCCCCGGAGAAATTTCTAAAATCCCCTTTACAAATAGGGATAGAAGTGTTATAGTTAGGACAGTCAAGAATTGATAACAATTCCTATTATTAAAAGGATAGAAATTCCAAAACAATATGATTTGGAGGAGATTTACATGAAAAAGTTTGTCTGCACCGTCTGCGGCTATGTGTACGAGGGCGAGGCCGCGCCCGAGAAGTGCCCCCAGTGCGGCGCTCCCGCCGCCAAATTCAAGGAGCAGTCCGGCGACAAGACCTGGGCCGCTGAGCATGTGGTGGGCGTGGCCAAGGGCGCTCCTCAGGAGATCCTGGACGGTCTGCGCATGAACTTCGAGGGCGAGTGCTCCGAGGTGGGCATGTACCTGGCCATGGCCCGTGTGGCCCACCGCGAGGGCTATCCTGAGATCGGCCTGTACTGGGAGAAGGCCGCCTATGAGGAGGCCGAGCACGCCGCCAAGTTCGCCGAGCTGCTGGGCGAGCTGGTGACCGACTCCACCAAGAAGAACCTGGAGATGCGCGTGGACGCCGAGAACGGCGCTACCGCCGGCAAATTCGAGCTGGCCAAGAAGGCCAAGGAGCTCAACCTGGACGCCATTCACGACACCGTCCACGAGATGGCCCGCGACGAGGCCCGCCATGGCAAGGCTTTCGAGGGCCTGCTGAAGCGCTACTTTGGCTAAGAAAAAGCCAGTAAATAAGCACTTTTTGAGAGGGAATGGGGAGACCTGTTCCCTCTCTTTTTGCGTTTCCGCCGCTCCATTGTGGATATTTTTGTGGCATTTCTTTCTTTTCCATCCGTGAAAACTTTCCACATGTGGATATTCAGTTTTTTGCCCTATATCAAGCGGTTTTTACCGCTTAATACCGAAAAAT
>NZ_CALXGA010000015.1 GCF_944387725.1 uncultured Intestinimonas sp. | reverse complement strand
GTCCAGGGGACAAAAGACCCGCTGATTGGGCATGTTGACATTTTTCAAACAAGCCCTACGCATCTCTACATAAATTTACACCACTGTTCACGGTTTTGGTGTAAGTTTGGTGTACGCTCAGCCGCTGCCCATAGCCTTTTTCATAGCGGCTTGAGCCGTCTCCTAACTGGCATGGGTGTAGACGCTGAGCGTCACCCCCACATCGGAGTGTCCCATGAGATACTGCAATCAATGTCCGCTTTTGTCAGTCTATACAGTTCACTGACCCGCATTCCCGTCCCCAGCAGGATAACAATCTCGTCGTAGTACCGGGAATAGTGCCTGCTCTCCCGGACAAAGGCCGGGAACCTTTCCTTGACCCCCTTGGAAATTGCCTGCCGTGTCTACGAACCGTTGGGCGCCACATCGGTGATCTTGAAGGAGAAGGGATTGCGCCGGATCATATCGTCCTCCACCGCCATCTCAAACTCCGGACGAAGAACGCCTCGGACACTGGTGATGGTGCTGTACCTTCTTCCATCCTCGCGCAGCTTGATGAACCGCCAATACCCGTCCTTTCCTGTCTTTTCTCCTTTCGGCCATTGTGATCGCTCCTTTACGTCAGAAGCCCTATCGGGATCATTATACCACATCAGATCCCCCTAATTCCACTACAGTTACACGGAATACTGGCTTTTCCAGATACTTCTCGAGCCGCTTATTTCCCACCCAGAGGACATAGGGGCAACGGTCCGTATCTGTCAGGGAACGGAGTCTATTGATCCCAATCCCGTAGTAGGCCGCCGCTTCCTCCAGGGTCAGGTTTGCCTTTTCCCAGATGGGAACCGTCCGCATGAAAAACACCACCTTCCCCTTCCGCCGGGGTCCAGCCCTCCCAGGTTCCGGTCTCGTGGGACAGTCCGCACCGCCGTACCTGGGGCAGGGCCAGGCACAGGGTGCCGCAGAGCAGGACCATGCCGCCGGCCAGAGCGAACCAGCGTACCAGCCCCACCCCCTCGGCAAAGAGAGCGGTGGCCCCCAAACCCACCGGCCCGGCCAGGGTCATAACGGCGGAGGAGAGCCCCAGCACCCGGCCCAGATAGGCCCCCTCCACCCCCTCCTGGATAAGGGCGGTGAGGAGACTCTGGAAAATGGGGGCGGCCAGCCCCATCCCCAGGGACAGGAGGGTAAAGGGGAGGAAGTCCGCCGGGCTCAGCCCCCCTACCGCCAGAAGGCAGCCCCCCATGAGGAAGAGGGCCCCCGTCATGGCGGGGATCTTGTTCCGGCCCCCGCCCCACAGGCCCAGCAGCAGGGAGCCCGCCAGCATCCCCAGGGCGTAGGCCGTCTCCACCACCGAGGCGGAAGCCGCCGTGCCGCCGAAGTAGTCCATGCTGAGAAGGGGAAAGAGGGAGGCCACCGGCACGGAGGCCAGAGAGAAGAGCCCACAGAGCAGGCAGAGCTGCCACAGCCAGGGCTTTCCCCGGAGGACGGCGCAGCCCGCCCGGCAGTCCTCCAGCAGCCGGAAGGGGGCCTCCTCCCCGGCGCGGAGCGCCGGCAGCCGGGCCAGGAGCAAAAAGCCGATGGCAAAGGCCGCCCCCATGGCGTCCAGGCAGATAATCAGGGGCAGGGGGAGCCGGGCATAGAGGATGGCCGCCAGGGCGGGACTCAGCAGCAGGGAGAGGGTTTGGACCCCCTGGGACCACCCGGCGCACCGGGCCAGCATATCCTTGGGGACAATGAGGGGGGTCACCGCCTGGAGGCAAGGGGCATGGAAGGCCGAGCCCACGCTCCGCAGGGCCAGGGTGGCCAGGATACAGGGGATGGGCAGCTCCCCCAGCAAGAGCCCCACCCCCACCAGGGCCAGGGAGACCAGGCCGATGGCCCCGTCGGCCACGGCCATGATCTTCCGGCGGTCGAAGCGGTCGGCCACCGCCCCGGTGAAGAGGGAGAGCACCCCCTGGGGCAGCAGGGCGGCGATGGCGGCCAGGGAGAGGACCGCCGCCGAGCCGGTGCGGGCGGTGAGGTACCAGATCAGGGCGTATTGGGAGAGGGAGCTGGTGAGGATGGACACCGCCTGCCCCACCCAGAGGGCGGCGAATTTCCGTTTCCATTGTGTGCGCATCAGGAGGCCTCCTAGGCGCCGGTCTGAGGGACCGGCTGATATTCCTTCTCCATCCTATGCGCGGGCCGGAAAATGGGGAGGGCCTCCGGCGGTCAAATGCCGCCGGGGCCCTCCCTGCCGATAGAAAAGCGCCGAAGCCTCGATATCCCGCTCCGCCCGCAGTCTCCTTTCCAGGTTGGAAATCGGTCCCACCCCGCCCCGGTCCGCATAGAATGGGGCAAAAAAAGGAGGGACCTCTTATGCCCACGATCTACCTCTCCCCGTCCACCCAGGAGAACAACCTCTATGTCAGCGGCGGCAGCGAGGAGTACTGGATGAACCGCCTGGCCGACGAAATGGCGCCCTATCTGGACTCCTCCGGCATCCAGTACACCCGCAACACGCCGGACATGACCGCCGCCTCCTCCATCGCCGCCTCCAACCGTGGGAACTACGACCTCCACCTGGCCCTCCACTCCAACGCCGCCCCGGAGGGGCAGTACGGCCAGGTCCGGGGGGTGCTGGTGTTCTACTACCCCGGCAGCACGGCAGGCCGCCGGGCGGCGGAAATTTTCACCGAGAACCTGAAGAAAATCTACCCCATTCCCGCCCTGGTGCGGGCCGAGCCCACCACCACCATCGGCGAGGTCCGCCGGGTCCGGGCCCCCTCGGTCTTCCTGGAGCTGGGCTACCACGACAACCCGGACGACGCCGCCTGGGTGAAGGGGAACCTGGAGCTCATCGCCCGCAATCTGGTGGGCTCCCTGTGCCAGTACTTCGGCATCCCCTTCCTGGAGCCCCGGCCCGCCCGGCAGGGGGTGGTGGATGTGAACTGGGGCTCTCTGAACATCCGCTCCCGGCCGGAGCTCACCGC
The DNA here is from genome assembly GCF_944387725.1 of uncultured Intestinimonas sp. Classification (GTDB taxonomy): domain Bacteria; phylum Bacillota; class Clostridia; order Oscillospirales; family Oscillospiraceae; genus Intestinimonas. The sequence goes on along the minus strand of NZ_CALXGA010000015.1, from coordinate 32,472 downwards.
TCCCATTCTGGCCCGGGCCTACGACGGCGCGCCCCTCACCGTCCTCAACCAGTGGCAGGGCTGGTACCTGGTGCAGTTCGGCGGCGTGGTAGGCTACGCCAGCTCCGAGTTCGTCACTCTGGTGTGAGGCGGTGGAAATCTATGTGGTCCAGCCGGGGGACACCCTCTACGGCATCGCCCAGGCCCTTGGGGCGCCCATGTCCCGTCTGATGGCTGACAATCAGGTCAACCCCACCCAGCTGGTGGCCGGTCAGACCCTGGTGGTCCGCTTCCCGGAGGAGGTCTACACCGTCCGGGCGGGGGACACCCTGACCTCGGTGGCCCAGACCCACGGCCTCACCCCCCGGGCCCTCCTCCGCCGGAACCCCGGCCTGGAGGGGCAGTTCCAGCTCTACCCAGGCCAGAACCTGGTCCTCCGCTACCAACAGGAGGGCGGCCCTCCCCTTCTGGTCAACGGCTACGCCTACCCCTTCATCGACCTGGACCTCTACCGGAGCGTCCTCCCCTTCCTCACCTACGCCGCACCCTTCACCTACGGCCTCCGCCCCGGCGGGACCCTGGTGGAGCTGGAGGACGAGACCCTGCTGGCCCTGGCCCGGGAGCTGGGGACCGGGGCCCTGATGCACCTGTCCACCCTCACCGACGCGGGGAACTTCTCCAACGAGCTCTCCCACCTGGCCCTCACCGACGCCGCCGTCCAGGACACCCTGGTGGGGCATGTCCTGGAGACCATAGCGGAAAAGGGCTACCGGGGCCTGGACGTGGACTTCGAGTTCCTCCCCGCCGGGGACGCCGCCGCCTACGCCGCCCTCATCCGCCGCTTCCGGGCGGCCCTCTCCCCTCAGGGCTTTCCCGTCATTGTGGCTGCGGCCCCCAAGACCTACGCCGCCCAGCCCGGCCTCCTCTACGAGGGCCACGACTACCAGGCCCTGGGAGAGGCCGCCGACTTCGTCTTCCTCATGACCTACGAGTGGGGCTACACCTACGGCCCCCCCATGGCGGTGGCCCCCCTGCCCAACGTCCGGGCGGTGGTGGAGTACGCCCTCACGGAGATTCCGGCGGAAAAGCTGTGGCTGGGCCTCCCCCTCTACGGCTACGACTGGCCCCTGCCCTTCCGGCAGGGGGAAACCCGGGCCGCCTCCCTCTCCCCCCAGTACGCCGTGGAGCTGGCCGGGCGCTACGGGGTCCCCATTCAGTATGACGTCCAGGCTCAGGCCCCCTGGTTCCGCTACACCGACGGGGCGGGCCGGGAACATGAGGTCTGGTTCGAGGACGCCCGGAGCCTCCGGGCCAAGCTGGAGCTCATTCCCGCCTACGGCCTGAGCGGCGCGGGGTACTGGAACCTGATGCGGCCCTTCCCCCAAAATTGGCCCCTTCTCGACAGTCTCTTTACCATTCGGGATATTTTTTGACATTTTACCTAAATTCATTCATAAAATGTTTACAGGCCGTTAGCAAACTGTCCATCACTTTCCATCTGGATGTGGTATCCTAGTGCTTGCAAAGAACAAACCCCTCTTCACATTCTCTCTCTTTGCAGCCCTACTGACCTCCCCGGAGAGGCAACCGCTTCCCCGGGGAGGCAGACCAAATCCTCCGCCGGCAGGCCCTCTGGCCCGCCGGCGTTTTTGCGCCGCCCCGCTCCGGGCGGAAGCGCCCAAAAGCCGCGGCGGCGCCGGACCACAACAGTCCGGCGCCGCCGCGGCTGAAAAGGAGGAAAGAACCGGCGCCTGGTTCTATTATGCCCGCGGGTGGGCCTTGAGATAGACCTCCTGCAGGTTCCGCTTGACAATTTGGGCGTAGATCTGGGTGGAGGAGATATCGGCATGGCCCAGCATCTCCTGGATGGAGCGCAGGTCCGCCCCGTTTTCCAGCAGATGGGCGGCGAAGGAGTGGCGCAGGGTGTGGGGGGTGATGTCCTTGTGGATGCCCGCCTTCTCCTGGTATTGCTTGATGATCTTCCAGATCCCCTGGCGGGACATGCGCCGCCCGTTCATATTCACAAAGAGGGCCCGCTCCCGGGGGTCCTCCACCAGCTGGGGCCGCACGCGCCTGAGATAGTCCCCCAGGGCCTTGACGGCGGCGGCGTAGAGGGGAATGACCCGCTCCCGCCCCTTGCTCCGGCAGCGCAGAAAGTCCCCGCTCAGATTCACATGGTCCAGGTCCAGGTCCATGAGCTCGCTGACCCGGATGCCGGTGGCGTAGAGGAGCTCCAGCATGGCGTGGTCCCGGCACCCCTTGGGGCCGGCGCACTCCGGCTGCTCCAGGAAGAGCGCCACCTCCTTGCTGGTGAGGATCTGAGGCAGCTTCCGCTCCGTCCGGGCCGGCGGCACACTCTGGGCCGGGTTCCCCGGGGTGTACCCGCTGACCATTAGATAGGCGTAAAAGGACTTCAGGGCGGCCATGGCCCGGGTCACCGTGGAGGCCGACCGGCCCAGGGCGGACAGATGGCGGGCGTACCCCTCCAGCTCCTCTGCGGTGGCCGAGGCCGCCGGAATCCCCTTTTTGGCGCAGTAGTCCAGAAACTGCCGCACATCCCGGAGATAAGAGCTGCGCGTATTCTCCGACGCCCCTTTTTCGGCGGTCAGATACCCCTCAAAGCCCTTTAGATAGTCCATCTCTCCCCGTACCCTCTCTCACACAAAATCAAAAGAGGCCGGCCACGGAGGCCAGCAGGGCGGGCACCGCCCACCACTCCAGCAGCATACACACCCCCAGGACGGCGGCGCACAGACCGCCCCGGACCCAGTAGGCCCTCCCCCGGGACAGCGGCCCCTTGCCGCCGCCCAGGGCCCGGACCGCCAGCTCCTGCCCGGAGGCAAAGCCCTGCACCCCCAGCACGAACAGGACGGGCAGGGAGAGCATCCCGGTAAAGCCGAAGGCAAAGAAGGCCAGAATGGCCCCCGCGCCGCCGAACATGAGTACGAAAGAGGACACGGCGAAGGACAGCAGAAAGCCCCGCGCCGCAAACAAGAGGGGGATGCCCACCACCCCCAGGGCGGAAAAGCCCAGGAGAAAGGCGGAGACCGGCCAGCGCAGGGTCTCCCACAAGACGGCGGAGACCCTGGGCGGTCCGGCGGCCCCCAGCTTGGCCGCCGCCAGATAGCGCTCCAGATAGGCGGTCAGGCTCTCCTGCCCCCCGCCCCCCACCTGGGAGGCCAGGAGCATCCCGGCCAGGGCGCCCAGACAGAAGGCGGCGGACACCACCGCCAGGGCCGTGAGCACGCCCCCCGGCGGAACATCCCAGATCTCCATGATACGCTTCCTCAAGGCCGTCACCTCTCTGACAGCATATGAGACAAGCGCCGGGAATAGACGCCGTTTTCCCTACCTGCCCAGCTCTCTGGAGCGCTGGGCGCAGCGGTCCATGGCCTCCCGCATCAGGCCGTCGAAGTCCCGCTCCTCAAAGGCGGACAGGGAGGCCAGGGTGGTGCCCCCCGGGGAACAGACCTGCCGGCAGAGCTCCTCCGGCGTTTTGCCGCTCTCCTGGAGCATCCGGGCCGCCCCCTCCATGGTCTTGGCGGTGAGGCGCAGGGCGGTGCCGGCGTCGATGCCCACCTCCACGGCCCGCTTCACCATCACATCGGCCATGCGGAAAAACCAGGCCGGGGAGGAGCCGTTGACGTTGAGGATATCGTCCATCTGACCCTCGTCAATCACCGCCACCGCCCCGGCGGCGGCGAAGAGGTCCAGCACCCGCTGGAACTCCTCCGGGGAGACGTCCTCCGATCGGGCCACCGCCGTGGCCCCCACCCCCACCATCAGGGGGGTGTTGGGCATGGTGCGGACCACCTTCGCCCCGGGCAGCTCCCGGCGCAGATAGGGGGCCGAAATCCCCGCCGCGATGGAAACCACGCACTTCCCCGCCGTCAGATCCCGCAGCTCCGGCAGCACATCGCCCATCATCTGGGGCTTCACCCCCAGCACCAGCATCGAGACGTGGGCGGCCACCTCCCGGTTGTCTGTGGTGGTATGCACTCCCTGGGCGGCCAGGGCCGCCAGCTTGTCCCCGTCCCGGTCGGAAATCCAGACCTGCTCCGGCCGGACGGCGCCCTGGGCCAGCACGCCCTTCAAAATGGCTGAATTCATATTTCCGGCTCCAATGAAGCCCAAAGTCTCCTCCATAGTCTGATCCCTCCGAAAATTTTCCGTGTTTTCCTGCACTGGCTCGTGCTCTGCCAAGTTAGAAATTGCAGATTGGATTTCGAGCGGAATTTTTACGGAACAAGGCAGAGGACGCCGGTGGGCTGACACCCACCAAGGACGGCGCAATTTTTCCTTGAAATCCGCCAGGATTCCTGCGAAAAAATTGCTTGCCAGCGGCTCAAAATCCCTCGCTGCTGGACACATCTCCAATTTTCAAACAAGCCCTAGACGGAACTCGCGCGGCGGCCGGCGCGCGATTCCACCGCAGAGCGGTTCCCTTTATTCCCGTTACACTATAAGCCACATTCCGCTCCGGCGCAAGGTCCCCCGGCGGAATTTTTCATTTTTGTCACTAATGACAAGAGCTTCTGAAGCAGAAGGGCGTCAACCTCTGTTTTTGTTCTCCATGGCCAGCTCACAGCTCCGCCAGGGCGCCGTCCACCGCCGCCAGGGTGGCCTCCAGGTCGGCGGAGGTATGGGCGGTGGAGACAAACATGGCCTCGAACTGGGCGGGGGCCAGATAGACCCCCCGCTCCAGCATCCCCTTGAAGTACCGGGCGTACCGTCCCGCGTCGCTGCCCTTGGCGTCCACAAAGGTGGTAACCTCCGTGGGGGTGAAGAAGGGGGAGACCAGGGAACCGATCTGGTTTACGGCCACCCCCACGCCATGCCGGGCCGCCGCCGCGCGCATCCCCTCCGCCAGGGCGCGGGCGTAGTCCTCCAGCTGCTGATAGAGGTCCCGGTGGGCCTGGATGTGCCGGAGCTGGGCCAGTCCGGCGGCCATGGCCACCGGGTTCCCCGACAGGGTCCCCGCCTGGTACACCGGGCCGCAGGGGGCCGCCTGCTCCATCAGGGCCCGGCTGCCGCAGTAGGCCCCCACGGGCATCCCGCCGCCGATGATCTTGCCGAAGGTCACCAGGTCGGCTCGGACGCCGAAGTACGCCTGGGCCCCGCCGGGGGCCAGCCGGAAGCCGGTAATGACCTCGTCGAAGATCAGCAGGGCCCCATACTGGCCGCACAGGGCACGGAGGCCCTCCAGGAAGCCGGGGGCGGGGGCCACCACCCCCATATTGGCCGCCACGGGCTCCACGATGACGCAGGCGATGTCCTCCGGCCAGCGCCGGAAGAGGGCCTCCACCGTGTCCAGGCGGTTGAACTGGGCGGTGAGGGTGTGCTTGACAATGTCCTCCGGTACGCCGGCAGAGGAGGGGCGCCCCCCCGCCAGGGCCGAGGAGCCGGCGTTCACCAGCAGGCAGTCGCTGTGGCCGTGGTAGCAGCCCTCGAACTTGATGAGCTTGTCCCGGCCCGTGGCCCCCCGGGCCAGCCGGAGGGCGGACATCACCGCCTCGGTGCCTGAGTTCACCATGCGGACCATCTCGATGTTAGGGACCATGTCCACCATGAGCTCGGCCATCTCCACCTCCCGCTGGGTGGGCGCGCCGAAGGAGAGGCCGTGCTTGACCGCCTCCTCCACTGCGGCGCGGACCTCCGGGTGGTCGTGGCCCAGGAGCATGGGGCCCCAGGAGCAGACATAGTCCAGATACTTCCTGCCGTCGGCGTCATAGAGATAGGCCCCGTGGGCCTCGGCGATGAACCGGGGGCACAGGTCCACCGCCCGGAAGGCCCGAACCGGGGAGTTGACCCCGCCAGGCAGGACCTTTTGGGCCCGGTCAAAGAGTTCCTGGGAGCGGTCCATCAGCCGATGTCCCCCTTTCGCATGGCCTGGGCCAATTCCTTGGCAAAGTAGGTGATGAGCATGTCCGCCCCGGCCCGGTAGACCGACAGGGCGCTCTCACACATCACCCGGTACTCGTCGATGAGCCCGGCGGCCCCGGCGGCCTTGATCATGGCGTACTCCCCGGACACCGAGTAGGCGCACAGGGGCAGGTCGAAGGCGTCGGCGCACGCCCGGATCACGTCCAGATAGCTCAGGGCGGGCTTCACCATGAGGATGTCCGCCCCCTCCTCCACATCCAGGGCGCACTCCTTCAGGGCCTCCCGGCGGTTGTGGGGGTCCATCTGGTAGCCCCGCCGGTCCCCGAAGGCCGGGGCGGAGCCGGCGGCCTCCCGGAAGGGACCGTAGAAGGCGGAGGCGTACTTGGCGGAATAGGACAGGATGGGCACGTTCTGGAGGCCGTGCCTGTCCAGGGCGGATCGGATGGCGGCGATGCGGCCGTCCATCATGTCGGAGGGGGCCACCATATCGGCCCCGGCCCCGGCGTGGGAGAGGGCGGTCTTGGCCAGAACCTCCAGGGTCGCGTCGTTGTCCACCTCCCGGCCCTTGAGGATGCCGCAGTGGCCGTGGTCGGTGTACTCGCACATACACACGTCGGTGATGACATAGAAGTCGGGGTATTTGGCCTTGATGGCCCGGACGGCTTCCTGGACCACCCCACTCGGGTCCCAGGCCGGGGAGCCCTGGGCGTCCTTGCGGGCGGGCAGGCCGAAGAGGATACACCGCCCCACCCCGGCGTCCAGGCAGGCCTCCACCGCCTGGTCCACGGCGTCCAGGCCGTAGTGAAACTGCCCCGCCAGGGCGGGGATGGGGCGCCAGCCCTTCAGGGTCTCGTCCACGAAGATGGGGTAGATGAGGCTGTCCGGGGAGAGACGGGTCTCCCGGCACAGCCGCCGGATGGCGTCGTTCTGCCGCAGCCTGCGGGGCCGGTTAATGAGTTCCATGGCCGGAAACCTCCTTCATGATACACTTGAGCATGGCGTCGATGGCGGCCTCCTCCGCCACCACCGTGGGGATGCCGTGCCTAGCCGCCTCGGCGGCGGTCTGGGCCCCGATGCAGATCCCGGTGAGGCCGGAGAAATCCATCTCCCCCAGGGAGGACACAAAGCCCTTCACGGTGGAGGCGCTGGTGAAGGTGACCAGGTCCAGCCCGCCCGAGCGGGCCAGGGCCCGGAGGGCTTCGGCGTGGGCGCTCTCATAGACCGTGGCATAGCAGGGGATGTCGTCGTAGGGGACGCCGCCCTGTTCCAGGGCCTCCGTCAGGTCCCGGGAGGCGATCTCCGCCCGAAGCAGCAGCACCCTCCCCCGGGCCAGCGCCGCCAGCCCCGCCCCCAGGTGGGCGGCGTCGTAGACCTCCGGGAGGTAGTCGGCCCGGAGACCGTGGGCCCGGAGGGCCCGGTCCGTCCCCGGCCCGATGGCGGCCAGCTTCACCTTTCCCAGGGCCCGGGCGTCCCGGTTCTGACGCTCCAGCATGGACCAGAGGGCCTCCACCCCCGCAGGGCTGGTGAAGGCCAGCCACGCATAGGCGTCGATCTCCTCCACCGCCCGCTCCATGGCCGGGCAGGGCCAGATGGGCTGGGTGCGGATGCAGGGATATTCAAAGACGTCGGCCCCCAGGTCCCGGAGCCGCCGGGCCAGCGTACCCGTGCGCTCCTTGGGCCGGGTCACCACCACCCGCCGCCCCTTCAGAGGCAGGGCGTCGAACCAGTCAAATTCCTCCGCCAGGGCGCACACCGGGCCGAAGATGCTCACGGCGGGGCTCTCCACCCGGCCCTCCTCCGCCAGGCCTGCCAGGGTGGACAGGGTGCCGCTGAGCCGCCGCTGGGCCGGGGTGGTGCCCCGCTCCACCAGGGCGGCGGGAGTGTCGGGGTCCATGCCCGCCGCGAGGAGCCCGGCGCAGAGCTCCGGCAGGCTGGCCACCCCCATAAGAAAGACCAGAGTCCCCCCGGTCCGCACCAGGGCCTCAAAGTCGATGTCCAGGGCCTTCCCCGCCCTGGCATGGCCGGTGACGATGTGGAGGGAGGAGGTGAAATCCCGGTGGGTCACCGGGATGCCCCCATAGGCCGGGACGGCGATGGCCGAGGGGATGCCGGGCACCTCCTCAAAGGGAACGGCGTGGCGGGCCAGGAGCTCCAGCTCCTCCCCGCCCCGGCCGAAGAGGAAGGGGTCCCCCCCCTTCAGCCGGACCACCCGCTTGCCCTCCAGGGCCTTGTCCAGGAGAATCCGGTTGATCTCCTCCTGGGGCACCGGGTGGCGGCTGGCCTCCTTGCCCACGTTGATCTGCTCCGCCCCTGGGGGCATCAGGGCCAGAATGGCGGGGCTCACCAGGCGGTCATAGACCACCACCTGGGCCCGCTCCAGGGCCTCCCGGCCCTTGAGGGTCAAAAGCCCCGGGTCTCCGGGGCCCGCCCCCACCAGTGTGACCATTCCCTTCATGTCCTTCCCTCCCGGATGCGCCCGGCCAATGCCGACCCCAGGGCCTCAGCCTTGGTACGGGGGCCGGTGATACTGTCGAAAACAGGCTCTCCCTCCGCCGTGACGTCCATGCCCCGGAGGGTCAGGGTCTCCCCCTCCACGGCGGCGAAGGCCGCCACGGGAGACGAGCACCCTCCATCCAGCCTCCGGACGAAGGCCCGCTCGGCCAGGGCGCAGTCGGCTCCGTCCCGGTCCCGGAAGCCAGAGAGCCAGGGGGCCTCCTCCCCCGCCCGGACCTGGACGGCCAGAATGCCCTGCCCGGCGGCGGGGAGCAGCTCCTCGATGGTAAAATACCGGGCGATCCGCCCCTCCAGGCCCAGCCGCTCCAGGCCGGCGGCGGCCAGCACCAGGGCGGCGTACTTCCCCTGGTCCAGCTTCCCCAGCCGGGTCTGGACGTTGCCCCGGACCGGGGCCACCGGCTGGCCCGGAAACAGCCGCCGGAGCTGGAGGGTCCGGCGGGCGCTGGCGCAGCCGATGGGCTTGGCCGGGTCCAGTTCCGTAACCCCCTCCGGCAAGACCAAAGCGTCCCGGGGATCGGCCCGGCGGGAGAAGCCCGCCAGGGGGAGCCGGGGGTCTAAGTCCATGGGCAGGTCCTTGCAGCTGTGGACGGTGAAGTCCACCCGGCCCTCCAGAAGGGCGGCGTCCAGCTCCTTGACGAAGAGGCCCTTGCCACCCACCTGGTCCAGGGTCCGGTCCAGAATCTTGTCCCCGGTGGTCTTCATGGTCACCAGCTCCAGCCGGAGGGAGGGGTCCGTCCGCCGGACGGCCTCCATCACCTGCCGGGTCTGGATCACGGCCAGCTGGCTCTCCCGGCTGCCCGCCCGCAGTGTCTTCAATCCAATCCCTCCAATGTCCTCCGCACGGCCCGGGCGGCCCGGGCGGTCCGGGCGTGATCGCCCCCCCCCAGGGAGACCAGCCCGGCGGTCACCCCGCCCCCCTGACAGACGGCGGGAAAGAAAAAGCTGCACTCCTCCCGGCGGTCGGCCACCGACACGGGGATGCCCAGGGCCCGGGCCTCCTCCCCCACCCGGCGGTTCACCCGGCGGTCGCCGGTGGCGGCCACCGCCAGAAAGGCCCCGGCCAGGTCCCCGGGGGCGTAGGCCCGCCGCTCCCAGCGGACGCCGGGGACTCCGCCCAGCCACGCCGGGGCGATGACGGTCACCGCCCCGCCAAAGCGGGTCAGGACCTCTGCCCGGCGCCGGGCGATGGCCCCGCCCCCCACGATGACGCAGGGCTTTCCCCGCAGGTCAACAAACATGGGAAAATGGGATGTGCGCATGTCTGCCCTCCCTCTGGCCCCTGGCTGCGGTGTGGACCCGGATTTTCCCCGCGCACCGCTCCAGGTCCTCCGGCCGGATGCGCTCCTTGAGCCCCCCGGTGAGCAGGTCCACCGCCCGGCTCACCGCCAGCTCCACCAGCTCCTCCGCCTCCAGGTCCTCCTCCAGCTCGGGGTAGGTGAGCACCCGCTGGGCGATGGCCTCCTTCAGGGCCTCGATGGCGGGGAGGCACCGGCGGTAGTTGCTCCACTCGTAGAACCGGGCCATGTGGCTGTCCAGGATGTCGGTGACGGTCTGGGGCAGCGCGCCCCGGCGCTGCTCCGCCCCCAGGGTGTCCACGTTGTAGAGGGTGACGCCCGGCAGGTCCCCTGCCGCCGGGTCCACGTCCCGGGGCATGGCCAGGTCCACCACCCAGCTGGGCCGGGCCTTGAGCATGCTCATCTGCCGGGCCGACACGGTGTAGTGGGGGCTGGTGGTGGCCGAGAGGAGGATGTCCATCCCCTCCATGGAGGCATAGCGCTCCCCATAGGGGGTGACGGCGCACCCCGCCGGCACCACCGTCTCCCCGTGGCGGTAGGTCCGCAGGGTGACGGTGACGGCGCACCCCGCCTCCCGGAGCAGGGCGGCGGAGAGCCGGCCCATCTCGCCGTTGCCGATGACCAGGGCCCGGCGGCCCTGGAGATCCCCCAGGTCCCGCCGGAGGACCTCCACCGCCCGGGCGGCGGCCGAGACGGCCACCCCTGTGAGCCGCACCTTGGTCTTGATCTCCTTTCCCGCCGACACGGCGGTGCGGAAGAGGGTCTCCAGCACCGGGTCGGCGGCGCCCTGCTCCCGGGCGATGGCGATGGCCTCCTTCACCTGGGAGAGGATCTGGTCCTCCCCCCAGATCTGGGACTGGAGCCCTCCGGCCACCTCCATCAGGTGCCGGACGGCCTCCTCCCCCCGCCGGGTGACAAAGGCCCCGGCAAAGGGGCCGGGGTCCAGCCCCACCGCCCGGCAGAGGAGCCGGTCCGGCGCCGCCCGGCCCTCCGGGGGGCAGGAGAGGTAGAGCTCGGTGCGGTTGCAGGTGGAGAGGAGCACGCAGCCCAAAATCCCCTCCCCTTGGGCAAGTCTCCCGGTCAGGGCCCCCGCCTGGGTCTTGGTGAAGGAGAGCTGTTCCCGCAGCGCAATGGGGGCCTTCTGATAGTCCAGGCCCGACATGATGATGCCCATGGGTTCACCCCTCCTGTTTCTCCCGCCCGGGGGCGGGTTCCTCCGGCTCCTTGACCAGAACCACGGAAAAGTAGCCGGTCCCGTCCTCCACATCGGCAAAGCGGGGGTAGACGGCCTCCCCCTCCATGCCGCAGTTGGCCACCAGGGAGGCCCGGTCCAGCAATCCCCGCTCCGCCAGCAGGTCCCGGAGCTCCCCGATGGCCCTCCCGGCCTTCATGAAGACCTTGTTGGCCTTTACATCCAGACAGTCGGCCGCCTGGTGGGAGGCTGGGACGATGAGCAGCCGCTCCGCCCCCTCGCACAGGGAGACGCCCAGCCGGGCCGCTGCGGCGCAGAAGGAGGGTACCCCGGGGATGATCTGGGCGTCATAGCCCCGGGCCAGGACCTTTTTGTGGACATAAATGTAGGTGGAGTACACCGTAGGGTCCCCCAGGGTGATAAAGGCAACGATCTGCCCGGCCTCCAGCAGGGCGCAGATGCGCCCGGCAATCTCCTCATAGCAGCGGTCCAGCCTTTCCCGGTCCCGGATCATGGGGGTGGGACAGGACAGGAGCTCCTTGCCCGCCGCCAGGTCCTCCACGATGCGCAGGGCGGTCTTCTCCCCCGCGCCCTTGTCGGGGACGGCAATGACGTCGGCCTCCCGGAGGATACGCTCGGCCTTCCGGGTCACCAGCTCCGGGTCGCCGGGGCCCACCCCCACGCCGTACAGGATTCCTTTTTCCATGATGCTCGTCTCTCCTTACTTCGGTCCGTCTCCCGCCGCCTCCAGGGCGTGGCGGACAAAGATACCGCGGAGGCCGGGGTACTCCCCCAGCCCGGTAAGGCGGCAGTCCGTCTCGTAGCCCAGGGCCTCCAACTGGCTTTTCCAGGAATCTGGCTCCGGCCCCGCCAGATCGTTTTTGGCGTGGTCGCCGGCCACAATCATCAGGGGGGCCAGCACCACCCTCCGGACCCCGGGCCGCTCTGAGAGCCGCCGGAGGACCTCCCCGAAGCCGGGGTAGCCCTCCACGGTGCCCACCAGCACGTCGGTCCGGCCCAGATCGTGGAGCAGGTACTCCAGCTGGCAGTAGGCCGGGTTGGCGAAGTGCTCCGTCCCATGGCCCATGAAGACCAGGGCCCGGTCCTCCGCCCGCTCCGGCAGCGCCTCCAGCAGGGCCTCCGCCGCCTGGCGGTAGTCCTCCTCCGCGCTCAGCAGAGGGCGGCCCACGGCCAGCCGCTCGAACCGCCCCCGGAAGGGCTCCGCCTGGGCCAGGAGCTTGTCGTACTCCGCCCCGTGCATGATGTGGGTGGGCTGGACCACTGCGTCCCGGACTCCCGCCCCGGCCAGGCCCTCCAGGGCCCGGGGCACATCGTCGATGTGGAGGCCGTCCCGGGCCTCCAGCTTGCGCAGAATCATGCCGCTGGTGAAGGCCCGGCGGAGGACCCGGTCCGGCAGGGCGGCGGCCAGATCCTCCTCAATGGGGACGATGGTCTTCTCCAGGGTGTCCAGGTGGCTGGTGCCAAAGGACACCACCAAAAGGGCTTTCTCCGGCATAGGCGCCCCTCCTTCCCTTCGCTTCGGTCACTCCCGGACGTTGCCGGATGCCAGATACAGCAGGGCGTTGCAGATGGCGGCCGCCACGTTGGAGCCGCCCTTCCGGCCGCGGGCAGCGATATAGGGCACGTCCTGGGTGAGCAGGAGCTCCTTGCTCTCCACCACGTTGACAAAGCCCACCGGCACGCCGATGATGAGCGCTGGCCGCAGTTCCCCCGCCTCCAGAAGTTCGCAGGCCCGGACCAGAGCCGTGGGAGCGTTGCCCAGGGCCAGGATCAGGGGCCGGTCCAGCCTGGCCGCCCGCTCCATAGAGACGGCGGCCCGGGTGACCCCCCGCGCCTTGGCCTCGGCGGCCACGTCTGGGTCGGACATGAAGCACAGGGCCTCTCCGCCGAACTTCTCCAGCACCCGCTTGTTGACGCCGGCCCGGGCCATCTGGGTGTCGGTGACCAGGGCGCAGCCGGCCTTCAGGGCGGCCACCCCCTTTTCCACCGCCCCCGGGGAGAAGACCAGATTGCCGGCGTAGTCAAAGTCGGCGGTGGTGTGAATGACCCGCTTCACCACCGGCAGGATTTCCGGCGGAAAAGTCCGCTCCCCCAGCTCCAGCTGGATGATCTCCATGCTCCGGGCCTCGATCTCCGCCGGGGCCACCCGCTGCAATTCCACTTTCATAGGCTCACTCCTTGCCCTCCAGAATCCGATAGACGTGCGCCAGGTCCAGGCTTGCCCGGACCCCCGCCGCCAGCTTGTCATACTGCTCCTCCTGGTATGCCTGCCAGTCCACCGCCCTGGCGGAGGGGGCCAGACCCTTCCGGGCCAGGAGGGCGTCCACCAGGGCCCGGGCGCTCTCGGCCCGGTCGAAGAGGCCGTGGACGTAGCTGCCCCACACATTGCCCCGGGCGGCGCCGTCGGCCTTGGTCCCGCCGTCCAGGGTGGCGAGGGCGGTCAGGGGCTCCGCCCCCTGGCTCAGCACGGTCTCCCCCATGTGGATTTCATAGCCCTCCAGGGCCGCCCCGTTCAGAGAGGCGAAGACCCCCTGTGCCCCCCGGAAGACCCCGGAGACCCGGGTGCGGGTCTTCTCCCCCCGGAAAACGGTGCCGGTGGGGAGCAGTCCCATGCCCCGCAGGGTTCCGCCGCCCTCCACCCCCTCTGGGTCGGAGAGGGTTTGGCCCAGCATCTGGTAGCCGCCGCAGATGCCGGCCACGGCCCCGCCCCGACTGGCATATTGGAGGATTTTGGCCTCCAGCCCGCTCTGACGGAGCCACTTGAGGTCGTCCAGGGTGCTCTTGGTCCCCGGCAGGATCACCAGGTCCGGGTTCCCCAGCTCGCCGGGGGTCTGGACATACCGCACTGCGGCCTCCTCCACCCGCTCCAGGGGGTTGAAGTCGGTGAAGTTGGACAGGCGGGGCAGGCGCACCACCGCGATGTCGGCCAGCCCCGTCTCCCCCCCCCGGCAGAGCTTGGGGGAGAGGGAATCTTCGTCGTCGATGTCCACGTCCAGCATGGGCACCACCCCCAGCACCGGCTTGCCGGTGAGCCCCTCCAGGGTCTTCAGGCCCGGCCGCAGAATCTCCACGTCCCCCCGGAACTTGTTGATGATGAGGCCTTTGATGCGCGCCTGCTCCTCCGGCTCCAGGAGCTTCACCGTGCCGTAGAGGGAGGCGAAGACGCCCCCCCGGTCGATGTCCCCCGCCAGGAGCACCGGGGCGTTCGCCAGCCGGGCCATGCCCATGTTCACAAAGTCGTCCCGCTTGAGGTTGATCTCCGCCGGGCTCCCCGCCCCCTCGATGACAATGATGTCGTACGCGGAGGCCAGGGCGTCATAGGCCGCCAGGACGTCGGGGATCAGTTCCTTTTTCCAGCGGAAATACGCCGCCGCCCCCATGGTCCCCCGGGGCGTCCCGTGGACAATGACCTGGGAGCCGGTGTCGTTGGTGGGCTTGAGGAGAATGGGGTTCATGCGCACGTCAGGCTCCACCCCGGCGCACCGGGCCTGGACCACCTGGGCCCGGCCCATCTCCAGGCCGTCGGCGGTGATGAAGGAGTTGAGGGCCATGTTCTGGGCCTTAAAGGGGGCCACCCGCCAGCCGTCCTGCCGGAAGATCCGGCACAGCCCCGCCGCCAGCAGGCTCTTGCCGGCGTTGGAGGCAGTGCCCTGGATCATGATCGCTTTTGCCGGCATCTTACAGCGCCTCCTTCATGGCCCGGATCAGTTGTTCATTCTCTTCCTGAAGCCGGACCGCGATCCGGTAGTCGTCCTCTCCCAGCCCCGGGTAGTCGGCGCAGGAGCGGATGAGCACCCCCCGGCGCAGCAGCCGCTCCCGCAGGTCCGTAATCCCCGGCGCCCGGAAGAGCAGATAGTTGGCCGCGCTGGGGATTACCTCCAGGCCCAGCCCCTCCAGGGCCCGCATGAGCCGGCTCCGCTCCCGGGCAATCAGCGCCCGGGCCAGGCGGGGGTGGCTGGGCTCCGCCGCCGCCGCCAGCCCCGCCGCCTGGGCGGGCGCGGACACGCTCCAGGGCTGGGCACAGCGGGAGATCCGGTCCAGCAGCGCCCCGTCGGCGCTGAGGCAGTAGCCCAGCCGCAGGCCGGGCATGGCGTAGCTCTTGGTGAAGGCCCGGAGGAGCAGGAGGTTGGGATATGGCTCCAGATATCCCGCCAGCCCCGCCGCCTCCCCGCCGTCCGAGAGGGCCAGGAAGCACTCGTCCACCACCAGCCGGACCCCCGCCGCCCGGCTCTTCTCCAGAATGGCCTCCAGGAGCCCCCGGTCGATGACCCGGCCCGTGGGGTTGTTGGGGGTGCAGAAAAAGGCCAGGTCCAGCTCCGGCGTCAGCTCGTCCAGGACGGCCCCGGTGAGGTCGAAGTTCCGCGCCCGGTCCAGGATGTGGCGGACCACAGTACAGCCTGCGGCGGAGACCGCCGCCTCGTACTCCGAGAAGGTGGGGGCGGTGACCAGGGCCCGCCGGGGGCCCTCGGAAAAGGCCAGCCGGAAGACCAGGTCGGCGGCTCCATTGCCGCAGAGGACCTGCCCCGGGGCCACGCCGTCCCGCCGGGCGATGGCGGCGGAAAGGGCCCGGCACAGGGGGTCTGGGTAGTGGACCGCCTCCTCCACCCCTTCGGCGGCGGCCCGCCGGACCCCCTCGGGCATCCCCAGGGGGTTTAAGTTGGCGGAGAAATCCAGCACCTCCCCGGCCCAGAGGACCCGGGCCGACACCAGATCGCCGCCGTGGGTCGATTCCTTCAAAGCTGTCACCTCTCTCCAAGCCGTCTCTCTCCCGCCGTACGGGGCGGCCTCAGAGCGTCAAACTCAGCGCCAGAGGAATCCCGCAGAATAGGACCATGGCCAGAAAGGCCGCGGCATACATCAGGCGGTTACACCGCAGGATGTCCGCCGGCTCCACCGGCCGCAGGGGATCCCCAATCGTGGGCTTTTCCACCCGCTTCCCAAAGTAAAAGCTGCTCCCCCCCAGCTGGATGTCCAGGGCCCCCGCCGCCGCCGCCTCGGTGTGGGCGGAGTTGGGGCTCTTGTGCTTCTTCCGGTCCCGGAGGAAGATTTTCCAGGCGTTTTTCCCATCAAAGCCTGCGGGCCGGGCGGCCAGGCACATCAGCACCCCCGCCAGCCGGGCCGGGAGGAAATTCACTGCGTCGTCCAGCCGGGCCGCCGCCCGGCCAAAGTAGAGGTAGCGGTCATTTTTGTAGCCCACCATGGAGTCCATGGTGTTGACCGCCTTGTAAAATACCCCCAGGGGGGCCCCGCCAATGGCCAGGAACAGCAGGGGGGCCGCCACCCCGTCGGAGGCGTTCTCCGCCACCGTCTCCACCGCCGCCCGGGCCACCCCGTCCCGGTCCAGCCGGTCGGTGTCCCGGCCCACAATCATGGAGACCGCCCGCCGGGCCTCCTCCAGGGCGCCGTCCCGCAGGGCCCGGTAGACCTTCAGGCTCTCGTCCCGGAGGGACCGGGCGGCCAGGAGCTGATAGCACAGCAGAGTCTCCGCAGCGAAGGCCAGCAGGGGGTGGATGCGCCGGCACAGCCACAGGGCCAGCACCGCCGCCCCGGTGGAAATCCCCGCCGCCAGCACCACCAGCGCCGCTCCCGCCGCCAGCTCCCCCTTGGGGCCCTTGGGAAAGAGGAAGCGCAGGGGCCGCTCCAGCAGGGCGGTGATCCCCCCCATGGCCCGGACCGGGTGGGGCATCCAGTGGGGGTCTCCAAACAGCAGGTCCAGCAGGCACCCCAGCAGCAGGGCGGCAAGCCGCAGGGTCAGGCTCATGCCTTCGTCCTCCCCGCCGGGCCCAGAATGTGGAGCTCCAGGGGCTCCCGGACCAGCTCGGCCCGGTAGCCGCCGCAGTTTTGGGGGTACCAGTCGTAAAAGCCCGTTCGGGCCGGCCGGCCGCAGCGGGTGAGCATCCCCATGAGAAGTCCCCCGTGGGAGACTACCCCAATGCGCGTAAAGCCCCGGGCCAGGGCGTCCTCCGCCAGGGCCTCCAGGGCCCGGGAGCCCCGGCGGGCGCAGTCCTCGGCGGGCTCCCCCACCGCCATCTCCCCCGCCAGCCACCGCTGGTACATGGGGTCGTCCCGGAGCTCCTGGTGGCTCTTCCCCTCAAAGGGGCCGAAGTCGGTCTCCCGCAGGTCCTCGATCACCGTCTGCGCCACGCCGGGCCACAGGAGCGCCGCCGTCTGGCGGCAGCGGCGCATGGGGCTCACATAGAGGTGCTCCACCGCCGGAAGCAGAGGGGCGGTCTCCCGGGCCATGGCCTCCCCCTCCGGGGCCAGGGGCACATCCAGACGGCCCACAAAGCGCTTTTCCAGATTCCCCCGGGTGACGCCGTGGCGGATGAGAATCACTTCCACGTTCCTTCCCCCTTCAATACCATGCTCAGGCCGCAGAACACCCGCTCCACCCGCTCAGCCCTCCGGGCCAGGGCGCAGCAGAGGCGGCCCACCTCCTCCCGCCAGGCCCGCTCGGAGGGGTCCACCGGCACCACGCCGCAGCCCACCTCGTCACAGAGGATCACCACCTCCGGGTTGACCTCCAGCAAGTCCCCCAGGCCCTCCCCGGGGTGGGCGCGGACCCAGTCCTCCAGGCCGGCAAAGATGGGCTTGCTCCGGGCAGCGGCCGGGTCCCGGGCCACATCGGACGCCCCCAGGCCGGTCTTTTCCAGGGCGTAAGCCAGCTTTCCCTGGCCCGCGCCCCCAATGAGCAGAATCATAACAGCACCTCCAGCCGCTGTGCCAGGACCACGGAGAGCACCATGGCGCACTCGCAGACCTGAAGGAAGAACCCGGCCAGGTCCCCGGTGATGCCGCCGAACTGCCGCCGGGACATGACGAAATAGTAGAGGAAGGACAGCCCGGCCCCTCCAATGGCCGCCCCCCCGGTCACCGGGTCCAGGGCCGCCAGGGCGGCTCCGGCGGCCAGAGTCCACAGCCCCAGCACCACCCGGGCCCGCCGGGCGTCCACAGGCTGGGTGAAGGTGGCCAGCAGGCCGCTGCCCCGGGCGTTGGGCCAGGAGACGGCGGCCAGGCCGGAGAGGCTCCGGGAGAGCACCGGCCCCAGGGCCAGCACCAGAAGGCTGCGCCCCTCCGGCACGGCCTCGCACCAGAGGGCGAAAAAAACCACCAGATAGACTCCGCAGCAGATGATGGCGAAGGCCCCGGTATGGGAGTCCTTCAGAATCTCCAGCTTCCGCTCCCGGCTCTGGTGGGAGCCCAGGGCGTCTGCGGTGTCACAGAAGCCGTCCAGGTGGATGGCCCCGCTGGCGGCGATGGGGATCGCCAGGGCTCCCGCCGCCCGGAGGAAGGTCCCCAGGCCCAGGCTCAGGCAGACCTGGAGCCACACCCCCAGCAGCAGGGCGATGAGGAGCCCCGCCGCCGGGAAAAAGCACATGGCCCAGGCCAGGCTCTTCTGGTCCCAGTCCACCCGGGGGGCGGGGAAGCGGGAGTACATGGCCAGGGCGATGCACAGAGAACGGAGCATGTGTCTCACGCCCCCTTCCAGCAGACGGGAAGGCCGCAGACCACCTCATAAACCCGGTCCGCCCGGGCCGCCGCCGCCCGGTTGAGCCGGGCCAGACCGTCCAGGTAGGCCGCCGTCTCCGAATCGTAGCGGACGCCGTCGGAGAAGAGCTCATTGGTGACGATGACGGTACAGGCGGCCTCCCGGGCCAGGCGCTCCACCCCGGCGAGGACCCGCTGGAAGGCCCCCTCCCGGCCCTCCGGGCCAAACCACTCGTTGGCGGTGAGGTTGGACAGGTCCTCCAGCAGCACCGCCGCCCCCGGCGGCGGCGCCCAGTCCCCCAGGCGGCGGGGCCGCTCCACGGTCTGGAAGCCCTTCCCCGCCCGCAGGGCCCGGTGGCGCTCCACCCGGCGGCGGCTCTCCCCGTCCCGGACCTCCATAGTGGCCACATAGAAGCGGGGCCCCGCCGGGGCCGCCGTCACCAGACCCTCGGCATATTCGGATTTTCCGCTGGCAGAGCCGCCGGACACCAGAATCAGCACTGGGCTTCCCCCCTTGGTTTGGCATGGGCGGGCCGCCGCCCCCTCAGGTCAGGGGCTGGTAGGCCTCGATATCGGCAGCCGCAAAGGTACACATCTCCCGGTAGACCGCCAGGGCCATGTCCAGCAGGGGCAGCACGGCCACAGCCCCGGTGCCCTCCCCCAGGCACATCCCGGCAAAGAGGAAGGGGCGCAGTCCCAGGGCGTCCAGCACCAGCTTCCCCGCCGGCTCGTTGGAGGCGTGGGAGCCCAGCATGTAATCTTTGCACGCCGGGCAGAGCGCGGCCGCCGTCAGGGCGGCGGCGGAGGAGATGAAGCCGTCCACCAGCACCGGAACGCGGTGCATGGCCCCGCCCAGGAAAACCCCGGCCAGGCCGGCGATGTCCAGCCCCCCCACCTTGTGGAGGACGTCCAGAGGGTCGGCGGGGTCGGGCCGGTTGAGGGCGATGGCGGTCTCAATGGCCCGGACCTTCCGCGCCAGCCCCTCCGAGGAGAGGCCCGCCCCCCGGCCGGTGACCGCCGCCGGGTCCTTCCCCAGCAGAACGGAGACCATGGCGCTGGCGGTGGTGGTGTTGCCGATGCCCATCTCGCCGGTGGCCAGGATGCGATACCCCGCCTCCTTCAGCTCCTCCACCAGCCGCACCCCGGCCAGCACGGCCTGGGCCGCCTCCTCCCGGGACATGGCGGGGCCCTGGGTCATATCGGCGGTGCCCCGGCGGACGCACATCTGCCGGATGCGTGCCCCGGTCACCGGCCGGGCCACCCCGATGTCCACCGGGATGACCTCCGCCCCGGCCACCCGGGCCATGCAGCAGACCGAGGTGTCCCCGGTGGACATGTTTTCGGTGACGATGGCGGTGACCTCCTGGCCGGTCTGGGTGACCCCCTGGGCCACCACGCCGTTGTCGGCGCACATGGCCACCACCGCCCGCTTGGACAGGTCCACGTCGGCGCTGCCGGTGATGCCGGCGATGCGGACCATGTCCTGCTCCAGCAGTCCCAGGCTGTTCAGGGGGTGGGCGATGGCGTCCCAGCGGCGCTGGGCCTCCTCCATGGCCCCCTGGTCCAGGGGACCGATATGGTCCCCAATCTGAGCAAGCACGGTCTCAAAGCGCAGTGTCATTCTTCTTTACCCCTTTCATACCGGGCGCAGGCGGCCACAAAGCGCCGGGCCGCCTCTGGACAGCC
This sequence comes from uncultured Intestinimonas sp., assembly GCF_944387725.1. Classification (GTDB taxonomy): domain Bacteria; phylum Bacillota; class Clostridia; order Oscillospirales; family Oscillospiraceae; genus Intestinimonas. Next base: position 12,414 of record NZ_CALXGA010000015.1, on the reverse strand, counting down.
GCTGAAATGGAAGTGGGGGAAGCCGGCGTAGAGGGTGGGAGTGTGCCAGCCGCAGTCCCAGCCCCGCTCGCTCAGGGGCTTTTGGGCCCGGAAGGCCGTCCCCGGCGTCTGGCTCTCCCAGTAGTGGAACTCATGGGCGGGAAGGCGCTCCCCCGCCCCGCACAAAAGCCCATCCTTCCGGGCGGTCAGGGTGACATAGCCAAAGCGCCCCAGCTTCCCCTGGCCCCAGGCCCGGCTGGAAAAGACACCCGCCATGCGCCAATCGTACCGGCCGCCGGCGTCCTGGAGGTCCCGGTGGAGGTAGAGGAAGCCGCCGCACTCGGCCACCGTGGGCATCCCGTGGAGAATCTCGTCATGGATTTCCCCCATCAGGGAGGTGTTTCGGGCCAGCTCTCCGGCGTACTCCTCCGGGTAGCCGCCCCCCAGGTAGAGGCCCTGGGCCCCCTCCGGCAAGGAGCGGTCCCGCAGAGGGGAGAACTCCACCAGCTCCGCCCCCTGCCGCCGGAGCTCCTCCAGGCCGTCTTCATAATAAAAGCAGAAAGCTGCGTCCCGGGCCAGGGCGATGACAGGCCGCCGCTCCCGCCGGACGGAGGGCGGCGGCGGGGCCTCCAACGCCGGGGCGGAGGCCGCCAGGGCCAGGAGGCCGTCCAGGTCCACCGACTGCTCCGCCTGCGCCGCCAGGCGGCGGAGCTTGTCCCGGAGATCCGCCACCTCGGCGGCGGTGACCAGCCCCAGGTGCCGGCTCTCCAGGGCGCACGCTGGCAAATCGGGGAGATAGCCGTACACCGTCAGGCCGGTCTCGGCCTGGATGGCCTCCCGCAGGCGGGGGTAGAGCATGGGGGAACAGCGGTTGAGCAAAACGCCCTGAATCCGGGAATCGGGCCGGAACGCCGCCATGCCCTTCACCAGGGCGGCGGCGGAGAGGGCCCGCCCCCGGACGTCAGCCACCAGCACCGCCGGGGTGCCGGTGGTCCGGGCCAGGTCGTAGGCGCTGGCCCGGTCCGACAGGGCGAGGCCGTCGTAGTAGCCCATGGCCCCCTCGATGACGGCCGCTCCGGCCCCCCGGGTGTTCTCCAGGAGGCTCCGGCGCACCGCCGCCTCCCCCATGAGGAAGAGGTCCAGGTTCCGGGACTTGGCCCCGATGACCTCGCTGTGGAACATGGGGTCGATATAGTCGGGGCCGCACTTGAAGGCCACCGGAGCCGCCCCCCGGTCCACCAGGGCCTGGAGGAGGGCGCAGGCAGCCGTGGTCTTGCCCCCGCCGCTGGCCGGGGCGCAGAGGAGGAGCCGGGGGACCCTACTCATGCTTTCCCTCCCCGCTGAAGATCCACACCGGGTTCTGGGCGTCCATCAGGTGGTAGGGCCCGGCCTTTCGGGTTCGGGTGGCCGCCACCTGGACCATGCCGGCCCCGGAGAGGGGGGCAAAGCACCGGGCGGCCTCCCCCATCGTCTCCAGGGTCACGGCGGTGCAGACCACCCGGGCGGCGGGGTTCTTGGCAAAGATCACCGCCAGGATCTCCTCCATCTCCCCGGAGGTCCCCCCCAGGAAGACCCGGTCCGGGGCCGGCAGGTCCTCCAGAACCTGGGGGGCGGCGCCGGAAACCAGCTCCAGGTTGACACAGCCGAACTGGGCCTTGTTCCCGGCCAGCAGGTCCAGGGCGGCCTCCTTCTTCTCAATGGCGTACACCCGGCCCTGGGGACAGGCCAGGGCGCACTCCACCGACACCGATCCGGTGCCCGCCCCCACGTCCCACACCGTATGCCAGGGCTGGAGACGCAGCTTGCACAGGGCCAGGGACCGGACCTCCTCCTTGGTCATGGGGACCTCGCCCCGGAGGAAGAAGCCGTCGGGGAGCCCCGGCGTGTTCCAGGGCCGGAGCACCGGCGCGTCGTGCTCGGCCAGCAGGACCGCCAGGTCTTCAAAGTGCTCCCCCGCCAGTCCAGCCGCCGTGCCGGTGACAATCCGCTCGTCGGGATAGGAGAGCCGCTCCCCCACCGACACCCGGACCGCCCCCAGGCCCCGCTCCGTCAGGGCCCGGCAGAGGTCCTCCGCCCGGGTGGCCCCGCCGGTGAGGGCGAAGGTCCGGGGGTGGCTCTGAATCTCCCCCACCGCGTTGTGGCTCCGGCCGTGGGCGCTGACCACCCGGACGTCCTGCCAGGTGGTCCCCAGCCGGGCGCAGAAGTAGGAGAGGGAGGAGAGGCCGGGGATGGTCTCCACCTGATGGTCCTTCAGCAGGGGCCAGAGGCTCTTGGCCCCGCTGTAAAAGCCGGTGTCCCCGGAGAGGAGGACCCCCACGGGGCCCTGGGTCTGCCCGTCCACCCAGGCGGCAATGTCTGCGGCGGCGGTGAGGGGGGCGCACGGGCGGTCCTCCTGCCAGGGCTCCAGCAGCCGCCGGGCCCCCGCCAGAGCCCGGCAGCCCTCGATGGCCCGCAGGGCCTGGACCGTCAGGGTGTCCGGGTTCCCCATCCCCACGCCGATGAGATAGACCTTCATACACGCGCCTCCTTCAGGGCGGTTTTCAGCTCCTCCAGGGTAAGGCCGGTCTCCTGAGCAGGCCGCTCCACCACCAGGAGGGCGCAGCCCGTCTCCCGGGCGGCCTCCGCCTTGGCCCGGAAGCCGCCGCAGCCCCCGGAGTCTTTGGTGACCAGAGTTCGGATTTGAAACTGCCGGATGAGGGCCGCGTTCAACTCCTGGGAGAAGGGGCCCTGCATACAGATGATGTGGGCGGGGGAAAAGCCCAGGGACAGGCACCGCTCCAGGGAATCCATGGTGGGCAGCACCCGGGGATAGCACCGCTCCACCAGGCCGGGGACGGCGAAGGGGGCCAGCTCCTTGCTGCCGGTGGTGAGGAGCACATGGCCGGGCAGGTCCGCCAGCAGACCGGCGGCCTCCGCCAGGTCCGCCGCCTTCTGGCAGCCGTCCTCCGCATCGGACTGCCGCAGCAGCCGCAGATAGGGCGTCCCCGCCGCCTCTGCCGCCGCCCTGAGGTTCTCCGTGACCGCCGCGGCGTAGGGGTGGGTGGCGTCCACCACACAGTCGAAGCCGCCGCCGGCCAGCAAAGCCTCCATGCCGGCCCGGTCCAGCCGGCCGGTGCGGACCTCCAGGCCGGGGCGCCGGGGGGCCAGGGCGGCCCCGTACTCCGTGGCCACGCAGAGGGTGAGGCCGAAGCCCTCCTCCGCCAGCCACCCGGCCAGCTCCCGGCCCTCGGAGGTGCCGCCGAAGAGCAGAACCTTCACCCCTCAGTCCTCCCGCTGGAGGTAGCCCCGGGGGGTCACCATCCTGCCGCAGATGACCTTCGTGCGGCTGCTGCCGATGAAGACGGTGGTGAACATATCCGCCGGAATCTCCCCCAGCGCCCCCAGGGTGGTGAGGGCGGCGGACTCCCCCTCCCGGCCGATGTTCCGCACATAGCCGCAGACGGTCTCCGGGGCCTTCCCCGCCTCCAGGAGGATGCGGCAGGCCCGCTTCAGGTGGTCCGGCCGACTGTGGCTGGCGGGGTTGTAGAGGCAGAGGACAAAGTCCCCCTCTGCGGCGCAGCACAGGCGTTTTTCAATGAGCTCCCAGGGGGTCAGCAGGTCGGAGAGGGAGACAACGGCGAAGTCGTGGGTCAAAGGGGCGCCCAGCAGGGCGGCCCCGCCGCAGGCGGCGGTGATGCCGGGCACCACCTCGATGTCGATGGGGGGATACGCCTGGGCCACCTCGCAGACCAGCCCCGCCATGCCGTAGACGCCGGCGTCGCCGGAGCACACCACGGCCACGTTCTTCCCGGCCACGGCCTCCTCCACCGCCATCCGGCAGCGGTCCACCTCCCCGCGCATCCCGGTGGCGCGCAGCTCCTTGTCTGGGAAGGCGTCCTGAATCAGGGCGAGATAGGCGGTGTAGCCCACGATGAGGCCGGCCTCCTCCAGGGCCTCCCGGGCCCGGCCGGTGAGATCCCGGCCCGCGCCGGGGCCCAGGCCCACGACAGTCACTTTCATAGCACTTCTCCTTCCGCTTTGGAAAAACACAGGGTCAGGGGCTCCTGGCTCACCGCCACGGTGACCCCTCCCCCGGCCTGTTTGGGAATGACAAGCCGCCCGCCGCCCAGGACGGCGGCCCGCTCGCAGACGTTATCCACCCCGGCGACCCCCTGGACGAAGGCCGACGGCGTGAAGTCCCCGGGGACCGCCGCCAGCGCCTCCGCCGGGTAGCAGCGCAGGGGCAGCTTTCGCGCCCGGCAGAAGGCCAGCAGTCCCGGCTCGTCCCGCTTCAGGTCGATGGTGCAGACCTGCCGGACGGCCCGGGGGGAGAGACGGCCCTCAGCCAGCGCCCGGTCCACCGCCTGGGCAATGGCCTCCTCCGGGGTCCCCCGCCGGCAGCCCACCCCCAGAGTGAGGATAGTGGGAATGAGCCGCAGGGTCTGGGCAAAGGGGGCCTTCTCCCCGTCCAGGGTGACGGCGAAGCCCAGAGGCCCGTCCCCCTGAACCACCCCCTCCGGCAGGGGCTCCCGGACGGGGAAGTCGCTTTCAAACCCCACGCTCTCCCCCGCCAGGAGGGCGGCTGAGATGGCCTTGGCCGCCTCCCGGCCCTCCATGTAAAAGCCCCGCTCCCGGGCCCACTGGTCCACGGCGAAGCGGTCATTGATGTCGGTGGCGGTGGAGACCGCCGCCGACCCGCCGGTGAGGGCGGCCACCCGCCGGGCCAGGTCGTTGGCTCCCCCCACATGGCCGGAGAGGAGGGGCACGGCAAAGCGCCCCGCCTCATCCACGCTGACCACGGCGGGGTCGGTGAGCTTGTCCCGGACATAGGGGGCGATGGCCCGGACGGCGATGCCGCTGGCCCCCACAAAGAGGAGGGCGTCCGAGTCGGAAAACCGGGCTCCGGCCCACTCCCCCACCCGCTCGTAGGCGCCGGGGAAGGCCAGGACCTCCTCCAGCCGCTTGGGACAGGCCAGGGTGCAGGTGTGGCCCTCCTCCTCCAGATCCTGGGCCAAGGTCCGGGCCAGCCCCCCGCCCCGCCGGGTGAAGGCGGTGAGGGCGATCCTCACTTGCCGGCCTCCCGATAGCCATGGGTGAAGGCCGGGTCGTAGAGCTTGGAGCGGTCGTACCGATCCCCCAGGAAGCCGCCGACGGTGATGAGGGCAGTCTTGGTGATGTGGTTTTCCCGGGCGGTCCGGGCCAGGGTGGAGACGGTGCAGCGGCAGACCTTCTCCTCCGGCCAGGCGGCCTTGTAGACAATGGCGGCGGGGGTGTCGGGGGCATACCCCCCCTCCAGCAGCTCCCGCTCCACCTCCTCCAGCAGGCCGGTGGAGAGGAAGAGCACCATGGTGCAGCCGTGGGCGGCCAGCTTGGAGAGCTTTTCCCCCTCCGGCACTGGGGTGCGCCCGGCCATGCGGGTGATGATGACGCTCTGGGACACGCCGGGGAGGGTGTACTCGGCCTCCAGGGCGGCGGCGGCCCCGGAAAAGGAGGAGACCCCCGGCGTCACGTCATAGGGGATGCCCCGGGCGTCCAGCCGGTCCATCTGCTCCCGGATGGCCCCGTAGAGGGAGGGGTCCCCGGTGTGGAGCCGGGCGGTGTCCCCGCCCCGGGCCTCGGTCTCCTCCATGACGGCGATGACCTCCTCCAGGGTCATGGAGGCGCTGTCGTAGACGGTGCAGCGCTCCTTTTTATACCCCAGCAGGGCGGGGTTTACCAGGGACCCGGCGTAGATGATGACGTCGGCCTCCCCCAGAAGTTTGGCCCCACGGAGGGTGATGAGGTCGGCGGCCCCGGGGCCCGCCCCGATAAAGTGTATCATAAGCGCCCTTCCTTTCTCGTCTCGCGTGCTGCCGCCGGATGCCGGGCGGCCAGGGCCTCGGCGTCCGGGGTGCGGCCCAGGACGCCGAGGCGGTTGGAGAAGAAGACGGCCCCGATCGCCAGGTCCTCCCCCGCCCGCTCCTTGAGCCGGCGGTCCAGGGCCCGGGCCAGGGAGGCCATCACCGGCCCACGGAGCCCGGCCCGGTCCAGGCAGTCCACGGCGTCGTCGGTGGTGACGGCCTGGAAGACCGCCTCCACTGTCTCCCGGTCCCCGCCGCACAGGGCGGTGTGGGCGGCCAGGGTCTCCCGCCGGCCGTCGGCCACCCGGGAGTGGGTGTTCATCACCCCGGCGGCCACCTTGCACAGCTTGCCGATGTGCCCCACCAGCAAAAGGCTCCGAAAGCCCAGGCCGGCGGCGTGGTCAATGGCCTCCCCCACATAGTTGGAGCAGGTGCAGCTGTGGTCCAGAGAGAGGCCCAAAGTCTCCCGGGCAAAGGTCTCGCCGTAGTTGCCGGGGGTCACCAGGAGATCCCGGACCCCGGCGGCAAAGTGCATGTCCTGTTCCAGCCGGAGGGAGTCCACCAGGGCGGCCTCGCTCATGGGCCGGACGATGCCGGAGGTCCCCAGGATGGAGATGCCTCCCACGATGCCCAGCCGGGGGTTGAAGGTCTTCCGGGCCAGGGCCTCCCCTTCGGGGGCCGAGATCTCCACCCGGAGCCCCCCGGACGCCCCCGCCGCCGCCAGGGCTGCCTGGACCTGGCCGGCGATCATCTGCCGGGGGACCCGGTTGATGGCGGCCGCCCCCACGGGCTGGTCCAAACCGGGCCGGGTCACCCGGCCCACCCCCGCGCCGCCGTCGATGACGGTGCCGGGGGCCTCGGTCCGCTCCACCCTGGCCCGGATCAGGGTCCCGTGGGTGGCGTCCGGGTCGTCCCCCCCGTCCTTCCGAATGGAGCAGGCGGCCCAGCCCGGCCCGGCGGCCCCCTCCAGGGGCTCCACCTCCACCGGAATGCCCGCCGGGGTCTCCACCCGGACCAGGGCGGGGAGCCGCCCCGTCAGAAGGAGCTCCGCCGCCCCACGAGCCGCCGCTGCGGCGCAGACGCCGGTGGTGTAGCCGCAGCGCAGCCGCCGCCGTCCCACCGGGATTTCGTACGCGAAGCCGCCCATGGGCCTCCCTCCTCCAAACAGGAAAAAAATGGACCCTCTCCCACAGCAGAAGGAGAGGGTCCAAGCCCCACGGCATACTGCCGCCCTCCCCACCTCAGAGTGACGTCTCTCCCACACGGCAGGTCTCCTGGCTTGCGCCTCCTCCTCCGGCGTCCCTTCTCGGCCGTCCCGGGCCAATGGGTTTCCACGCCTTCGTCCGCGCTCACAGTAGAGGTAAGACTGCGCCGGTCTTGCACCGGACTTCCCTTTTCAGCGGCTGCGCCGCCGCACCAGTGTGGTCTTCCTGATGAAATTGCCGCGGCCGTGCCGCGTGAATCAACCCCTCGCGGTTGACTCCGTGGACTCATTATAGCAAGTTTCCCCGTGGAAGTAAAGGGAGATTTTCACCCCGGAACAGCTGCGGCTTAGGGCTTGTTTGAAAAATGTCAACATGCCCAACCGGCGGGTCTTTTGTCCCCTGGACGGCGCAATTTTTCCTTGCAATCCGCCAGGATTCCTGCGAAAAAATTGCTTGCCAGCGGCCCAAAATCCCTCCCTGCCGGACACATCGCCAATTTTCAAACAAGCCCTAGTCCGCCAGGCGAACAAATTCCTCCATTTCACGGGTATGCCATTTTTCCTTGTGGGAAAAAATCTGCCGGTATAGGGTCACATGAAGGTCCTCTATATCGATCACGGTAAGCCTGCCTTGCCGCACACTCTGCTCCACCGCATAACGCGGCAGAAAGGAGACGCCTCGGTTGTTCTCCAGCATTTTGATGATAAATGAGGTGTCGCTGCACTCCAGAAAGGGGACGAGGATCGTTTCCCGGGAGGCCAGGAAGCGATCCAGCACCCGGCGGTAGTTTGCCTCCTGCTCTGTCAGATAGAAGGGCTGGTTCAGCAGCTGCTCCACCTTTCGCACGGGGAGCCGGCACAGCTCCCCAGCCAGGGCCGGGGAGGCCACAAAAACCACCTCCTCTCTCTGCTCCATCAGCTTGCGCCAGTTGTTATTGTATTGCGGCTCGTCCAGGATGTAGATCAGATCCAGCTCCCCCCGCTCCATCTGTTCCATCAGGCTCTCCGGCTCTCCGGTGGTGACTTGGATGACCACCTTGGGGTGCCGCTGCCAATATTGCCGGAGAACCTCGGGCAGCTTGGACACGCACAGCGATTCAATCACACCAATATGCAGCCGCCCATGCAGCTCCCCCTGGCCGGACACGGCGAGCCTGGCCTTGTTGACGTCATTGAGCACCTCGTAGGCCCGCTCCAGAAACTGGCTTCCCGGCACGGTCAGCACAATGTGCTTGCCCATGCGGTCAAACAGGCGGGTTTGGAGCTCCGTCTCCAGCTGCTGAATCTGTACCGTGACTGCGGACTGGGAATAGCCTAAGCTCTCCGCCGCCTTGGAAAAGCTCTTGAATTGGGCCACACGGATGAATGTGTTGAGCTGGCGCAGCTCCATCTTGATGCCCCCTGTCAAGCTGTGTTATCATTTTTTTAGAACGATATCATCAAATTTATGAATTTGACTTATGGCAATAATCAGAATATAGTAAAATCAGCGACGGGTCAAGAAAATTTTGAGCAAAATGACAAGGAGGTTGTATCATTCATGGAAAAGAAACCCTTTCGACTCGGGCTGCTCCCCAAGCTCATCATCGCAATCGTCATCGGCGTCCTGTTTGGGCAGTTCCTCCCGGTCTGGTTCTGCCGGATCGTCGTGACCGCATCCACGATTTTCAGCACCTTCCTATCCTTCGTCATCCCTCTGATGATCCTGGCCTATGTGACCATGGGCATCGCCAACCTGAAAAATGGGGCGGGCAAGCTGCTGCTCATCACCGTCGCCCTGGCCTACGGCTCCACGCTGATCGCGGGCTCTTCCTCCTATTTTGTGGCCATCAACCTGTTCCCCAGCTTTATGAGCGCCGACGCCTTGGAGCAGATTGCGGCTACGGCGGGCAATTCGCTGGAGACCTACTTCAGTCTGGAGATCCCGCCCCTGTTTGACACCCTCTCCGCCGTGGTGCTGGCCTTCGTGCTGGGGCTGTGCCTGTCCACCCTGCGGGGGAAGACCATCGGCGATACCCTCTACAACAGCATGAACGATTTCTCGGGAATCATTGACAAGGTGCTTCACTCGGTCATCGTCCCCCTGCTGCCCCTCTACATCTGCGGCACCTTCACCAATATGACCAAATCCGGCCAGACCTTCGCGATCCTGGGCATTCTGTGGAAGGTCTTCCTGGTGGTCATCCTCATGCACCTGGTCTGCATTGTCGTCCAGTTCCTGGTGGCGGGGGTTATCGGCAGTAAGAACCCCTTCACCCTGATCAAAAATCAGATCCCTGGCTATACCACGGCCCTGGGCACCCAGTCCTCCGCCGCCACCATCCCGGTGAACCTGCAGTGCGCCGAGGCCGACGGCGTATCCGAGGAGATCCGCAACTTCGTGGTTCCGCTGTGCGCCAATATCCACATGGCCGGCTCCATGATCACCATCACCGCCTGCGCCACGGCAGTGTGCCTGATGAATCAGCTCCCCATCAGCCTGTCCACCGTCATCCCCTTCATCATGACGCTGGGCATTGCCATGGTAGCCTCCCCCGGTGCGCCCGGCGGCTCCATCATGACGGCCCTGCCCTTTCTCTATATGATCTTCGGGCCGGAGGCCGGCGACCCCGGCGGGCCCATCTGCGCCATTATGGTGGCGCTGTACATCACCCAGGATTCCTTCGGCACCGCCTGCAATGTGTCCGGCGACAATGCCATCGGTGTGATTGTGGAGACCATCTACCAGAAGTTTATCAATAAGGCCCCTGCGAAAGCTTGAGCCCCCACAGGAGATCGCTTATGTCCTATATCAGTGTTTTTGATGTGCTGGGCCCCAATATGATCGGTCCGTCCAGCTCCCATACGGCGGGGGCCGCCGTCATCGCCTTTCTGGCGCATAAAATGATTGTCCCCCCGCTGAAAAAGGTAGATTTCATCCTCTACGGCTCCTTTGCTAAGACCTACCACGGCCACGGGACGGACCGTGCGCTGCTGGGCGGCATGATGGGCTTCGGGACGGACGATGTGCGCATTCGGGACTCCTTCCAGATTGCCGCGGAGCGGGGCCTGGCCTACCGCTTTACCCCCTGTGCCGACGTAACAGATGTCCATCCCAATACGGTGGACATCCGTATGGAAAACGCCGCCGGGCAGGTGATGACCATACGCGGGGAGTCCCTGGGCGGCGGCAAGGTTCGCATCACACGGATCAATGGCGTATCTGTGGATTTCACCGGCGCGTACAGCACCATCATTGTGGTGCAGCAGGACAAGCCGGGCGTGGTCGCCCACATCACCAAGGTGCTCAGCGACCGGGGGGTCAACATCGCCTTCATGCGCCTGTTCCGGGAGGAGAAGGGACACACCGCCTACACCATTGTGGAGTTCGACGGCCGTATCCCGGAGGGGATCGCCGGTCCGCTGCGGGACAATCCCAACGTGCATGATGTGATGATTGTAGAGCCATAAGGAGGACAGAGAGCATGGACTTCAAATCAGCAAAGGAGCTGCTGGCGCTGTGCCGGCGGGAGCAGTGCCCGATCTCGGAGATCATGCGCCGCCGGGAGTGCGTTCTGGGGGAGACCACACGCGATGTGGCAGACCACCGGATGGCCCGAGCCCTGGAGATCATGCGCGCCTCCGCCACCCAGCCGCTGAAAAATCCCGTCAAATCCATGGGGGGCCTGATTGGCGGCGAGGCCAAAAAGCTGTCCCATCACGCGGCAAAGGGGAAGGCCATCTGCGGCGATATCCTGGCCAGAGCCATTACCTATGCTGTTGCCGTGCTGGAGGTCAACGCCTCCATGGGCCTGATTGTAGCGGCCCCCACGGCGGGCTCCTCCGGCGTGGTGCCCGGTGTGCTTCTGGCCATGCAGGATTGCTATAAGATCTCTGACAGCCGGCTTGTGGACGCCCTTTTCAATGCCGGGGCCGTAGGCTACCTGGCCATGCGCAACGCCACAGTGTCCGGGGCTGTGGGGGGATGTCAGGCGGAGATGGGCGTGGCGGCCGCCATGGCGGCCTCGGCCGCTGTGGAGCTCATGGGGGGGGCGCCGGAGCAGTGCCTGGACGCCGCCTCCACCGTGCTGATGAACATGCTGGGGCTGGTGTGCGACCCGGTGGGGGGGCTGGTGGAGTACCCCTGCCAGAACCGGAACGCCGCAGGCGCCGCCAACGCGCTGGTGGCCGCCGAGATGGCCTTGAGCGGGATCCGTCAGCTCATTCCCTTTGATGAGATGCTGGACACCATGTATGCGGTGGGACGGCGCATCCCCCTGGATCTGCGGGAGACCGCTTTGGGCGGCTGCGCGGCCGCGCCCTCCGCATGTGAGCGGTGCGCACAGTGCGGCTGACCGGATGCTTCCATCCGAACAACAGCAGCGTCCCAGCGGGAGAGATGTCCTTGTGAAGGGCATCCCCCCGCTGGGACACGCGTTATTTTTCCCAAAATGGAATCTTTCTCTTGTATTCCGCGCCTACAGCCTGTATGATGGAGTCAGCCCAATTCCTTCGGAATTGGAAATAGCAAAACAGATTACATAAGGAGGCAGCCTGCATGAAGTATCACATCACCGGAGAGTCCATGCCCGTGGTCATCTGCGACCTGGAGGGCGGCGAGTCCATGATCACCGAGAAGGGCTCCATGGTCTGGATGAGCCCCAACATGGAGATGCGCACCAACGCCGGCGGCGGCCTGGGCAAAGCCTTTGGCCGGATGTTCTCCGGAGAATCCCTCTTCCAGAACGTCTACACCGCCCAGGGCGGCCCGGGCATGATCGCCTTCGCCTCCAGCTTCCCCGGCTCCATCCGGGCGGTGGAGATCACCCCCGACCGGCCCATTGTGGTTCAAAAATCCGGCTTTCTGGCCTCGGAACAGGGGGTAGAGATGTCCATCTTCTTCCAGAAGAAGCTGGGGGCCGGCTTCTTCGGCGGCGAGGGCTTCATCATGCAGAAGCTCTCCGGCCACGGCATGGCCTTCCTGGAGATCGACGGCTCCGCCGTGGAATACGAGCTCGCCGCCGGGCAGCGGATGGTGGTGGATACCGGCAATCTGGCCATGGTGGACATCACCTGCTCCATCGACATCCAGACCGTGAAGGGGGTCAAGAACGCCCTCTTCGGCGGCGAGGGCTTCTTCCACACCGTCATCACCGGCCCGGGCCGCATTGTCCTCCAGACCATGCCGGTCAGCGGCATGGCCGCCGCCCTGTCCCCCTTCTTCCCCAGCGGCTCGTAAGGGGCGGATGCCCCGCCGGCTGGGCGGGCGGACAAGGCGCGGCAAGCCCTCCTTTGCGCCTTTTTTCAACAGTCTGAGGCTGGACGGCCCGGCATGGGCCGCCCAGCCGGTCTTTTTCCTTAGGGCTTGTTTGAAAATTGGCGATGTGTCCGGCAGCGAGGGATTTTGGGCCTCTGGCAAGCAATTTTTTCGCA
>NZ_CALXGA010000014.1 GCF_944387725.1 uncultured Intestinimonas sp. | reverse complement strand
GATTCGTGTCCTGTGAGGGGGCTTTTCTTTGTTTTGCGGTTTTCAGCAGCAGTAGAACTTCAGCTCGCCGTTTACCATCTCGTACATGAAACCGGCGCAGTCAAAACGGACGTAATTCCAATCCGTGGATTCGTAAACCGGGGGGCGGTCATGCTCTGCGGCCTTGCGGAGCCGGTGGTGTTTATTGACCTCGTAGGTGCTGGCCGTATGGAGAATCTCGATCTTGTCTACTGTAAAGCAAAAATACTTTTCCACCACGATTTCCACCACCTAGACGTTTCTTTTTGTGTATTTTCGGGATTTCAAGGATCTCCATAGCAAAAGAGAAAAGCCCCGAAAATCCTTGCAAATCAAGGATTCCAGGGCTTTTTTCTCTGGAGCAGGTGAAGGGAATCGAACCCTCGTGTTCAGCTTGGGAAGCTAAAAGAAATGTAGTATTCCCAATGGTTTGAGCCACTTTTTGACCTGTATTTGACCTGTCCTTTAGAAATTTTCGGCGTTCGCGCCCCCTAAATAAGCGTCCAATTTGTCCACACTTTTTCTTTTATGTAAACTGTCCAGGTGCGTGTAAATCCGAAGGGTGGTCTGGATATCGGCGTGGCCCATCTGGGCACAGGCTTGGACGACATCAACGCCGGAGAGGTACAGCAGAGTGCAGAACGTATGCCGGAGCCAGTGCAGGGTGATGGGCGGAATCGTCATGTCAAACTTGCGCTGACCCGGCTTTTTCATTTTCTCCAGATCGGCGGGTGTGCGGGTTCCATACTTGATATTGAGCAGACGCATATAGGACTTCCAGAGGGCTTCCCAGGCCGTGGGAGTCATAACCCGCCCGTCGGTGGTGTGGATCACCAGGGCATTGTCTCTAGGTATTTGGGAGAGGTAGTCCACCAGCTTCTGGGGGATGTCCACCACGCGCATCCCTGCGGCGCTTTTGGTCAGGTGGCGTAATACGGGGGTGTCGTTTGGCGGGTACTCGATGACCTTGTTGACCGTGATGGTCTTGCCTTTCAGGTCAACGTCAGCCCAGGTCAGCGCTGCCAGCTCACCACGCCGGAGCCCAGAGAGCATCATAATAACCGCCACAGGTTGCCCCCGGTGAGGTGTGTCCCATATCCACTTTTGCTCCTCCGCAGTCAGCGCGCGGCGCTTCTCTGCGGCCCTTCCCGGTTGTGTCAGTTGTACCAGGTCGACGGGATTACTGGGGATGATGCGGCCCACAGCCCTCTGCATGATTTGTTTTATTGTGGAGTGGTAGAAATTGACCGTGCGGGCGGCCTTACCGTCTTCCTGGAGCTTAACAAGGAACCGCTCTATGTCGTCGGCCCGCACATCGGCCATTTGGTAATGAGAGAGGTGCTGCTTCCACTCCTCCACAGCGTGGCGGTAGTTCTCCTTTTGCCGGGCGGTGATGTCGGCGGCGTTCTTCAATTTCAGAAAATCGTCCGCCCACCGGGCAAAGGTATCACGGGAGGAAAGAAGATCAATCCCTAGTCCGAGCTGCTGACGAACTTCTGTTTCCTTCTCCTTCAGCTCCGCAGGATTGGCAGCATAGACAGTTTTATACTTCTTTCGTCCATTTTCGTCCCGCCCTAGATAGATTTGACTGCAATACCGCCCGTCAGCCCTCTTCTTTGGCATTTTCACGCCTCCCCTTTTTCACCTGCTGCTTAATGTCCGACAATTCCCGTTGTACCTCTAGTTGCAAGGCCCCATCCATCATGCGGGGATAAACCGGCACAACCTTCTTCTGCGCACTATCTCCTAGGACCATAACTTTCTTATGGTCGTCAGATGCTTTCCCATCTTCCACAGTTGCAAAGTAGTCTACATCAAAAAATAGATAGGCGTGGAGCGCGTCCAATATGCCGGGATGAAGGACAAGCTGGTCTATCACCTCCGCCCACTTGTCCCGCTTGTCGTCCTGCGTGAGACGAGAGACTGTGTGCTCTGACAGACCGGTCTTCTCGCAGATGTCGCGGGTTGTGGAATCAGTGGCCTTTATGTCAGAAAGAGCCAGAAGATAGTCAGCCGACACATGGTAGAAGTCAGAGAAATACCGTAAATACTCGACCCTCATTCCGTTGTTCTTAAAGCGTTTTGTGTGATTTTCGTCCGACACTTCATAATTTATAAGACTGTCCTTTGAAATCTCCACTCCATATTTTTCAGAAATAGCGGCCTGCAACCTTTCATAGGAAAGACCTCTGCTTTTGCGGAGCTTCCGCAAGCGCTCCCCCATTTTTAGCGAAAGTTTTTCTTTGTTCATGTATTCCTCCTAAGTCGAAAATAATCAACAAAATACGCGATAATCAGAAAATAATTTACTATTCTCTGCTGGTAAAGCACAGAGATTTTTGTTATGATTTAATCATCCTAAGAACAATTATACAGTAAAAAAATCAACTGTCAAGGAGGGATCAACAAAATGACGCGTACAAATGAAGTCGTCAGAAGGGCAGCTCGCGTTGCAGATGTGCCACTCTGGCAGATCGCCGCCAAGATTGGGGTATCACAGCCGACCATGACGCGCTGGCTCCGATTTCCGCTTCCAACCGATAAAGAGGAGCGGATCATGCAGGCGATTCAGGAACTTGCCCTGGAGCGGGAGGTGGGAGCGTGACGACCAGAAGGATCAATAAACCCCGCCGCATTATCCACGACGTGGAGGAACTGCCTGTAATTTGCGGCGCAGCAGAGGCCGGGCTTCTCCTTCGGCTCACCCCGGAGACGGTGGCGCGGATGGCCCGGCAAGGGACCCTTAATGGGCGCAAGCAGGGACAAGTCTGGTTCTTCCGCCGGGATGACCTAGTGGCCTATCTGGACGACCTGTTCTCCCAGGGGGTGGTACAGTGACCAGAACAAAAGAAATCCCGCCCAACCGGTGGCACGGTGGAGCGGGAGGCAGGAGAGATGTGGTGTGGTATCCCTTCCTATGCTTTTTTGTTCATTATATCACAACCACTCCCAAAGCACAAGAGAGGGGTGAAAGATTTTGCCAGACTACTTAAACAGACTGCTATCAGAGGGCGCTTCCCTGTCATGGGCGCAGGCAAGACTTAACGCCGGACTAACAGCGGAGCAAATCTATAAGGACGAGTGGAGCGGGAGCGACGGACACCCCGCCCGCCTGCTAGGGTGCGAGTTGCGCCCGCCCGATTTCTCTGACAGTGGGAACGCAGATGTTTTCTGTCGGACATATCGCGAACAGCTCATATACACCGACAGCCGGGGATGGTTGGCCTACGACGGTAAGCGGTGGGAGGCCAACGACCACCAGGCTTTCAAGTTGGCCGGTAAACTATCCGCCGATATGCTGGAGGATGCCAAGAGGGAATATTTTGCCGCTGTCCAGCAGCAGGCAGAAGTGGAGGTTGCCGTCAGCGAAGGGACGCAGGACGACGAGGCGAAGGACAAGGCCAAGAAGATCACCAAGAGTGCAAAGTCGTACCTAGACCACGCCCAGCAGCTCCGCAACGAACGCCGGATCAAGGCAATGCTGGAACTGGCAAAACACGAACTAGCTATTGACCCCTCTATTTTGGACGCTGACCCCGACATACTCAACACACCCGCCGGGCTTGTCCATCTACCAACGGGGAAGCTGATGCCACATGACCCCAAGCGATTCTGCACCAAGATCACCGCTGTTTCACCAGGAACCAAGGGGGCGGAGTTATGGCTGAATTTTCTCAACACTATATCACAAGGCAACGGTTCCATGATTGGCGGATTACAAATGCAATTTGGGATGTCTGCATATGGAAAAGTGTTTGAGGAAGTTTTACTTCTATATTTTGGTGGGGGCAGAAATGGAAAATCAACACTGTCAAATTCAGTGTGCGCCACTTTTGGGGATTATGCGGACGGGATGGACGCAGACATTTTAATTGCAAATAACAACCAAGGAAGCAGAGGCGCGGATATTGTGGAGTTGCGTGGCAAGCGTCTGGTTGTTTGTGGAGAACTTGAAGAAGGCCGCAGGCTATCTGTTGCAACAATGAAGAAGATAACAAGCACCGATCCAATAACAGCAGCCGCAAAATTTAAGCAGAAAGAAACCTTTATCCCATCGCACACAACAATTCTTCACAGCAATTACCTCCCCCGTGTCGGCTCCACCGATGACGGTACATGGAGACGTTTGATTCCAGTGGAGTTCAAGGCACGGATACCAGAAAGCAGTGGTATTTCAAATTACAGTGAATTTCTTGTTCGGGAAGCTGGCCCCGCCATTCTTGCCTGGGTCGTTCAAGGAGCTGTGAATTTTGCGAGGAACAAATATAAACTTACCCTTCCAGATGTGATCGCAATAGCCGCCGAAGAATATCGGCAACGTGAAGATTGGCTTGAAAATTTTCTTTCAGAGCAGTGTGTTATGGAACCAGAGGCAAAAGCACCGGCGGGAGAGTTGTACAGGATTTATCGCCAATGGGCGGAGGAGTCCGGCGACTATGTTCGGCGTTCAACTGATTTCAATGCAGCCATGGAAGGACGCGGATTTTCCAAGCGAAACCCACACGGAAGTAAGTTTTGGATCGGACTAAAGATTGACCGTCAAGCAAAATTCTTAGCTTGATTGGGTGGCGAGGGTTGCGCAACCTAGCATTAATTATATAAAAACGGAAAAAACGTTTATATAGGAGTATTTATAGCAAAGTTGCGCAACCTCCACCACCAGACCCGAAAACCCTTGCGGCATAAGGCTTTGCGGTTCATTTGTTCATTTTTCTCCAAGAGACCCTTTTTCGTGTAAAGGTTTACATAATTTCTTGAGTTAATGAAGGTGATATAGATTGAAGAACCACGGCAATAACTCCCCGGCCATGACGTTTCCTGAAATGGTGGCGGATGGGGCGGAGCAGAAAAGCAAGAGCAAACTATACAAGGTTGAGGCGTCGCAATTCGTGGATGAACGATTAGCCGCCCTGATTGCGAAAACCACGGATGAACTAACCGCAGCGGCCACGGCGGAGCCGGTGACGCTGACTGACACCGAGGAAGTAAAGCGGCGGACGGTTTATTATCTGCGGGCGTGTGAAACGTCCTCCTCCTTCCCTTCTATCGCTGGTCTTGCCCGGTCTATGGGCTTATCCCGCCAAGCGGTCTATGATTGCATTTGGAGGCACAGCCCAGCAAAAACGGCTGATTGGCTGGAACTATGCCGGGATTCGTTTTCCGATATTCTGGCAGAGGCGAGTTTAAGGAACGATTGCAACAATATCACGGCAATTTTCCTGCAAAAAGCCCTTTACGGCTTGCGGGAAAGCGTGGAGATTGTGGCAAAGACAGAAACCCCGCTCGGCGATTCGCTCGACCAAGCAGCGCTTGAGGCCAGAATTGCCGGCAGCGTCATTGTGGATGATGAATAGGGGGCGGATATGACCACAGGAGAAGTGATTGCGGCAACGGGTATTTGCCCAAGTACAATTTACGGCCATATCGAGCGGGGCAACCTATACGGAACAATGGTAAATGGGCGCTGGCAGTTTGCGCCGGATGAGGTCTATTCATGGGCTTGTTTCTGCTGGCGTTGCCAAACTATTACCATGTACCCGCCGCACAGGATTAAAGACTACATCGAACATTTTTGCATCAGAAAGGAAAGAAAACACAATGGATAAAAATATCAAGCGTCAATTTGAATCTGTCCGCCGTGAGTATGACAAGCTGAAACAAGGGGCTATTGATGATCTGTCCGCCTATCGCTCCGGCATGGAGCGAGTAAGGAGTGAGGCAAGCAAATATAAGGACGAAAAGGCTTATATTGACGAACACAGCGGGGATCTGAAATATAGCACACGGAAGAAAATCGAAGAATCTGAAAAAGAATTTTGTGATTATATCCACGGTACGATTATTCCGGCTCTCCGTACTGCGCTTGTAGACCACATGACCGCCGCCCCGGATAGGGCGTTTATGCAGACCTTGACATATTACAACGAATTTGGAATTAAGCTGGATTCAGCAGAGGTAAAAGCCCTTTCCTATGATGCAAGCGGAAATTCCCTTGCGCTCCGCTGTCTGGCGAGTGTTGCGGAGAAAAGCGGCGTTTCCGTTCGATTCCCCACCGTCAAAGAGTACAGCGGAATTATTGACCGGCTGGAGAAGATGGCGCAGCCGCCTTTGCTGTTTGCCGGTAGTATGGACTACATCAACGAGGCCGCACAGGTTATGCCGGATATGCCTTTGCGCCGGGCTGATGGGAGTATCTACGGCACAGCCGGAAGGCCAAGCAGCACATACTTAATTACGCAGATTCAGAGTGTGGAAAGCATTATGAAGGCGGTGGACAATGCCGGGGAGAAGTGGGCGGCACAGGTCGTGCCGGAGATTTCCGAATACAAGCCCTATAAGGACGAGGACACCGGCGAGGAAGTGACCGCCGCAGAACAGAGGGCGCAGGATAAATTAACCGCCGCACAGATGATAGATGCAGAGGACACCGCAACGGCAGAGGACGAGGCCCGCAGGATGGGGGCGGAGATGGCCGAGGCGAACCGAAAGGCAAACGAGGGATTGCAATACTACATCAACGGGGGGCGCAGCGTATGACACCCTTAAAGGCTATCCGATTGAAATGCCCTGATTGTCCCCTATTCCCTTTCCGCTTTGGCAAGAACCCGAACCGGGCAGGGCTGACCAATGGCGGCTCTTTCTCAAAAAACAACGGCACAGCAAGCGATTACAGCCCCGAAACAGCAGAGGAAGGGTAACTATACCCCCAAGCGCACAAAGCAAGCGGGAGCGGCCAATAACTGGCTACTCCCGCTATTTTTTGAAACCCTTTTAGAAACGCTTTGGAATTTTTGCGACTACTCGGAGTGGTGAGGTGGGGGGGCTGGCAGATTTTTCTAATCCCCCTGGGGTGCCGTCCCTCTCCATCTTCTCGTCGATGGCCTCGTTGATGAAGCTATTCACGCTTTGGCCGTGGGATTCTGCGTGGGCCTTGATGGTGTCTTTCTTGCCTTTTGGGAACCGATATGAACGACAACGTAAGAGCTGGACAGGATAGAAGTCACACAGTGCAGGCAAGGAAGACTTAAGAGCCACCAGCCGCTTGCTCCCAATATAAAAGGAGGTCAACACAATGAGCATCAACGAATTAGAAATGAAGTGCCGGGAGCTGCGCCAGCTCCAAAACCTGATCGAGGAGGCCCAGGCAGAGGCGGAGGCCATCAAGGACGCGATCAAGGCCCACATGGGGGACCAGGAGGCCGTCCAGGCCGGGGAGTATAAAATCACCTGGAAGTCGGTAAAGACCGCCAGAATCGACACCACGGCCCTGAAAAAGGCCCTGCCGGATGTGGCCCAGGCGTTCACCCGGGAAACCACCGTCCGTCGGTTCCAGGTAGCATGAGAAAAGCCCCTCTCCAGTGCGGCAACACCGGGGAGGAGCCGAAAGGAGGGCAGCTTGTGAGATACCACATGGGTACATGGTACTACCGAGGCAAACGGTATGCCACCCTGCACCAGGCGCTTGTGGATGCCTGGCAGTAAGACCACACAAAGGAGGTCGTGGTCATTGTATCACGGCCTCCCACATAATTCAAGGAGGAAGTATGAGTAAAGATTATATCATAGCGCCTAACCATATCCGCTATGAGCTGGAGGAAGCAGAACGGGCTGTAATCGCCGTAAATGGTATTTTGGAAGATGTGATAGACCCCACTTTTAAGGGTTGCACCTGTGGAGGTTTGTTGGATGCGTGGAGCGAGGAGACAAATGGAGATCGCGGAGCCGCTGCCCTCAAATGGATGGAGCAAAACTTTGATGCTATTTATGCAGCTTGCTATGCGTCCAATGCGCTTTTACTAAGGGCCGTTGACATCCTCCAGGGGTTACCTGTTCCCCATGAAAAGGAGGTCCCACAACATGGATGAAGAACTGAAAACCCTGCGCAAGCAGGCCCTAGCCGCAATTCAAGCACTGCCAGAGGACAAGCAAGTGGAGATGTGGAACATCATCAGATACTTTTATAGGAGGAAGGAGGCCGCCCAGCATGGATGAATCCCACGCCAAGGCCCAGGAGACCCGCAAGCGCAACGAACAGGCCAGGAGAGAGCGACAACTCAAAAGGGAGCGGGAGAAATCCGCCCAGGTTGAGGCCCTGCGGCAAATTCGAGACAATCCTAAAGCCACACCAGAGGCACGCCTGGAGGCCGTGAAGCTGCTGCTGGAGATGGAGAGCAAGGGGTATATCTGAATAGTGGAGCGGGAGCGACTTGTCCGCCTGACTGACCTGACCTGTCTCTGACCTGTCCCACCGAAAATTTCGGCCTATTTTCGGCCCTTTTCATCCTAATTTCTGGAAGCTAAAACCAAAGAGAAAACCCCCGGAGCCCTTGGGGCTCTAGGGGTTGCTCTTGGAGCAGGTGAAGGGAATCGAACCCTCGTGTTCAGCTTGGGAAGCTGACATTCTGCCATTGAACTACACCTGCAATTTTCATTGAATATATTATAGCACATTCTTTTTCATTTTGCAAGCACAGATTTGTAAGGGATCATGCCCGTCTCATAAATGTAATTTTGCACAAAACTGAGGATTTGGACACTGCGGATATTACGGTCTGAGCGCGATTGTTCTTCCATTTGGAGCATATTTATGCGGTCAACCGACCGCATGGACACGATGAACTGTGCTTCTTGTCGGTTTATGAGACAGGTGTGTGTAAGGGATCAGGGCAACAGCATTTAAAAATATTGATACAATGGATAGTGCAAAGAACGAAATGATATGTAGAATTCTTTACCTTGATAAAGTGCATCCGCTAGGGCTTGTTTGAAAATTGGCGATGTGTCCAGCAGCGAGGGATTTTGGGCCTCTGGCAAGCAATTTTTTCGCAGGAATCCTGGCGGATTTCAAGGAAAAATTGCGCCGTCCAGGGGGCAAAAGCCCCGCCGGTTGGGCATGTTGACATTTTTCAAACAAGCCCTAGGCGTTCCGTCATCGATATCCAGACTGTTTCGGCATCCTGGAAGGGACGGTTAGAATCGATATTTCTTGTGATAAGATAAAACCGCCGCGCAGCGGCGGACCCAAACCGCAACCCAGCGAAGCGGTTGCGGTTTGGAAGCGAAGAAATTCCCTGTCCGGCTAAGAAGCCTCGCCGTCAGGCGGGGATTCTGCCAAACAGGGAATTTCTGAGCTGGTACGCCTGAAGGGACTCGAACCCCCAGCCTTCAGAACCGGAATCTGACGCTCTATCCAATTGCGCTACAGGCGCGTACCCACTTACAACCCTCTCAGTTGCTCGATTATTATAACAACCTTTTCCGGGTTTGTAAAGAGGGAATTTTGCAAAAACTGCAATTTGGAAGAAAAAATCTGGCTCAGCAGGGAATGGTGGCCCAGGTCCGGGCCCCGGAGAGGTCCTGGAAGAGCAGGTGGTCCGGGGGCAGGAAGGTGAAGAGGACCACCAGTCCCGCCAGTACCAGAACCAGCACCAGACCCAGATCGCCCCACAAGGCCCGCTCCCCCGTGGGGTGGAGGACCCCCGGCAGCAGGAAGCCCGCCGCCATCACAGCCACATAGATCACGATGTCCACCCACATGGCCTCGCCGCCCAGGGTGATGTAGTAGATCCACCCCAGGGCCAGCATCACGGCGCACAGCAGGGGCGCGGTGAGCATCCAGGGGGTCCGGGTCCCCGGCTCCCCGCCCCGGGTGAGCACCAGGAAGGCCGCCAGATAGGGCCAGAAGATGATTTTGACGTGCTCCCACAGGCTCTCGTTCACCGGCGAGAACAGGGCGGTGACAGGGTTGGGCAGCAGATCATACAAAAAATGCAGGCCGGCCCCCGCCGCCGCAGTGACAACAAAGGCGATCAAAAGTCCCTTGGACAGCTTCGGCATTTTGTCCTCTCTCCTCTCGTGGCTTTCTGTCTTATGGTATGCACCCGTCCCGCCGGATTATGTCCTGCTTTTTTCTGGAAGGACGGGGGAAAACCTCCGGCTCCCCCGGCGCAAACTCCGTAGCCGCCGGGCTTTCCCCTTTTTCCCATGCCAAAGGTGTGTTTCATTGCCAGCGCCCGGGCCGCTTGTCCGCCCGAAAAGCGGGCCATATTACATACGGCGGGCGTTTTTTGCGCGTCCGCCTCTTCCATTTTTGACAAAGGGGTGGTATTATGAGAGAAGAAGAACAGACCAGGCCCTGGGCCCTGACCCTGCTCCAGGCCATGCGCCTGGCGGCCTTCGGCCTGGCGCTGGCGGCCCTGCTACTCAGCCAGGGCCGCTGTGCCGCCGCCGTAGAGGCGCGAACCGTGATCCCTATGGGCCGGGCCGTGGGCATCAAGCTCTTTTCCGACGGGGTGCTGGTGGTGGGCCTGGCCGATGTCCCCGGTCAGGCGGGCTCCGCCGCCCCCGCCAGGGCCTGCGGCCTGAAGCAGGGGGACATCATCACCCACATCAACGACACCCAGGTGGACACCATCGAGCAGGTCCGGGAGGTCCTCCAGGATCTGGAGGGGGACCAGATGAGCATCCGGGCCATGCGGGGGGACAAGCAGGTCCAGTTCACCGCCCAGGCGGTCCCCTGCGACGACGGAACCTATAAGCTGGGGGCCTGGATTCGGGATTCCATGGCCGGCATCGGCACTATGACCTTCTATGACCCCTCCACCGGCCTCTTCGGCGCCCTGGGCCACGGCATCAACGATGTGGACACCTCCCTGCTGATGCCCCTGGAGTCGGGCTCCATCATGTACGCCGAGGTCTCCGACGTGCGGAAGGGACAGGCCGGAGAGCCCGGGGAGCTCCATGGCGCCTTCCAGGTGGAGCGGGACCTGGGGAGCCTCTTCGCCAACACTGCCGGCGGCGTCTTCGGCACCCTTACCGACACCGGCCTGGCCCAGGGCCTCACCCCTGTCCCCGTGGCCGCCCGGAGCGAGGTGAAGGTGGGTCCCGCCGTCATCCGCTCCAACATCGCCGGGGACGACGTGGAGGAGTACGCCGTGGAGATCATCCGGGTCTTCCCTGCCGGCAGCCACGACACCCGGGAGCTCATGGTGAAGGTCACGGACCAGCGGCTCCTGGAGGCCACCGGCGGCATTGTCCAGGGCATGAGCGGCAGCCCCATCCTCCAAAATGGGAAGTTGGTGGGCTCCGTGACCCATGTGCTCATTAACGATCCCACCCAGGGCTATGGCATCCTGGCCGAGACCATGCTGGAAACCGCCCAGCAAGCCCGCACCGCTTGACTGCGGCCATTCTCCTGTCCGGGTGCAGGGGCCCTCTTAAAAATTTCCTTTTTTTGGAATTTCCCTCTTGCGTTTGCTGTCAATTTGTGGTAAATTAAGGACAGGCGGACCGACGGCTGTCCGAAAATCAGTTCGCAGGGGTCCTGCGGAAAGGGGAGTCCACATGGAAAATCAAAAGCGCGTCCTGATCGCCGACGCGGATGACGCGTTTCGGGAGGCACTCATCGACGCATTGGCGGAGGAAGGCGACCTGGAGGTCGTGGGGTATACCGACGACGGGGAGCGGGCGGTGGAGCTGTGCCAGACGCTTCGGCCGGACGTGCTGGTGATGGACCTGCTGCTCAACCGGATGGACGGTATGGATGTGATCTCGGTTCTGGGCAGGGAAAAGCTCCCCATTCTGGTGGTCTCGGCCTCCTGCCGGGGCGTTGCCGGGAACCTGGCCTTGAACCGGGGGGCCAGCTACTGTATGCTCAAGCCCTGCAAGCTCCCCGCCGTGGCCGAGCGCATCCGGGAGCTCACCGCGCCCATGGACGCCGGCGACGCCAGCAGCACCCGTCAGACGGAGAATCTGGAGAGCGCCGTCACCGCCATCATCCACGAGATCGGCGTCCCCGCCCACATCAAGGGCTACCAGTACCTCCGGGAGGCCATTATCATGACGGTGGAGGACATGGAGGTCATCAACGCTGTCACCAAGGTCCTCTACCCGGAGGTGGCCAAGCGCTTCGGCACCACCGCCTCCCGGGTGGAGCGGGCCATCCGTCACGCCATTGAGGTGGCCTGGGACCGGGGTGATCTGGAGACCCTGCAAAAGTATTTTGGATACACGGTCTCCAACGCGAAGGGGAAGCCCACCAATTCTGAGTTCATCGCCATGATCGCCGATCGCCTCCAGCTCCAGCGCAAGGAGAAGTAGGGGGCGGGCCTGCATGGGGGAGGCCACAGGCCACAGCTCATCAGAAACCGCTTTGTACCCGTAAAAGGAGGAGTAGACACTCACAAAAAGTGTGAGTGTCTACTTTTTCACATATTTGTTTTCCCTTGCAGTCATGCAAGGCTTTGGGATGCAAGGGTCTCAAGCAAAAAACGTCCTGCCCGAAAGCCAATGTCATTAAATTAGGGCTTGTTTGAAAATTGGCGATGTGTCCAGCAGCGAGGGATTTTGGGCCTCTGGCAAGCAATTTTTTCGCAGGAATCCTGGCGGATTTCAAGGAAAAATTGCGCCGTCCATGGGGCAAAAGACCCGCCGGTTGGGCATGTTGACATTTTTCAAACAAACCCTAGGCCAGAATAGGCGGAAAAAACGGGCTGCTTCCCTCTGATTTAAGCCCTTCCTTTGACGATTGCTTTCCATTTCCACTGTATACGCATTTATGATGGGCTTTAATCAGCGCTTCCTTAGGTTCGGTGCATCCAGAACGCCGCACCCACAGTCTAACACAAAACCGGGCCAGCCCGCAAAACCTGCGCCGTGTACTCTGCACAGGCGAGAAGCATCCCCAGGCGGCGGGCGGACCGCTCCCTGGACCGATGAGCAAATAACCGGCGAGAGCACCAACTGTAGTCCGTTGGTGCTTTTTTCATGCCGCCGGACAGGCAGACCCCTCAGCGGGAAATCCCTCCGTCTACGGCTTTGCCGCAGCCAGCTCCCCCAGAGGGGAAGCCGAGAAGGAGGCGGCGGGGAGCCGCAAACCCATTCCGGAGGGGCGCCGGGCCCCCACAAGGCGGGCCCCGTTTTGTCGAGATTCAATAAAAAACTCCCCTTCTTTTTTGGAGTTTTCACCGATTCCGTCCAATAAAAGTCAAAAAAATGAAAGACGAGGTGTGCCAAGCGGATTTACCCCACCGGGCAAATCTGGTAAGCTCTCCTCAGACCCTGGAGGAGGTCCGCCAGGAAGGGTGGACCCTCTCCCCAGGCCAAACGGTATACAAGGAGGTACCATCATGAAAAAGAAACTGCTCTCCCTCTTGCTGGCCCTGTCCATGGGCCTGACCCTGGCCGCCTGCGGCAGCGGCGACACCCAGGAGTCCACCCCCAGCACCGACGGTGGCTCCGGCGCCGACGCCGAGCTCCCCGTCCTGAAGGTGGCCGTCATGCCCTTCCTCAACTGCCTGCCGGTGCAGTACATGATCGAAAACGGCCTGGACGTGGCCAACGGCTTCCAGATTGAGACCGTCTACTTCGCCAACGGCACCGCCATGAACGAGGCTCTGGCCGCCGACCAGTGGGAGGTGGGCACCCTCAGCGCCGCCGCCGTCAACTCCCTGGCCATCTACGGCGCCTACTGCATCGCCGACATCGGCCACTCCGAGGGCGGGCTCTACACCCTGGTCAGCCCCGACTCCCCCATCGCCCAGGTCCAGGGCTCCAACCCCTCCTACCCCGACGTCTACGGCGACGCCGACTCCGTCCGGGGGGCCGTTATCGCCACCCAGACCGGCACCATCTCCCACCTGAACGTCAACAAGTGGCTGGAGGTCCTGGGCCTCACCCCCGACGACGTGGAGCTGGTCAGCATGGACTACCCCTCCGCCTACCAGGCCCTCATCACCGGCAACTGCGGCGTGGCCGCCCTGAACCCCCCCACCTCCTATACCGCCGAGAGCGAGGGTTATGTGGTCACCTCCAGCCTCTCCAGCCTGGACGTGCCCCAGTTTGACTCCATCATCGTCTCCAATAAGGCCTACACCGAGCGCCGGGACGTGCTGGTGAACTATGTCAAGGCCTTCTTCCAGGCCACCGACGCCCTCCAGGCCGACCCCGACATGGCCGCCCAGATGCTGCTGGACTGGTACACCTCCAACGGCAGCGAGACCACCCTGGAGGCCTGCGCCACCGAGATCGAGACCCGCCCCTTCGTCACCAGCCAGGAAGCCCCCACCATCACCATCGGCGAGTCCGTGGAGGTCACCGGCGAGTTCTGGGTGGAGCAGGAGCTCCTGGAGGAGAACCGCTTCCCCGAGATCGCCACCCACATCGACGACAGCATTCTCAAGGAGGCCCTGGGCCTGTCCTGAACCCCTTCCCAGGGCTCTCCTAAACCTTAGGCTTCTCAGGGCCTGATACACCCAAAGCGGAGGGCGCCCAAATACCGAGCGCGTACTTGGTATTTGCGCGCCCTCCTTTGCGGAAAGGAGTGGTCTCTTTTGAACGAGTACGCCAAACAAAAGCGCAAGGAAAAAATCAAGTTCGGCATCGTGTCGGTGATCTCCCTGTGCCTCTTCTTCACCATCTGGTACGTCTGCACCGCCGTGCTGCACCTCAAGCCCGACTACATCCTCCCCAGCCCCGTCCAGGTGGTGGAGGCCTTCATCGACAAGCTCACCCGTACCGCCCCCGACGGCGCCACCATCTTCGGCCACATTGCCGCCAGCCTCCAGGTGGCCCTCACCGGCTACCTGCTGGGGGCCCTGGTGGGCGTCCCCCTGGGGGTGGCCATGGCCTGGTTCCGCCGGGTGGATATGTTTGTCACCCCCCTCTTTGACCTCATCCGCCCCGTGCCCACCATCGCCTGGATTCCCCTGATGATCCTCTGGTTCGGCATCGGCCTGGGGGCCAAGGCCGCCATCATCTTCGTCTCCGCCTTCGTCCCCTGCGTCATCAACGCCTACGCCGGCATCAAGCAGACCAAGCCCGTCCACCTCTGGGTGGCCCAGACCTTCGGGGCCTCCCGGAAGGAGATGCTCTTCACCGTAGCCATCCCCACCGCCCTGCCCCTGATCTTCACCGGCCTGCGCATCTCCTTGGGCACCGCCTGGATGACCCTCTGCGCCGCCGAGATGCTGGCCTCCAACAAGGGCCTGGGCTACATGATCCAGGTCAACCGCTCCCTGGCCCGGGCCGACCTCATCGTGGTGGCCATGCTCACCATCGGCCTCATCGGCACCATCTTCACCGTGGGCCTCAACGCCCTGGAGCGTAAATTCGTGAAGGGAGGCCGCCGCGGATGAAAAAGAAACTCGACGTGGAGAAGATGACCTACGCCGTGCTGGCCATCGCCTGCTTCTTCATATTCTGGTGGTTTATCACCACCTTCACCCCCGCCAAGGAGACCACCCCCGGCCCTGTGGAGGTGATTCAGCTCCTCTTTACCTCCTTCTTTGAGCCCATCGGCAGCCATGTCATCACCGGGCACCTGCTGGTGAGCCTGCGCCGGGTGCTGGTGGGCTTCTCGGTGGCCACGGTGCTGGGCATCGTCCTGGGGGTGGCCATGGGCGCCTCCAAGTGGGCCGAAGCCATCTTCAAGCCCATCTTCGAGCTCCTGCGCCCCATCCCCCCCATCGCCTGGATCTCCCTGGTGATCCTCTTCTTCGGCATCGGGGAGGTGTCCAAGTACATCCTCTGCGGCATCGGGGCCTTCACCAACGTGACCCTCAACGCCTACACCGGCGCCCAGAACGTAGACCCGGAGCTGGTGGGCTGCGCCCGGATGCTGGGCACCAGCGAGCGGGACATCTTCTTCCGGGTGGTCCTCCCCTCCTGCACCCCCCAGATCTTCGCCGGGATGCAGGTGGCCCTGTCCACCAGCTGGATGGCCGTGCTGGCCGCCGAGATGGTGGGGGCTCAGGAGGGCTGCGGCTGGATGATCCAGCGGGGCAGCGACACCCTAAACATCACCCTGGTGATGGTGGGCATGATTGTCATCGGCTGCGTAGGAATGCTCCTGGCCGCCGTCATGCGGGTCATTGAAAGGAGGCTGTGCGCGTGGAACATCATGGAGAGCTGACCCCCATCATCTCCCTGCGCCATGTGGGGAAGACCTATATGAGCGTCCACCGGAGCAACGAGGTGGTCCGGGACGTGAGCCTGGACGTGGCGGAAAACGAGTTCGTGGTGCTCTTCGGCCCCGGCCAGTGCGGCAAGACCACCCTGCTCAACCTCATCGCCGGCCTCCAGCTCCCCACCGCTGGGGAGGTCTATGTGGACGGCAAAAAGGTGGAGGCCCCCGGCCCCGACCGGGGCGTGGTCTACCAGACCACCGCCCTCTTCCCCTTCTGCACCGTCATGGGCAACGTGGAGTTCGGCCCCAAGAGCCGGGGGGTGGACAAGAAGACCCGCCGGGAGCGGGCCCAGTACTTCATCGACCTGGTGGGCCTCCAGGGCTTTGAAAACAGCTACCCCAACCGCCTCTCCGGCGGGATGCGGCAGCGGGTGGGCATCGCCCGGGCCTACGCCAACGACCCCAAGGTCATGCTCATGGACGAGCCCTTCGGCCACCTGGACGCCCAGACCCGCTACATGATGGAGGCCGAGCTGGAGAAGCTTTGGCAGAAGGAGAAGCGCACCGTGGTCTTCGTCACCAACAACAGCGAGGAGGCCGTCTATCTGGCCGACCGGATTCTCATCCTCACCAACACCCCCACCCACGTCAAAGAGGAGGTCCGGGTGGACCTGCCCCGGCCCCGGCAGTACAGCGACCCCGCCTTCCTGGCCATCCGCCGGCGGATCGAGGAGCTGTGCGACGACACCCTGTAAGGAGGTTCCCATGAGCGACGAAATCAAGGTAAAAGTTTCCCACATGACCAAAAAGTTCGGCGACCTGCTGGTGCTCAACGACATCTCCTTTGACGTCAAGACCGGGGAATTTCTGTGCGTGGTGGGCCCCACGGGCTGCGGCAAGACCACCTTCCTCAACTGCCTGACCAAGCTCAAGGCCTATGAGCTCACCGGCGGCGAAATCCTCATCAACGGCGAGCCCGTGGACCTCCAGAAGCACAACATCGCCTACATCTTCCAGGAGTACTCCTCCTTCCCCTGGGCCACGGTGGAGGAGAACATCGCCTACGGCCTCAAGGTCAAAAAGCGCCCCCCGGAGGAGATCAAAGAGCGGGTGGAGGAGATGCTCCAGCTGGTGGGCCTCACCGAGTACCGGAGCTACTACCCCGGCCAGCTCTCGGCCAGTATGCTCCAGCGGGTGAGCATCGCCCGGGCCTTCGCCGTCCAGCCCGAGCTGCTGCTGATGGACGAGCCCTATGGCCAGATGGACAACTCCCTGCGCTACAAGCTGGAGGACGAGCTCATCCAGCTCTGGCAGCGCACCGGTACCACAGTCATCTTCATCACCCACAACATCGAGGAGGCCGTCTACCTCAGCCAGCGCATCCTGGTGCTGACCAACAAGCCCACCAGCATCAAAAAGGAGATCGACAACAACCTGCCCCGGCCCCGGGACGTCACCGACCCTGCCTTCAACCAGCTCCGTGACGAGGTCACGGACCTCATCAAGTGGTGGTAAACATGAATACAACGAAAAAGCGTCCCAATATCATCCTCTTTATGGCGGACCAGCTCCGCTTCGACGCCCTGGGCTGCTACGGCAACAACGAGATTCATACCCCCAACATCGACAGCCTGGCCCTCAACGGCTCCACCTTTGACAACCACTTCATCCAGAACCCGGTGTGCTCCCCCTCCCGGTGCAGCATCCTCACCGGCCGCTACCCCAAAAACCACGGCACCCGGGACAACGGCATCCCCCTCCGGGACCAGGAGATCTGTTTCCCCCAGGTCCTCCGGGAGAACGGCTACCGCACCGCCGCCATCGGCAAGATGCACTTCACCACCCAGTTCGTGCCCAAGGAGAACGAGGAGGACGACTGGCCGGAGGACCGCTACGGCTTCGAGGTGGTCCACACCACCTGCGACACCAAGACCGGCGAGTACCTCGCCTGGCTGAAGGCGCAGAGCCCCAAGGACTATGAAATCGTGAAAATGCAGGGGGAGCGCAAGGCCCGGGAGGACCGGGCCAGCGCTGCCGAGAAGGACGTCAGCGGTCCGCCCCAGGTCTACCCCAGTGAGGTGGACCCCCGCTTCCACCAGTCGGCCTGGATCGCCGGCCGGACCATCGACCTCATCAACGAGTCCACCCCGGACCGGCCCTTCTTCGCCCTGTGCAGCTTTGTGGACCCCCACCATCCCTTTGACCCCCCCGCCCCCTACTCCACCATGTACGACCCCGACCAGCTCTCCCTGCCGGTGCGGCAGGAGGGGGAGCTGGAGGACAAGCCCCCCCACTTCCGCCGCCACCGGACGGGACGGGGGTGCAGCAACGAGAAGTACGACTACCGCCGCCTCACCGACCGCCAGTGGGGGGAGGTCAAGGCCGCCTACTACGGCATGATCAGCCTGGTGGACGACAGCATCGGCCGGGTCCTCCAGGCCCTCCGGGACAAGGGCATCGAGGATGACACCCTCATTCTCTTCACCTCCGACCACGGGGAGCTGATGGGGGACCACGGCCTCCTCTTCAAGGGCCCCTTCCACTACGACTGCCTCATCAAGGCCCCCATGATCCTCCAGTGGCCCGGCGTGGTGCCCAAGGGCTCCCGCTATGCCCAGATCACCGAGCACGTGGACCTCATGCCCACTTTGCTGGATCTGGCCGGAGTGGCCACCCCCTACGGGGTCCAGGGCATGTCCATGGCCCCCATCCTTTGGGGGGACCAGGGGGCGGGCCGGGCCTACGCCCTCACTGAGTTCACCTGCTATGACTGGGGACTCAATCTGAAGACGCTTACCGCCCGGGACTACAAGCTCACCTACTACGCCGGGGAGCAGTTCGGGGAGCTCTACGACCGGAACCGGGACCCCCACGAGTTCGTCAACCTCTGGGACAACCCGGAGTACCGGCCCGTCCGGGAGGAGCTGCTGCGCCGCCTGCTGGACCGGGTCATCCAGACCGAGGACACCCTGCCCCTGCGCATCGGCAAATACTGACCACGCGGCGCGGCCGGAAGGGGAATCCGTCCCCTCCGGCCGCGCATCATGTTAAATCGTTGCGGAAAAAGGGACCGAGGGCGCCCTCTCCGTCACCGCCTGCGGCGGCGCTGTCTCTCCCAGAGGGAGAGGCAAGTGTGAGGGATGCACCCGCCCCTTGGCTCCCCCTCTGGGGGAGCTGACTGAGAGGGCCCCTCCGGCGGCGCTTGTGCTTGCACCCCGGCGCCGAAGACATTATAATGGAGGGGAGAACAGAAAGCGGACTTGCGCCGCCAAAGGGGGGAGCGCCGTGCTGCGCCGCCTGCTGCCAAAACGGGAGTGGAGGAGCATCCGGGTGGGGACCATGGCCATGCTGCTGTGCGTCAATGTGGTCATCATCCTCCTGCTGTCCCTGGGGACCTATGGCTTCTACCAGAAGAGCTTCGTGGACGAGATCGCCGGGGCCAGGTCCGACGTGCTGCGGCAGATCGCCGAGCGGGCCCGGCAGTTCAAGACCAACATCTACACCCTCTCCAACCTCTACTATACCGACAGCCGCTTCCGCCTGGCGGTGGAGGCCCTGGACCAGGACCAGGGGGCGGCCTTCTCCCGCTACATGAACGAGCTTACCAGTCAGCTCCAGGTCTCCTTCCACCAGGTCAACCTGGACTTCTATGTGGTCTTCTGCTCCGAGAGCGGCCTGGGCTACTGCTCCGGCCCCGTCCCGGCCAGCTACGACTACATGAACCCCAAGATCAAAATCTGGTACCGGGACCTCTACCAGGCCGGCGGGGAGATTGTGGACGTGGCCAGCTACCGGGACCGGGCCCTGGGCCGCAACGCCTACTCCGCCGCCCGGATGGTGCGCAGCAGCCAGGGGGAGATCCTGGGCTACCTGATGATCAACGCCGACGAGCGCCAGCTCTACCAGATGTACGCCGACGTCATCAGCGCCGACAGCAGCATCTATGTGGTCAACGGCGAGGGGCAGATCGTCTCCAGCAGCCGGGAGGCCATCATCGGCTTCTCCTACTTCCACATGGGGAACCTGGACGCCCTCTTCGGGGACCAGAACCACATCATCACCCGGATTTCCGGCCGGGAGGCCCTGTTCACCCGCTACAGCGACCCGGAGAGCGGCTTTACCATCTTTGAGGAGATCCCCCTGTCGGTGGTGCTGGAGCCCCTGGTGCGCATCCGGCTGGTGGTGCTGGCCCTGGCCCTGCTGGCCCTGGCCGGGGGCACCGGCCTGGCCTGGGTCTTCTCCGGGCGCATCGCCGCCCCCCTGCGGAAGCTCTGCGCCGACGTCCGGCAGGTGGAGGAGGGGGACCTGAACCAGACCTTCGACATGGACAGCTTCTCCGAGCTCACCGACCTGAGCACCGGCATGGCCCGGATGCTCCAGCGCATCCGGGCCCTCATCGAGCGCGTGCGTAGCAAGGAGGAGGAGAAGCGCCGCATGGAGCTCAACTGGCTCCAGGCCCAGATCAACCCCCACTTTATGTATAACACCCTCTTCTCCATCAAGTGCTCGGTGGACATGGGCCGCAATGAGGAGGCGGGGCACATGCTCACCACCTTCATCCAGATGCTCCGGGGAGTCCTCTCCACCCCCGACGAGATGGTCCCCCTGCGGACCCAGATGGAGTCCCTCCAGCAGTATGTGGAGCTCCAGCGCTTCCGCTACGACGGCGCCTTCGACGCCCTCATCGAGTACGACGAGCAGGCGGCCGCCTGCCGCGTCCCCAAGCTGCTCATACAGCCTCTGGTAGAAAATTCTATCCTCCATGGCATCGACATGGCCGGCGGCGGCATCATCACCGTCATCGCCCGGCGGCAGGGGGAGGCCCTCTCCATCCAGGTGGAGGACAACGGCGTGGGCATGACCCCGGCGCGCATCCGGGAGGTGATGACCGCCCAGGGGGACGCCGGCCGGCCCCACCTGGGCATCCGCAACATCCACGAGCGCATCCGCCTCCACTTTGGGCCCCCCTGGGGCCTGGACATCGAGAGCACCTCGGGCCAGGGCACCCGGATCACCCTGCGGCTGCCCGCTCTGGAGGAAGAAAAAGGAGGAAGTCCATGCTGAAGGTTTTAGTGGTAGACGACGAGGCCCCCATCCGGCAGTGGCTGGAGTACTGCGTGGACCGGTTTGACGGCTTCACGGTGGCCGGCGCCGCCGCCTCGGGGGCCCAGGGCCTGGCCCTCTACCGCCGGGAGCTGCCCGACATTGTGGTCTCCGACATTGAAATGCCGGGCATGGACGGCCTGGAGATGCTCCGCCAGATGCAGCAGCTCCACCCCGCCTACGCCATCATCCTCACCAGCCACGAGGATTTCTCCTATGCCCGCCGGGCCCTGACCCAGGGAACGGCGGAGTACCTGCTCAAGACCGAGATCACCATGAACTCCCTTCGGCAGGTGCTGGAGAAGGCGGCCAAGGCCATTCGGGCCCAGGGCTTTTCCGGGGGCGGCGACATGGAACGGGCCGCCCAGCGCCTGCTCCAGCAGCTGGCCCGGGAGGGCTCCCGGGAGCCCCTGACCGCCCAGGTCCTCCGCCGCCAGGGGGTGGCCCTGGAGGACGGCCTGCTGATGGCCGCCGACCTCTGGAGCCGGGACGGCGCCGCCCTCCCCCGGCTGCGCCAGGTGGTGGCCGAGCTGCCGGGGCTGGACAACCTCTGCATGGTCCCTCTGGGCTATGACCACCTGCTGGTGGCGGCAAACCTCCGGCGGGAGGGGGCCTACCAGCTGGCGGTGGAGTGCTTCCAGTCCCTGAGCCTGCCCTGTGTGGCAGGGCTCAGCGGCCTGACCCGGAGCCTCCAGGCCCTGCCGGAGGCCCTGCGGACCGCCCAGGCCCGGTGCCGCCTCCACTTCTACCACCCGGAGCGCCGGGTCTTCTGGCGGGAGTCCGTGGGGGTGACTGTCCCCCGCCGGGTGGAGACCTGGCAGGTATCCTTCAGCAAGGAGCTCTTCGCCCAGCGCTTCCAGGAGGCCGCCGCCATCAAGGACCGGGCCGTCCGGGAGATTCTGGACGACTGCCCCACCGACCTGGAGGCGGTGAAGGGGCTGTGCGCCTTCTTCGCCTCCACCCTGCTGCACCTAACCCTGGAGCAGACCGGCGGCTGGGAGGCCCGGCTGGAGGAGGTGGAGGGGCGCATCGCCGCCGCCCCGGACATGGGGCAGCTCACCGCCATTCTCGACCAGGTCTTCGCCCCCTTTGCCTCCGGCCTGCCCCGGCCCGCCAGATGCTCCGAGCCCATCCGCTCGGCCATCGCCTACATGAAGGCCCACTACGCCGAAAAGCTCACCCTGGGGGCGGTGGCCGGCCAGGTCTCCTTCAACCCCGAGTACTTCAGCCGCCGGTTCACCAAGGAGACGGGGCTCAACTTCGTCACCTACCTCAACAACCTGCGGATGGGACGGGCGGTGGAGCTGCTGGAGCGCACCGACAAGAAGATCTACGAGATCGCCGAGGAGGTGGGCTACTCCAGCGTCAGCTACTTCTCCACCGCCTTCAAAAAGACCTTTGGTCAGAACCCCAACGAGTATCAGCTCCGCGCCCGGAGGCCCTCCCCGGCCTCCTAAAGGAGGATCTGTCATGCGCCATCTCACCCTCATGCTCAAGCCCGCCAGCGGCATGTGCAATCTCCGGTGCCGGTACTGCTTTTACGCCGACGAGACCCAAAAGCGCTCGGTGCCCAGCTACGGCCTCATGTCTCCAGAGACCCTGGAACAGGTCCTGCGGAAGGCCCTGGAGGCTGCGGAGGAGCGCTGCACCATCTGCTTCCAGGGCGGGGAGCCCACCCTGGCGGGGCTGGACTTCTTCCGGCGGGCGGTGGAGCTGGGGGCGCGCTGGAACGTCCACGGCTGCGCCCTCTCCTTCTCCCTCCAGACCAACGGCCTGCTCCTGGACGACGACTGGTGCCGTTTCCTGGCGGAGCAGCACTTTCTGGTGGGAGTCTCCCTGGACGGCGCCAAGGACCTCCACGACGCCAACCGGGTGGACCCCCAGGGCAGGGGGACCTTCAACCGGGTGTTCCGGTCCATCCAGCGTCTCCAGCGCCACGGGGCGGAGGTCAACGTCCTCACCGTCCTCACCGGGGGCCTGTGCCGGAGCTTTCGGAAGATTTACCGATTCTATGTCAAGAATGGCCTCACCTACCAGCAGTACATCCCCTGCCTGGACCCCCTGGGGGAACCCCGGGGGGAACAGCCCTGGTCCCTGAACCCCCGCCGGTTCGGGCAGTACCTGTGCACCGCCTTTGATGTGTGGTACGAGGCGGCCCTGGCCGGGCGGCGGACCTACCACCGCTATTTTGAGAATCTGCTGCGGATGCTGGACGGACAGCCCCCGGAGGCCTGCGGGATGCTGGGGGTGTGCGGGATGCAGTATGTGGTGGAGGCCGACGGCAGCGTCTACCCCTGCGACTTCTACATGCTGGACGCCTACCGGTTGGGGAACCTGAACACCGACTCCTTCCAAGACCTGGACGCCCGGCGGACGGAGCTGGGCTTTGTGGAGGCCAGCGCCCAGCCCGACCCCGCCTGCCGGGCGTGCACCTGGTTCCCCCTGTGCCGGGGGGGCTGCCGCCGGGACCGGGATTACGGCCCCGACGGCATTGGCCGGAACTACTACTGTGAGTCCTACCGCACCTTCTTCCCCTACGCCTACCCCCGGCTGGAGAGGCTCTACCGGCTGCTGACCGAGCGCTGGACCGGCGAGCCATAACATCGCCGGCGGACCTTTTCAAGAAGGCCCGCCGGCGTTTTTCTGCCAGTGCATGTGCTCATCCCCGGGGCTGCCGGTAGTCCTCCCCCACGCAGGTGAAGCTGCCAGTGAAGACCGCCAGCAGCCGCCCCTCCGGGTCGGTGAGGTCCACCTGGACCACACAGCTCCGCCGCCCCCGGTGGAGGAAGGACGCCTGGGCCAGGACGGTACCGGCGGTGGTCCCCCGCAGGAAGCGGATGTCGCTGTCGGCGGTCACATACTGCCGCCCGTCGGTCCGGCAGAGGGTGGTGGCCGCCGCGTCCGCCATGGTGAAGTACACCCCGCCGTGGAGGTTGTGGGCAGGGTTCCACAGCTCCGGCCCCGCCTCCACCCGGGCCGTCACCTGCTGGTCCGTCACCTGGGTGAGGGTGATGCCGCAGCGGCGCATAAAGGCGTTGTTCTGGTTGATAAAGTCCATCAGCGCTGGATTGTCCATGACTCAGCCCTCCAAAAGAATCTGTCCGTCCTCCACCCGGGCCACGGTGGCCAGGGCCTCCACCCGGAGCCCCATGCGCCGGAGCACCGCGCCGCCCTCCCGGGTGGCCTTCTCAATGGCCACTCCTACCCCCACGGCCTGGGCCCCCGCCCGGGAGACGATCTCCAGCAGGCCCAGAATGGCCTGGCCGCTGGAGAGAATGTCGTCCACCAGCAGCACCCGCTCGCCGGAGGTTAAGTACCGCCGGGCCACCCGGAGGGTGTAGGACTTCTCCAGGGAAAAGGAGTGGACCTCCGCCGTGTAGACGTGGGGGTCAATGTACCCGCTCTGGAATTTTTTGGCGTACAACGCCGGCACCCCCAGGGCCAGGGCCGTGAAGCAGGCCACCGCGATGCCCGAGGACTCCACCGTCAGCACCTTGTCCACCCGTTCCCCCCTGAAGCCCTTGGCCAGGGCTTTTCCCGCCCGCTCCAGAAGGGCCGGGTCGATGCAGTGGTTGAGGAACATGTCCACCCGGATGATGTCTCCCTCTCCCACCTGGGCCTCCTTCAGAATGCGTTTCTTCAGCTCCTCCATCTGCGTCCTCCCTGTTCTGTGTCAATCCGCGCCGCCGCACCGGGCCCGCTTTCCCCTATTATAATGCGTATGGAATCAAGGCGCAAGCAAAAAAAGAGGCCGCCCCGGCCTCAGGGGGCGCGGGGCGGCGGGGCCCGGCGGCAGGGTCAGCCGCCCAGCCGGAAGGAGGCGCACTCGGTAGAGGCGCAGTCGGTGGCTCTGGCGTTGGTGCAGCCCACCTTGATCTCGTTGAGGGAGCAGTAATTCTGGCCCTTACAGTGGTGGGTGCAGCTCTCCACGGTGCAGGCGATGCTGGGGTTGGCGTTCTTGCTTTCCATCCTACAAGACCTCCTTTGTCTGGCAGGGCGCATCGGAGGGGCGCCGGCCCCAGGCCGGGGTCCTCCGCTCCGCCCCACGGCCCTAGTATGCCCGGCGGCGGGCGGGTTATGCGTCCCCGGCGTTCTCGGTCTCCGGCAGGGGCTCCACCTTGGGGATGAAGCGGCTGGCAAAGCGGCCCCGGCCCCGGGATTTGACGTAAAAATAGCCGATGACCGAGAAGACCACCGCTCCGGCAAAGTTGACGAAGAGGTCCTTCATGGTGTCCAGCAGGCCGATGTCCAGGTAGCCCCCCAGGCCCAGGGCAACCTGTTCCCCGTCGGCGGTGACCACGATGACGTCGGTGATGTCTCCCAGGCCCGTGGGGGTGTTGCCCCCGGTGGGGTCCAGCTTCACCGAGGAGATGGCATGGACCACCGTATCCTTCTGCATGTCCAGCCAGAAGAGCTGGTCCATCAGGCACTCGAAGAACTCCCACAGCACCCCGATGGTCATGGAGAAGCAGAAGGCGGTGATGGCCAGAAAGAGGGGCGAGAGGGTGATGGAAAAGCGCTCGCTGCGGTTGAGAATGTCCACCAGGGCAAAGCCGATGGCGGCGCACAAAAAGCCGTTGAGGGTGTGGAGCATGGTGTCCCAGTAGGGGAACATGATATAGTATGCCTGAATCTCCCCCAGAATCTCCGCGGCGAAGATGAAGAGGAGGATGATGACCTCCAGGGTGTCCGGCAGGTCCACATGGATTTTCCGCTCGATGAAGGAGGGCACCAGGAAGAGCACCAGGGTCAGCAGGCACAAAAAGACGTTTTCAAAGTTTCCGTTGAGGAACTGGGCCACCAGGACGGCCAGCACCGCCAGGCGCAGGGCCACATAGAGGGCGGCCACCGCCCCCTTCCGGGGCTGGACCACCTCCGCCGCCCGGCGGACCTCCCCCGGGGGGCGCTGTTTCTTTCGGGGCATAAGGAGCTCCTTTCTTTACCTTGCGATAAGCTGTGGAGGTATTCTATCACAGTTTTTCCCCCGGCGCAACTGGGACGGCCTCCCCGCATAGAGTGGAGGGAGGTGATCGTTTTGGACCTGCGCCGCAATCAAATCCTGGTGGGAGAGCTGCTGGACAATCCCGCCGCCTACGCCGTCTTTCAGAAGCGGTTCGGAAAGTTCCTCCGCCACCCCATGGTCCCCGCCGCCCGGAGCCTGACCCTCCAGCAGCTCATCGGCTTCGCCCAGGTGTACCTGCCAAAGTCCGTCATCCAGGATACCCTCCGGGACCTCCAGCGGCTGTGAGGCCGTCGGCGCCGCGCCGGGGACGGCGCCGCTCCCCCTTCACACGGCTCCCCCGACGTCTATCCGGACAATCTGCGCCTTTGGGGCAACCTGAAAACCGCGCCGCAGACCCTGTATGGTCTGCGGCGCGGTTTTCTCTTGTTTTGCTCTGGGAAATGTTCCGGCCTTAGGGCTTGTTTGAAAATTGGCGATGTGTCCGGCAGCGAGGGATTTTGGGCCTCTGGCAAGCAATTTTTTCGCAGGAATCCTGGCGGATTTCAAGGAAAAATTGCGCCGTCCAGGGGGCAAAAGACCCGCCGGTTGGGCATGTTGACATTTTTCAAACAAGCCCTAGGCCAGGCCCAGGATGGGCGGGAGGATGCCGCCCAGCAGGCCGATGATCAGGCTGGCCAGCACCAGCTCCAGCACAACCCACTTGATCATGCCGCCAAGGAGCTTGGAGTCCTGTCCCACCAGGCCCACAGCGGCGGCGGCGGTGGCGATGCACTGGGGGGAGATCACCTTGCCGATGCCGGCGCCGGTGGAGTTGGCGGCGGCCAGCCAGAAGGAGGAGACGCCGATCTGCTCCGCCGCCGAGGTCTGGAGGGCGCCCAGCAGCACCTCGGTGCTGGTGCCGCTGCCGGTGATGAAGGCGCCCAGGGCCCCGATGATGGGGGAGACAAAGGGGAAGAAGCTGCCGGTGAGGCCCACGAAGAGGGCGGCCATATTGTCGATCATGCCGCAGTAGGTCATGATCTTGGCCACCGCCAGCACCGACATGATGGTTACAATGGTCTTGGACATCTGCTTCACCGTGGCCACCAGGGTCTCCCACATGACCTTGCCGCTGGCCTTCTGGATCAGGCCGCCGATGATGGCTGCCAGGAAGATCCAGATGCCCGGGGTGTTGACCCAGCTGAAGGAGGTGGCACCGGCGTTGGCCGAGGTGCTGATCTGAATAGAGCTGGAGAAAACCGCCAGAGCGTTGTTGACGGGGGCGGCCAGCTTGGAGGTCACCAACAGCAGCGCAAAGATCAGGATGAAGGGCATCCAGGAGACCAGGGCGGTCCGGCCGTCGATGGCCTTGGCCTGCCCCTGGCCGCTCTTCATGTTGTACTCCTCAGGCACGGGGGCGTTCTTCCGGGCCCGGGCCATGAGGATGGTGCAGCCCAGGCTCACCACACAGCCCACGATGACGGCCAGCTCCGGGCCGATGAACCGGGCCACCGCCAGCTGGGGCGCCACAAAGGTAACGCCGGAGACCAGGGTGATTCCCACCATGCCCTTGAGGGCCTTGAGGCCGCCGCCGCCCACAATGACCATCAGGAAGGGAACCAGGATCATAAAGGGCACCATCTGAAGCACCGTGGTGAAGGCCAGCAGCAGGGGGTCCAGTCCGGTGACATTGGAGAGGGTCACCGTGGGAATGCCCACCGAGCCGAAGGCCGTGGGGAAGGCGTTGGCCAGCATACACACCAGGCAGGCGGTGAGGGGGTTGATGCCCATGGCCGCCAGCATGCTGGCGGGAATGGCAATGGCGGTGCCGAAGCCGGCCATGCCCTCCATGAAGCCGCCGAAGCACCAGCCGATGAGGAGCACCTGCACCCGCTGGTCGGCGGAGACGCCGGTGAGCATCTGCTTGATGACGTCCATGGCCCCGGTCTTCAAGGTCAGGTTGTAAGTAAAGATGGCGGCGATGATGACCAGAATGATGGGCCACAGCGCCGAGGCAAAGCCCTCCACCGCCGAGGTGGCGCAGTCAATGGCCGGCATCTGCCACAGGAACAGCGCCTCCACGATTGTGATGACCAGGGCGATGAGGCACGCCTTGTGTCCCGCCATCTTCAGGCCTGTCAGCGCCACGATCAGCCAGATGATCGGCAGCATCGCCAAAATACCCATTCCTACAGTCTCCAACATAATTTCACCTCTGTCAAATCTCGTGCCGGCCGGGCCTCCTCCCATTGGCCCCCCCATCGGCCCTATATTGGTACTACCAATTTGTGGAGACCAGGCCGCTTTTTCTCTGTGCACCGGCCTGCCCCCGGCCCAGTCCCTCCTGTCCGTCCCGGCGCCGGCACACGAATTTCCGGGTTATTTTACCGCCATTTCCCCGGGATGTCCATAGAAAATACGCCAAAATTTGATTTTCCTACAATTCGCCGAAAATTGGTCCTACAAATTGTGCGAAATATAGAATTCCATGATTTTGGTCAAAAAAACTTGCGTGTTCCGAAAAACGTGCTAAACTATTCTCATAATAAACGTGCGAAACAACCGTCAGACCGAACAGAAGGGTGGGGCCAATCCCCGGGACGGCCCCGCACGCCACGCCCCCAGCAAAAAAGCACAAAAATCAAATATGGTTATCCCTTTGCATCAGCGAATTGCAGCTCCTTGCAGCAGAAGGCGTTGGAGCTAATTTATCTATGGTGTTATCGCCCTGGAAATACGCAGACTTTACTCTGTTGTATTCGGAATGATTCTTTTTTCTTTGGACCCACAGCTATATCAAGAAATTTCAAGCCGGTCGAAAGGGATCACCATAAAATCAAAATTCTGTTATTTGGAGGGATCACCTTGCGTATTCCGTACGGCGTCACCGGCGCCGAGCTTCGCCGGGATGTCTCCGGCGCAGAGATTCTGGAGTCTCAGATCGGGACTCTGAAGGCGGAGGGCAGTGAGGACGCGCTGGTCCAAAAGGCCATGGCCGCCCCCATCGGCTCCCCCCGGCTCTCTGAGCTGGCCCGGGGCAAAAAGACCGCCACCATCATCGTCAGCGACCACACCCGCCCCGTCCCCAGCAAGCACATCCTCCCCTTCATGCTCGCCGAGCTGCGGGAGGGCAATCCCGACATCGACATCACCTTCCTGGTGGCCACCGGCTACCACCGGGACATCACCCGGCAGGAGCTGGCGGCCAAGGTGGGCGAGGAGATGGCCAGCCGGGAGAAGTTCGTCTGCCACAACAGCCGGGACGCCGCCTCCAACGTGGAGATCGGCGTGCTCCCCTCCGGGGCCAGGCTGGTCATCGACCGCCTGGCCGCCGAGACCGACCTGCTGCTGGCCGAGGGCTTCATCGAGCCCCACTTCTTCGCCGGCTTCTCCGGCGGCCGGAAGAGCGTCCTCCCCGGCATCTGCGACCAGGTGACGGTGCTGGGCAACCACTGCTCTAAGTTCATCGACTCCCCCTACGCCCGCACGGGCATTCTCGAGGGCAACCCCCTCCACATTGACATGGTGGCCGCCGCCAAGCTGGCCAAGCTCCAGTATATCGTCAACGTGGTCATCGACGAGGACAAGAAGGTGGCCGCCGCCTTTGCCGGGGACCCCCTCCAGGCCCACGAGGCCGGCTGCGAGTTTTTAAAGGGCTACTGCCGGGTGAAGCCCCAGAAAAAGGGCGACATTGTTATCACCTCCAACGGCGGGGCACCCCTGGACCAGAACGTCTACCAGTCAGTGAAGGGCCTCACCGCCGCTGAGGCCGCCGCCGCCCCCGGGGCCATCCTCATCATCTCCACCCGCTGCAACGACGGCGTGGGCGGAGAGAGCTTCTACCGGGCCCTCCATGAGTGCGTCACCATCCAGGAGCTCATGGACCGCATCCTGGCCACCCCCATGGACCAGACCGACCCGGACCAGTGGGAGTACCAGATCCTCTGCCGCATGATGCTCAAGCACCGGATCATCTTCGTCTCCGAGCCCGCCATGCAGAAGCCCCTGGAAGAGATGAAGCTGGAGTACGCCCCCGACCTGGATGCCGCCCTGGACCGGGCCTATGCCGCCAAGGGGCCCGACGCCCATCTGGTCGTCATCCCCAACGGCATCTCCGTCATCGTGGAGTCCTGACCCCCTTACGACTACCCAGTTGGTGAAGATTCCGCACCATTTTTAGGAGGTAAATCACTATGGCTCAGTACAATTCCGTCACCCCTGAGATCATCCAGCAGCTCCAGGCCGTGGTCTCCGGCCAGGTCTACACCGGCGCCGACGTCAACGCCGACTACGCCCGGGACGAGATGCCCATCTACGGCACCCGGATGCCCGAGGTGGCCATCGACGTGACCTCCACCGAGGAGGTCTCCGCCATCCTGAAGATCTGCAACGAGAACCGCATCCCGGTGACCTGCCGGGGCGCCGGCACCGGCCTGGTAGGCGCCTGCACCCCCATTGCCGGGGGCGTGGTCATCTGCACCACCAAGATGAAGAAAATCCTGGGCTATGACACCGAGAACTTCGTGGTCCGGGTCCAGCCCGGCGTCCTCCTCAACGACCTGGCCGAGGACGCCTTGAAGCAGGGCCTCCTCTATCCCCCCGATCCCGGCGAGAAATTCGCCACCCTGGGCGGCAACGTGGCCACCAACGCCGGCGGTATGCGGGCCGTGAAGTACGGCGCCACCCGGGACTATGTCTCTGCCATGACGGTGGTTCTCCCTACCGGCGAGGTGGTCAAGTTCGGCTCTAACGTGTCCAAGACCTCCTCCGGCTACTCCCTGCTCAACCTGATGATCGGCTCCGAGGGCACCCTGGGCGTCATCACCGAGCTGACCCTGAAGCTCATCCCCGCCCCCAAGGTCACCGTGAGCCTCATCGTCCCCTTTGAGAACCTGTCCGATGCCATCTCCACCGTGCCCAAGTTCAAGCAGAACCACATGAACCCCCAGGCCCTGGAGTTCTTTGAGAAGGAGATCCTCATCTCCTCCGAGGAGTACCTGGGCAAGGCGGTCTTTCCCCGGAACGTGGGGGGCACCGACGTGGGCGCCTATCTGCTGGTGACCTTCGACGGCAACACCCAGGACGAGATCGACGCCATCGTGGAGCAGGCTGCGGAGATGGTGCTGGAGGCCGGCGCTCTGGACGTGCTGG
Source organism: uncultured Intestinimonas sp. (assembly GCF_944387725.1). Lineage (GTDB taxonomy): Bacteria > Bacillota > Clostridia > Oscillospirales > Oscillospiraceae > Intestinimonas. The sequence goes on along the minus strand of NZ_CALXGA010000014.1, from coordinate 5,980 downwards.
TGGCCGACACCCCCGCCAAGATGAAGGACGCCTGGGCCGCCCGCTCCTCCTTCCTGGAGGGCATCGAGGAGCAGACCAAGCTGCTGGATGAGTGCGACGTGGTGGTGCCGGTGAGCGACGTGGCCAACTTCGTCCTCTACTTCAAGAGCATCGAGCCCAACTACGACTTCAAGGTCAAGAGCTTCGGCCACGCCGGCGACGGCAACCTCCATATCTACACCTGCGCCAACGACATGGACCTCAATGAGTTCAAGAAGCAGGTGGCCGACTTCATGACCCACATCTACGACAAGGCCATCGAGATGGGCGGCCTGGTATCCGGCGAGCACGGCATCGGCATGGGCAAAATCGACTATCTGGCCCGGTCCGTGGGCGAGACCAACATGAAGCTCATGGAGGGCATCAAGAAGGTCTTCGACCCCAACCTCATCCTCAACCCCGGCAAGGTGTGCTACAAGCTGTAAGCCCCTTGTCCGCCCCATAGCATCCATACAGAGCGGGAGCGCGGCAAAAGGCGCTCCCGCTCTTCCTTTGTGCCCTGTCTGGGGGTGAGGCCCCCTCAGTCCTGGGGCCCCCTTGGGGGGTCCGGCGCCCCGCTGGAGGGCCGCCTGCCCGGCGGGGAGCATGGCTGTCCGTCAATTTTAACAAAATATTCCCCTCCTACTTACCTGGCTTCTGTCTTGGGCGAAATACAATATAGAACCGTCTTTTCTATCCATTCAGAAGGAGGCTGCAACATGAAACTGAGTGAAGTGCAGAAGATCACGTCCAACCGGCTCCAGGAGCTCCGCATCCAAAAGAGACAGCTGACAGAACTGCTGGAGGAGAAGGCGTCCGCCGGCGGCAGCTTTGACCGGCTGGAGCTCACTAAAGAGCTGCAAGCTGTGGAGGAGGAGTATGAGCAGACCAGGAAGGTGGCTGAAGATCTCTCCGCCCTGAGCTTCAACATCAGAAACGCTGAGGCGACGCGCCAGCAGAGCGAGGCGGCCGCCGAGGCAGCCGAGGAGCTCATCAAGATTTTAGAGGTCGTCCGCCGCATTTCCAGGGGGGACCGCGTGCCAAGCACAGACGAGCAGCGGCTGCTGGAGTACAGCCCGGAGCTGTACATGGCCGCCAAGAACGCGGCCCTGATGGCGCAGAGGGAAGAGGCCGAGGAGCACCGTTCCCTCTGGGGGGAGGAGGCCCCCGAGGAGGAGCCGGTGGACCCCGCCGAGCTGGCCGACAACACAGAGGTGGGAAATCCCCTTGCCCAAGTGGCAGTCTCTGGCGGCGGTGCCTCCTAAAGGTCCGGCGCCCCGCCGGAACAGGCTTGCGGCTCCCGCCGCAGGGTTCGGCTTCCAGCCGGAAGGGGTTCCGGCATCCTGCCGGGGGGCCTCCCCCCAGGGCGGGGCCCTGGCAAATCTTTGCCCCTTGGCAGCGCCGCCGGCGGCTGGTATGATGGAGCCATCCCAAATCCCCGGAGGTATCCCCATGACCCAGCTCCACCCCCTTCCCCACTTCCTGCTGACCCGGGGCCTGGCTCTGACCTGCGCCCTGCTCCTCTCCGCCATCCTCCTGCTCACCGCCGGAGAGCCCGCCTGGCTGGCCCTGCGGTACGCCCAGACCCTCCAGTCCTCCGCCGCCGCCCTGCTGGGGATCGCCCTCCTGGGCTCTCTGCTGCTGGAGGACCTGCTCCGAAAGCTCCCCTAGGGCTTGTTTGAAAATTGGCGATGTGTCCGGCAGCGAGGGATTTTGGGCCGCTGGGCACATTGCTGTGTTTCAAACAAGCCCTAACCCCAAATCTGCCCATGGCTTTTTCTTCCTCCCTGTGGTATACTCAGGCCAGAACAGGAGGGATTTTTATGGCACATACCGTGATTACCATCGGCCGTCAGTTCGGCTCCGGCGGGCGCATTGTGGCCCAGCGGGTGGCGGAGACCCTGCATATCCCCTTCTACGACAAGGCCGTCATCGACCTGGCCGCCAAGGAGACCGGCCTCTCGGAGGCCTTCATCCGCCAGGCCGAGCAGAAGAAGACCAGCAGCTTTCTCTACAACCTCTACATGAGCGCCCACAACCTGCCCGTCACCGACCAGGTGTTTATCGCCGAGAGCGAGGTCATCCGCCGGGTGGCCGGCGAGGGCCCCTGCGTCATCGTGGGCCGCTGCGCCGACTATGTCCTCCAGCGGCAGGAGGGGGTTTTGAACATCTTCCTCCACGCCCCCCTGGACGAGCGCATCTTCCGCACCCGGGAGACCTACCAGGTGGACGCCTCCGACCTGCGCTCCTACGTCCTCAAACAGGATAAGGGCCGGGCGGCCTACTACGAGCACTTCACCAACCGGGTCTGGGGCCAGGCCGAGCACTTCCACCTGGCCGTCAACAGCACCATCGGCCTGGACGCCGTGGCGGACCTGATTCTTCTCCTGGCGGAAAAACAGGGCCTGCGGCCCTGATCCCGCACCCCCTCTATGGAAACGGAGGCCCTGTCCCATACCCGCTGCCCTATTCAACGCCGGCCTGATTCTCCTGGGGAGTCTGGTGGGCGTCCTCTTTCAAAACCATATCGGCGGGCGGTTCCACACCATCCTCTCCCACGCTATGGGCCTGTGCGTCCTGGCCATCGGCTTCCCCTCCGCCATCGCCACCGAGGACACCCTCTGCGTCATCGTCTGCATGACGGCGGGGACCGTCTTGGGGGAGCTCCTGGGCATCGAGGCCCGCCTGGACGCCGCCGGAGAGCTGCTGCGCCAAAGGCTGGTCCGGGGCGGCGGGGGAGGCCGCTTCACCTAGAGCTTGTTTGAAAATTGGCGATGTGTCCGGCAGGGAGGGATTTTGGGCCGCTGGCAAGCAATTTTTTCGCAGGAATCCTGGCGGATTTCAAGGAAAAATTGCGCCGTCCAGGGGGCAAAAGCCCCGCTGATTGGGCATGTTGACATGTTTCAAACAAGCCCTAGGGCTTCGTCACCGCCTCGGTCCTCTTCTGCGTGGGCCCAAGGCCATTATGGGGGCCATGGAGGCGGGCATTCGGGGCCGGTACGGCATCCTGGTCTCCAAGAGCGTCATCGACGGGGTCATGGCCATCTCCTTCGCCTCCGCCCTGGGCCTGGGGGTGGCCTTCTCCGCCGCCCCCCTGCTGAGCACCGCCGCCATGACGGAGATGAGCGCCGTGGGGGACCCTCATCGTGGGCGTCGGCCTCAATATGCTGGGCCTGGGCCGGGAAAAGCTTTGGGTGGGGAACATGCTCCCCGCCATCTTCCTCCCCCTGTTCTACCTGCCCCTGGCGGCGGGAGTGAGGGGCCTCTTTGGATAAAAATGGCGGCCAGGGTCTATGCTTAAAAATTATGGAAAATTCCGTTTTTCCGCTTGCACATGGAGGAGAAAGCAGATATACTGATAAGTAAGGCGGCACGGCCCCACAGGCCGGATCGCGGGACCTAAGTACATAAGGAGGTATCGAAACGTGGGATTTGTAAAAGTGGAACAGCAGGGCCATGTGGGTATCCTGACCATCGACCGGCAGGAGGCGCTCAACGCGCTCAACAGCCAGGTGCTCAATGATCTGGATGCGGCCATCGATGAGGTGGCGGCCAACGAAGACATCTATGTGGTCATCCTCACGGGCGCGGGGCGCTCCTTTGTGGCGGGCGCCGACATCGGCGAGATGCGGGACCTGACCTCCATCGAGGGCAAGAAATTCGGCGTCCACGGCGGCGGTGTCTTCCTGAAGCTGGAGAACATGGCCAAGCCCGTCATCGCGGCGGTCAACGGCTTCGCCCTGGGCGGCGGCAACGAGCTGTGCATGGCCTGCGACATCCGTCTGGCCAGCGAGAAGGCCAAGTTCGGCCAGCCAGAGGTGGGCCTGGGCATCACCCCCGGCTTCGCCGGCACCCAGCGGCTGCCCCGGATTGTGGGCATCAGCAAGGCCATGGAGCTCATCCTCACCGCCAAGACCATCAGCGCCGCCGAGGCCAAGGCCATCGGTCTGGTCAGCGAGGTCTATCCCCCGGAGGAGCTCATGGGCAAGGCCATGGAGCTGGCCCAGGCCATCTGCGCCAACGCCCAGATCGCCGTGCAGGAGTCCAAGCGGTGCATCCGCATGGGGATGCAGACCGACATCACCACCGGCTCCGCCTTCGAGGCCGAGGCCTTCGGCGTCTGCTTCGGTACCGAGGACCAGACCGAGGGCATGAGCGCCTTCCTGGAGAAGCGCGCCGAGAAGCACTTCCAGAATAAGTAATGGCCCCTGTCATCGCCCGGCCGGACGACCAGGTCTGGCGGATGATTCTGTGGGGCTTTCCCAGCGAACAACAAAAAGAAAAGGGGTATTCGAGTATGAAAAAGATAGTCGTCATCGGCGGCGGCACCATGGGTCTGGACATCGCCCAGGTCTTTGCCAAGAAGGGCTTCGACGTGGTGGTCCGGGACATCAAGGACGAGATCATCCAGGCCAGCGAGGCCCGGCTGAACAAGAGCCTGGACAAGCTGGTGAGCAAGGGCAAGATGGACGAGGCCGGCAAGAAGGCCATCACCGACAAGCTGACCTTCACCACCGACCTGAACCTGGCCGCCGACGCCGATCTGGTGGTGGAGGCCGCCATCGAGAACCTGGACATCAAGAAGAGCATCTTCGCCGAGCTGGACAAGATCTGCAAGCCCGAGACCATTCTGGCCACCAACACCTCCTCCATCTCCATCACCGCCATCGCCGCGGCCACCAAGCGGGAGGACAAGTTCATCGGGATGCACTTCTTCAATCCTCCCACAGTGATGAAGCTGGTGGAGGTCATCCGGGGGGCCAAGACCTCCGACGAGACCTTCAACACCATCCGGGACCTGTCCGTGGAGATCGGCAAGGAGCCCGTGGAGGTCAACGAGGCCCCCGGCTTCGTGGTCAACAAGGTGCTCATCCCCATGATCAATGAGGCCTGCGACCTGCTTTACACCGGCGTGGCTTCCGCCGAGGGCATCGACACCGCCATGAAGCTGGGCGCCAACCACCCCATGGGCCCCCTGGCTCTGGGCGACCTCATCAGCCTGGACGTGTGCCTGGCCATCATGGACACCCTCTACAACGAGACCCACGACCCCAAATACCGGGCCTCCCTCCTGATGCGGAAGATGGTCCGCGCCGGCCAGCTGGGCCGCAAGACCGGCAAGGGCTTCTTCGATTACAGCAAGTAAGGCCCGTCTCCCTTTCGGGCCCATCGCTTCCCTCCCCTTTTGCTCCGGCCGCTTCGGTGTGGCCGGGCCAGCCGCAGGCATATGCCTGCGGCTGTTTTTATGCCCCCGGGTCAAACGGGGCCCCGGCGGAAAAGAAAAACCCGGAACCGGGCTTGAAAACATACTATTCCTGTGGTATTATAGGAACACAAGAGAATCTGATTGCAGCAGCGAGGAGGCAACCCATGAAAATTTCCACCAAGGGCCGCTATGCCCTGCGGTTGATGCTGGATTTGGCCCTGTCCGAGGCCGGTGAGCCGGTCCCTCTGCGGGACGTGGCCCGGCGGCAGGAGATTTCCGATAAATATCTGGAGCAGATCGTCACCCCCCTGTCCCGGGCCGGGCTGGTCCGCAGCGTCCGGGGGGCGGGGGGCGGCTATCTCCTGACCCGGGACCCGGCGGACTACACCGTGGGGGAGATTCTCCGGCCCCTGGAGGGGAGCCTGGCCCCGGTGAGCTGCGTGGACGGCAGCGCCTGCTGCCGTCGGGCCGGCATCTGCGTCACCCAGGAGGTTTGGCGGGAGATTCAGCAGGCCGTCTCCGGGGTGGTGGACCACATCACCCTGGCCGACCTGGTGGAGCGCCAGCACCGCAAGGCCGCCGCCCTCTCCGCCGCCCAGTAGGGCCGGGCGGGGTTTTTCCTTGACACCCCCCGGAATCTGTCATAAAATGACGGGGTACCTAGGGCTTGTTTGAAACATGTCAACATGCCCAACCGGTGGGTCTTTTGTCCCCTGGACGGCGCAATTTTTCCTTGAAATCCGCCAGGATTCCTGC
>NZ_CALXGA010000013.1 GCF_944387725.1 uncultured Intestinimonas sp. | reverse complement strand
AGGGCGCCACACTTCATCAGAAAAGGCATAACCTTCTACCTCTGTGCTCCAAAGAGCCGCTATGATAGGATAGCATTTTCTATACACCGGGATGCATAGGTGGCCAGGCGGACCTTTTTGTCCGGCTTGAAGGTAGAGATGCCCTTGATAAGCCCAATGGTGCCGATGGAGATCAGGTCATCCTGTCCGCCGGTTTGGGTGTAGTATTTTTTGGACGGGTAAAGCAGAAGGAGGAATTTCCCCGGTCAAAAACGACCCCATAGGGATCGCCGAGTTTCAAATAGAAGTCTAAATGGACTTCCTCCCTGGTGCTGTCTTTCTTTACCACAATGTGGTCCAGGATCGTGGTGACCAGAGTGGAATTGATCCCATTTTGAAAGGAGAGCTCATCCTCCAGCACGGCCTTGATCTTCTCCAACTGCTCCACAGAGATCTGGCTTTTTTCTTCCTCTGCCTTTAAAATTTCCAGCTGTCCCTCCAGTCCGTGAATCTGCTGATTAAAGGCGTCGTTGCGCTGTTTGAATTCCGATGTGGAGAGGGCGCCTTCGATGCTCATCTCCAGTAGTCGATCTTTCTTTATGTGGATGGAGTCGATTTCCGCCTCCACACGCCTGACGTCCTGATGGTAGTTGTGCTCATTGGGAACGGCCTGAATAACCTTCATCACAGCATCTACAATGGCCGACTTATCCTGCGCCATTTGATCGAAGATCTGCGCCATGATCTGATCCAGTTCAGCAGTTTGCATTTGTGGTGCGGAGCAGGCAGCCCGCCCCCGATTCCGATACACCCGGCACTGCCAGACCTCTTTCTCTCCTTTGGAACTTTTCAGTACCTGCCGGTGAAAGCTGGTGCCATGCTCTTCACAAATAATTTTGCCGCTGTATGAGTATCGGTTGTGAAATTCGGCGGCGCTCTGGTGGGACATCATCTGGGCGCTGCGCCGCTTGTAGAGGGCATTGGCCCGATCCCACAGCTCTTCCGATACGATGGCCGGGATAGATGGGTCCGGATACATCACCCATTCGCTCTCATCCAGAAAGATCTTCCGCTTGCTGCGATAGTCCACTGTCTGGCTTTTGTTGGCACAGTACCATCCTTTGTATTTGGGATTCTCCAAGATGTGCCGGATGGTCAGCACATTGAAGGCGTTGCCCTTCCGGCTGGTAAAGCCCTCGTCATAGAGCCGCTGGGAAATGCGCCGGATCCCCATCTGCTCATTGGCATAGAGATGGAAAATACGGCGCACCACCTTGGCTTCCGCCTCATTGATGGTAAGGACGCAGTCTTTTTTGTCATAGCCCCACAGCTTGTCATTGCCCAGTACATGGCCGTTTTTAATGGCCTGACGAAAGCCAAACTTTAACCGCTCTGAGAGCTTTCGTACCTCGTCCTGGGCTACACCGGCCATGACCACCAGGCGGAACTCACTGTCGTTGTCCAGGGTGTTGATGTTGTCGTTCTGAAACAGCACCCCCACATCGTGTTCCAGCAATTCTTGAGTGTATTGAATGCTGTCCAGGGTGGAACGAGAAAAGCGGGATATTTCCTTCGTAATGATGAAGTCGAACCGTCCTGCTTTGGCGTCGGCTATCATCCGTAGGAAACTATCCCGCTTTTTTGTGCTTGTCCCGCTGATTCCCTCATCGATATAGCCTGGAATATAGATCCAGTTTGGTTTGGATTGGATCAGCTCGGTGTAATACTGCACCTGATTTTCCAGGCTGTTGAGCTGCTCGTCTTTGTCCGTGGATACCCTGGCGTAAAAGGTCACTCGCAGTGGAATGTCAAAAATGGACGTTCCGTTTCGCATCTCATTGCGGATCCTGAGAATATTCATGCGCACTCGCCTCCTTTTTCAAGCACACAGGATACCGCAACAGTTCCGGAAAGTCTATAACGGAATGTACCAAATCTTCCGCCTTGGAATAGGTAGATTGTGATATAAGGCCGTGAGAAAAAATGCACTCCAGCAAAACGCTGACTACCGCTCTCTGCGTGCTTTCCAAATTGCATCACCTCTTTCTCATGCTATGAAGACAGGAATACAAAGATACCAAATCATTGAGCCATCTGGCATCGTTATTGAATTTTCGATAGCCCGTCAACAGCAATTATAGCAACTCAAATAAATACTGCACATACTTGACAACGGTATTATGATAACGGCAGAGGCGATATTTATGTTACACAACGAAGCCAGGCATCTGATTGTCCAAGCCCTTAAACGTCAAATCCCAGTCAAGGAAATCGCAAAGTGCTTTTCTGTAAATACAAGCACCATCTATCGATTGCAGGAACAGTGGAATGCAGCGGGTTCTGTGGAAACGCGTCTCTCTCTGCGCGGTCGTAAACGCCCTCTTCCCGCAGATGATATTTGCTGTATAGACCGTCTTATCCAACAGCATCCCGATATCACGATTCATGAAGTCACAGATACCCTCCAACTCCGCGCCAGTGATGAAACGGTCCGAAAGGCGATTGTGAAGCTGGGACACCCGCCCCAGCATCCCACGGATCATCTTATACCACTTGGCCGGCGTGCGCCGCTGCGGGAAGTCCACCAGCTTTGAGATGCTGGCGAACGAGCTTCGCCAGCGGGGGATACCGGAGGACCATATCATCCAAAAACGCTATACGGAGATAGACATTCCGGCGGACATCTCTGCCAAGGATATGTACGATGAGCTGAAAGCGCAGATCCAGGGGAAGGGCCGCTGCTATCTGCTGCTGGATGAGATCCAGGAGGTGAAGGGCCGGGAGAAGGCGGTCAACAGCCTGCTGGAGGGGGAGGATGTGGACATCTATGTCACCGGATCCAACTCCAAGCTGATGTCCAGCGAGATCTCTACCTACCTCACCGGCCGGTATGTGTCCATCCCCATCTACCCACTGTCCTTCCGGGAGTTTCTGGACTTCAAGGCGGGAGATCCCCGGCCGGCCAAGGAGCTGCTGGAGGAGTACATCCGGTTCGGCGGCTTCCCCATCATCGCCTTGGGCAGCTATGACGCCCAGAGCGCCTACCAGATCGTCAACGGCATCTACCACACGGCCATCTCCCGGGACATCGTCAAGCGGCACCGGATCAACAAGCAGGACCTGTTTGACCGGGTGGTGAAGTACCTGATGGAGAACATGGGTAAGACCTTCTCAGCCAGTTCCATCACCAAGTTCCTGCACAGCGAACATCGCACCGTCTCTGTGGAGTCCATCTACAACTACCTGCGCTGGATGGAGCAGGCTTTCATCATCTACCCCTGTCACCGCTACGACATCAAGGGGAAAGCAGTCCTGGCCACTCAGGAGAAGTACTATCTGGCGGATGTCACGCTGAAATACTGCCTTTTGGGCTACGACCGGAAGATGCTGGACGGGGCTCTGGAGAACATCGTGTTCTTGGAGTTAAAGCGTCGGGGTTACGAGGTCTACATCGGGAAGAGCGCCGACAAGGAGATCGACTTCATCGGCACCCGCCGGGACGAGAAGATCTATGTCCAGGTCTGCGTCCAGCTGCCGGAGGACTCGGACCGGGAGGTGGGCAACCTTATGGAGATCCCGGACCACTATCCCAAGTATGTGGTCACCACCAACAGCCTGGATGTGGGCAACGAGAACGGCATCCGCATCGTGCATCTGGCGGATTTTCTGCTGGCGGAGGGGTTGTAACGGCTGCAGGGGTTTGGCGAATGGCAGCAACATCGAATTTTTATAACACAGATATGTGGACATCGCGGACCAATATTTCCTGATTTGAAAGTGTGTATCAGCGGAAAGAGGATCGTATCGCGTTATGGTAGCGCTCGTCCAGGACGGCTGCGGTATGCCCGGCGGTGAGGAGGCGGTGCCTGAAGTAGCCGAGGATGTTGAGGGGGAGCAGGTTCCGCAGGCGGCGGTCGGCGTGGAGGGCGTCCTTGACGCCGAAGACCAGGAAGCGGGATTGGGGCCCCCGCAAGTCCGACAGACTTGCGGGGAGAGGAGGAGCAGCGGAGTGCACGAGTTTTTCGGCTTCAGCCGGAAACGAGTGCAGCGCAGCTTGCGACGACGGGACGTTGGTTGGGCCATTGAAGAAGCGGCTGTCCGCCCCTCGGCAGAGAGAGTGGAGACCCAGGAGGAGGTCCCGGAGGAGTTCCGGGGGATAGAGGTCCTGGCGCTCCGCTCCCGGCAGGCGGCGTACTCCTCCTCCAGAAGGGCATAAAAGTCTGAGAGAGGATGGGGTAGTCCTCCGGGGCCAGGGCAGAGAAGTCAGTCTGGTCAGAGATGCTCCACTTGGCGTACAGCCGGCCCAGCATGAGCTCCAGGAGGTCTGCCTGGGGGTCCAAGAGGTCCTTGTAGGCAAATATGTAGAGGCGCACTGCGCTGAGGAGCCGGAGTGTCTGGAGCAGTCCGTGGACTTTATTTAGGAACTGACCAAACGCTGCACAGGAGAATTTGCCATGCGGCCGTTGATCCAGACATTTCCGCAATTCAAGATGGAGGTCTTGCTGGAATGGAGCTGTTCTGAAAACGCTTTTGTGCGCCGGTGTGCCAGCGAATGTATGAGGGTGCGGCTGCCTTGGGCAAAGAAAATGACGGCGGCCGGGCCGTGGGAAGCACCCCATGGCCCGGCCGGCTGTTTTTTACTCCGCTGTCTCATCCGCACCCTCTTCTTCCGGGCCTCCCTGGTCCTTCGGCCCCTCAGCAGGGACCTCCACCTGGTCCCCGGCCTCCTGGGCCTCCTGATCCGATTCGGCCGCCAGCGCGGCCTCGGCCTCGTCCAGGGCCCTTTCCACCAGGCCCAGGACGAGCTCCTTCTGGCTGAGCCGCTGGAAGAGCGCCTCGGGAACTTAAAACGCCATCGTTCTGGTAAATTCCATGCTTGATCCCTTTCTTTTCGTTTCATAGTAGCCGGTGAGCACCGCTGTGATATACTACCCCAGGGTCTCCCCGGTCCGCTCCTTCTCCTCCAGCACTCTGGCATGGAGGGAGAGGGGCACAGGAGCGCACAGGTTTTTTGTCTGACCCATTATATTCACCCCCTGAATTCGCAAGGCAAGCATACCAAAAGGCCGGGCACAAAGCCATTCACAACATTCAACAAAGAATCCGCCGGAAAACTGGCGAAAGCAATCAAACCTCCCCCGCCGCTAGGGCTTGTTTGAAAAATGTCAACATGCCCAACCGGCGGGGCTTTTGCCCCCTGGACGGCGCAATTTTTCCTTGAAATCCGCCAGGATTCCTGCGAAAAAATTGCTTGCCAGCCGCCCAAAATCCCTCGCTGCTGGACACATCGCCAATTTTCAAACAAGCCCTAGGACCAGGGCGATGCCCTGCAGGAGAAGGTCCGCACAGGGAATGGCCGCAGAGTTGCCCAGGGCTTTGTAACGGGCGGAGTCGGAGGCACTGGGGAGGTCCGTCCAGCCATCCGGGAACCCCTGTTATGTGAAGCTTCACATAACAGGGGTTCGTTGGTATATGGGCCTGGCTCAGCCGTACACGTCGTACCGCTCCACCAGGGCCACTGAGACCTCCAGCCGCTCCCCGGCCCGGTCCACCCGGAAGCGGATGGCCTCCCCCACCGCCAGGCCGTCCCGGAGGTCCAGGAGATCGCCGGAGGTGTTGAGGTCCGTGCCGTTGGCGGTGAGGAGGATGTCGTCGGCCTGGAGCTTCCCCTGGGCGTCGGAGCCCTGGGACACCGACACCACCAGGACGCCGCCGTCCACCCCCCGGTCCTCCTTCTCCCAGTCGTAGAGGGCCCGGACGGTGACCCCCAGGGTGGGGCGTCCGGTGACGTGACCGCTTTGAATCAGGGCGTCCACCACCGGCTTCACCGTGGCGGTGGGGATGGCGAAGCCCAGGCCCTCCAGGGTGTTGTCATAGACCGTGGAGACCAGCTTCATGTTGGTGATGCCGATGACCTGCCCCTGGTCGTTGATGAGGGCCCCGCCGGAGTTGCCGGTGTTCAGGGCGGCGGTGGTCTGGAGGAGGGACATGCTCTCCCCGTCCACCACCATGTCCCGGTTGATGGCCGAGAGGATGCCATCGGTCATGGTGCCACGCAGCTGCTCCCCCATGGGGTTGCCGATGGCCACCACCACGTCCCCCACCTCCATGGCTTCGGAGTCCCCGAAGACGGCGGGGGTGAGACCGTCACCCTCCACCTTCAGCACAGCCAGGTCGGTGGGGTTGTCGCTGCCCACCAGCTGGGCGGGGAGGACCCGGCCGTCGGCCAGGGAGACCTCCACCTGGCCGGCCCCCTCGATGACGTGGGCGTTGGTAATGATGTATCCGGTATCCGTCATGATCACCCCGGTCCCCTGGGCCTCGCCGTAGGAGAGGCCGGCCCGGATGGAGACGATGGAGGGGTTGACCCGGCGGTAAATCTCCTGGAAGGAGAGGGGCGTCCCCTCCGGCTTGGCCGCCAGGGTGAGGACGGTACCGTCCCCGTTGGGGTAGCGCTCCAGCGCCGGGGCCTCGGAGACCGGGGCGGAGGCGGCGGGGAGGGTAAGCCCCGGCGGGGCGGTCCAGACGCTGACCTCCACCGGCTGGGCCCAGAAGAGGAGCAGCACCGCAGTCCCGCCCAGCACCAGACAGATCAGCAACAGTACTGCGGCGGCTCCGCACTCCGGCCGGGGGCTCCAGCGGCGCTTCCTCCGCCGGGACGGGGGCCCGGCGGGCGGGAAGGGCTCCGGCGGCGACGGCACTGCCGGCGGGGCGGCGGCCTCCTCCTGGGACTGGTCAAAGTAGTAGTGGTACATGGCGCCCTCCTTTTCGGGGCCCTCAGCCCCGGACAGCCTCCCGCATGTAGTAGTTCTGCCGCCGCTCGGCCTCCAGGGTGGAGAGCCCCTCATGGCCGGGGCAGACCCGGTAGTCCCCGGGCAGGGCGGAGAGCCGGGCCAGGGAGGCCATGATCTCGGCGTAGCTCCCGCCGGGCAGGTCGGTGCGGCCGCAGGAGCCCTGGAACAGGGTGTCCCCGGTGAAGAGAATCCCGCCGCCCTTCAGCACCACCGAGCCCTTGGAGTGGCCGGGGGTGTGGAGGACCTCCAGGGAGATCCCCCCCGCCTGCACCCGGTCCCCCTCATCGTAGAAGTGGACCTGGGCCTGGGGCAGCGTGGGGAACAGGGAGGGATTCACCCCCTCCACGTCGGCCCTGTGAATATAGATGGGGGTGCCGGGACAGGCCGCCTCCAGGCCCCCCACCCCGCCGGTGTGGTCGTAGTGGCCGTGGGTGAGGAGGATAGCCGAGAGGGTCATCCCGTCCTCCCGGAGCACCTCCAGGACGCGCCCGGCCTCGCCGCCGGGGTCGATGACAGCGGCGGTTTGGGTCCCCTCGTCCTCCAGCAGGTAGCAGTTGGTGCCGATGGGCCCCAAGGGCATGGTCTTTACGGTCATGGTGAAAGCACCTCTTTCTTCGTTGTTGGTCATCGGGCGTCGGTGTCAAACAGAATGGTCACCGGCCCGTCGTTGACGGAGGCCACCGCCATGTCCGCCCCAAAGCGGCCATGCTGGGGCGGGAAGCCCCGCCGGGCGCACTCCTCTAAAAAGAACTCATAGAGGGGCTCGGCCAGCTCGGGCTTGGCGGCCCCGGTGAAGCCGGGGCGGCGGCTCCTGGTGTCGGCGTAGAGGGTGAACTGGCTCACCACCAGCAGCTCGCCGCCCACGGCGGAGAGGCTGCGGTTCATCTTTTGGTTCTCGTCCTCAAAGACCCGCAGGCCCAAAATCTTGTCGGCCAGCTTCACGGCCTGGTCCCGGGTGTCCCGGGGGCCGACCCCCAGCAGCACCAGGAACCCCTGGCCGATCCGGCCCGTTACCTCCCCGGCGATGGTCACTGAGGCGGAGGTCACTCTTGTCACAACTGCCCGCATGGCAGAACCCCCTTTTTTCTCACCGGAATTCCCGCTTGAGCCCCCGGGCATACAGGGGGTCTAGGGGAAAGACGGCCTTGTCCCCGGAGGCACACTTGAGGTTGGTGACGTCCACCAGGACCTCCAGGGCCCCGGGCTGGCCGATGACCCGGGCCCGCTTCTCCCCCACGGTGACAAAGCGCCGCCGCTGTCCCAGCCAGGCCCGGAGCTGGGTCCACAGCCCCCCCTCCGGGGGCCGCCCCACACCGAAGCCGTTCTGATACCCCACCGGCAGCACCGCCACCCGGGTGGGCTTTCGCAGCTTCACCGGCCTTCCGCCCCCCAGGGTGTGGCCCTTGGGGAGCCAGCGGATCTCCTCCAGGCCGGCCTCGCCATGGCCCACGGTGGTCAGGCCGTCCCCCCGCCGCCGGCGGCAGCGGCCCAGGAAGGCCGAGCCCACCCGCACCGCGTCCAGCCGGACCTCGTCGGAAGCCATCAGGGCGCTGGAGCCGGCGGCATGGACGGTGCCCGTCTCAAAGCCGGCGGCGTGGACGGCCTCCACCACCTGGCGGAAGGCCTTGAGCTGTTCCGCCGCCTGCTCCCCCCGTCCGCCGGAGGAGAGCTGGGTATAGATGCCCGAGAGGGCCACGTTGGGCAGGTAGCGGTACATGGACAGGACCTTGTCCGGCTCACCGGCCAGAAAGCCCCCAAAGCCCAGGCCGGTGTCGATTTCGATGTGGGCCTCCACCACGGTGGAGCGGGCCTCGGCCAGGCCGTTGAGGGCCACCCCGGTGTCGTGGGAGCCGATGGTGCACACCACGTTCAGGTCGATGAGCGCCTCCAGCTCCTCCCGCTCGGTGGTGGAGCGGAGCATCAAAATCTCCTCGTCCACAAGCCCCGCCTTCCGCAGGGCGGCGGCGTCGGCGGGCTCGGACACGGCAAAGCGGCCGATGCCCTCCTCCCGCAGGAGCCGGGCCAGCTCCACCAGCCCGGCCCCGTAGCCGTCCCCGGTGAGCACGGCGTAGATGGCGGCGGATCCCGCCCGCTCCTTCACCGCCGCAATGTTGCGGCAGATGGCGTCCTTTTCGATGACCAGGGTCTTCATGATCCCTCCACCTCTCTCTTTCGTTGGGGAAGCAAGGACATTATACCACCCCCACCGCTCCGATGTAAACAGAGGAACGCGGCCTTTTTCTTGCGTTGATGCCCCACGCATAGTATAATGACACAGCCGCACGGCGCCCGCCCTATGCCGTGTGGATGCGATTGCCTAGGGCTTGTTTGAAAATTGGCGATGTGTCCAGCAGCGAGGGAGTTTGACGCAGGAATCCTGGCGGATTTCAAGGAAAAATTGCGCCGTCCAGGGGGCAAAAGACCCGCCGGTTGGGCATGTTGACATGTTTCAAACAAGCCCTAATACTCTGCCAAGTTAGAAATTGCAGATTGGATTTCGAGCGGAATTTTTGCAGAACAAGTCAGAGGACGCCGGTGGGCTGACGCCCACCAAGGACGATCACGAAGGGATGCGGAAATTCCGCCGGAAGACAACTGCAGGTTTCTGACTTGGTGGAGCACTTGACAACCTGGAGGTGGCTTTTTGTGATACAGAAGCGAAATCTGGGCGTGGACCTGCTGCGGAGCCTGTCCATGTTCATGGTGGTGGTCCTGCATGTGCTGGGGCAGGGCGGCATTCTGACCGCCCTGGACGCTGCCCCGGTCCGGGGCGGGAGTTTCGTTTTGTGCTGGCTGCTGGAGCTGGCCTGCTACTGCGCCGTGGACTGCTTCGGCCTTATCAGCGGCTATGTCTCCCAGAGCCAGCGCTTTGAGTGGGAAAAGCACTTCGCCACCTGGGCTCAGGCGGCCTTCTACTCCGCCGGCATCACCCTGCTCTTCCGGCTCTTTGTGCCGGGCGCCGCCCGGTTCCGGGACGTGCTCAAGGCCTGCTTTCCCGCCCTCACGGGACAGTACTGGTACTTTACCGCCTATTTTTGCCTGATGTTCTTTCTCCCCTTTTTGAACATCCTCCTCAGCCACCTGGATCGGGCCCAGACCAAGTCCCTGATGGCCGCGCTCCTGGCCCTCTTCTCCCTGGTCCCCACCGCCCTGGACAAGGACCTCTTTTTCACCAGGGCGGGCTATACCTTCCTGTGGCTCACCGTCCTCTATCTGCTGGGAGCCTGCGTCCGAAAGCTGGACCTTCTGGGGAGGGCCTCCGCCAGGGCCTGCCTGGCGGGCTATTTCCTGTGTGTCCTGGCAGCCCTGGGCATGAAGCTCCTTTTCCGCCCCGGTCCGGGGCCCCTGACCCCCATGGGCCGCTTCCTCCGGCCGGACCTGCTGGTGAGCTATACCTCCCCCGCCATTCTCCTCTCGGCCCTGTTCCTCCTGGCTCTGTTTCGGAAGCTGAGGGTACCGGAGGGCCGCCCGGCCCGGACCGTAAATTTCCTGGCCCCGCTGGCCTTCGGGGTCTATCTCATCCATACCCATCCCCTGATCTGGAACTTCGTCCTGCGGGACCGCTTCGCCGCCCTGGCCCAGCTCCCGCCCCTCCTCTGCGCCGGGGGCGCCCTCCTGGCCGCCGGGGGCATCTTTTTGGCCTGCACCGCCGTGGAGCTGTGCCGCCACCGGCTCTTCCTGCGGCTGCTCCCGCCGGTGACCGCCGGGCTCCGGCGGCTGGCCAAAGCCCCCCAGCCATAAGTCTCGGAAGGCCCTATCCCTGCCCCCGGGCCAGCCGGGCCCGGAGCCCGGAATACCGCCGCTGCTGGCGGTCGCTGCGGACCATTTGGACCACCTTCTCCTCGTCCCCCACCAGGATGAAGAGCTCCCGGGCCCGGGTGATGGCAGTGTAGAGCACCCCCCGGGTCAGCAGCACGGGGGAGCCGTCGCTGACGGCCAGGATCACCGCCCGGTACTCGCTGCCCTGGGCCTTATGGACCGTCATGGCATAGGCCGGCTCCAGCTCCCCCAGCATTTCGGGGGTGTACTCCACCAGCCGGCCGTCGAAGTCCACCGTCAGCAGCTCGCCGCTGGGGTCTATGGCGGTAACACGGCCGATGTCCCCGTTGAAGACCCCCAGTCCGGCGCCGCAGCCCTCCCGGTCCTGCCACATGACGTCGTAGTTGTTCTTCACCTGCATCACCCGGTCCCCCAGCCGGTACAGGTAGGGGCCGAAGCGGCGCTCCCCCTTGTCCGGAGACGGGGGGTTCAGGGCGGCCTGGAGCCGCTGGTTCAGGGCGAAGGTGCCGCTCTGGTGCTTCCGGGTGGGGGAGAGCACCTGAATCTGGCCGGCGGGGATGCCCATGTTCTGGGGCAGCCGGGTCTGGACCAGCTCAACGATGGTCTCAGCCGTCCGCACCGGGTCCTTCCGGCGCAGGAAGAAGAAATCCGACTGGTTGTTATGTAGGTCGGGCAGCTCCCCCCGGTTGACGCTGTGGGCGTTGCGGACGATGGCGCTCTGGGCGGCCTGCCGGAAGATCTCCGTGAGGCGAACCGTGGGCACCCGGCCGGAGCGCAGCAGGTCGGAGAGGAGGTTTCCCGGCCCTACCGAGGGCAGCTGATCGGGGTCCCCAACCAGGATGAGCCGGCAGTCCCCCCGGAGGGCGGACAGGAGGGCCCGCATCAGGGGCACATCCACCATGGAGGCCTCGTCCACAATGACGGCGTCGGCCTCCAGGGGCTCGTCCTCGTCGTGGGCGAAGACCAGCTGGCCGGTCTGGCGGTCAAACTGGGTCTCCAGCAGGCGGTGGATGGTGGCGGCTTCGGCCCCGCAGGCCTCCCCCAGGCGCTTGGCGGCCCGGCCTGTGGGGGCGGCCAGGGCGGTGTCCAGCCCCAGGGCGTCGAAGAGGGCCAGCACCCCCCGCAGGCAGGTGGTCTTGCCGGTGCCCGGCCCGCCGGTAAGGAGCATCACCTGCCGCTCCGCCGCCAGAGCCACCGCCTGGCGCTGCTGGGGGGCGTAGACAATGCCCTGCCGGGCCTGGATGCCGTCGATGAGGGCCTCCAGCCGCTCCGGGGGCAGGAGCTCCCGGGCGCACATCTCCTCCAGCCGGAAGGCCACATATTCCTCCGCCTCCTGGATGGCGGCCAGATAGCAGGCGTCCTCCCCGGCCACCTCCTCCCGGACCACCCGGCCCTGGTGTTCCAGGGCGTCCAGGCTGTCGGAGAGGGCGGCCTCCTCCACCCCCAGGAGCTGCCCGGCGGCCCACAGCAGCTTTCGGACCGGGAGAAAGGCGTGGCCGTTGTTGAGGTTGTGGGTGAGCTCGAAGAGGAGCCCCGCCTCCAGGCGCTGGGGGTCCTCTCCGTCGGCGCCCAGGGAGAGGGCCAGAGCGTCGGCGGCGGAGAAGGGGACCCCCAGCTCTTCATCCACCAGCAGGTAGGGGTTGTCCCGGAGTACGTCCAAGGCCAGGTCCCCGTACCGGCGGTAGAGGGGCATCCCGAGTTGGAGGGGCAGGCCGTGCTCCCCCAAAAAGTCCAGCAGCAGGCGCATCCCCATCTGGAGCCGGTAGGCCTCCCCGATCTGGAGGGCCCGCTTCCGGGTGATGCCCTTGATCCGGGTCAGATACTCCGGGTGCTCCTCCAGGACGGTGAGGGTCTCCTCCCCGAATTCCTCCACCAGCCGCCGGGCGGTGGAGGCCCCCACCCCCTTGATGGCCCCGGAGGCCAGGTACTCCTGAATGGCCTTTACCCCCACGGGCACCCGGCGCTCCACGATCTGGGCCTGGAACTGCTCCCCGTAGGAGGCGTGGCGGCCCCAGGCGCCGTGGACGGCCAGGCCCTCCCCCGGGGCGGCGCCGGGCATACAGCCCACCACGGTCACCGGCTCCCGGTCCCCCACTGTCAGGCGCAGTACGGTATAGCCATCCTCCTCACTGCGGAAGATGACCGAGTCCACGGTGCCCTCCAGAAGGGTCAGCTCCTTTGTCTCGTCCAAGGCAGGCAACTTCCTTTCCTTTGTCAGATGAGGTATTCCGCCACGGCGTCCAGGGGGCAGAGCACCACCCGGGGCTGGGCGTTGGCCAGCAGGGTGGCCACGGCGCGGCCCTGGGGGTCCAGCCCCGCGTCGGCGATGACCACGGTGTAGCGCTGGCCTGTCCCCGCCGGCCGCCAAAGCAGGCCCTTGACGGTCTGCTCCAGGGCGGCCCCGTCCCCTTTGGCCAGGACCACGGCGTAGGCCGGGGCGGCGGGGCCCGGGTACAAAAAGCGGCGGAAGGCCAGACGGCCCAGCGCGAAGAGGCCGAACGCGGCCAGCAGGGCCAGCAGAACTTCCCAAACAGCATACAGCAAAATGACCCACCTCCGCGCCATTCTATGCGCGAAGGTGGGGAAGGGTCAAAAAATCGAGGTAAAGCCGTAGGTCAGGCCGGTGATGAGGAACCCGGCGATGAGCACCCCGCCGAAGATGGAGGGCAGGGCCTTGCACAGGCGCATGTCCAGAAAGGCGGCGATGAGGGCCCCAGTCCACCCGCCGGTGCCGGGCAGAGGGATGGCCACAAAGATCATCAGACCCAGGTATTTGTACCGGGTCACCGCGCGTCCCTTGAGGTGAGCCCTGGCCTCCAGGCGGTCCACCAGGCGGTCCAGCTGGGGCAGGTGGCGGCGCATCCACTTGAAGATACGGCGGATATAGACCACAATGAAGGGCAGGGGCAGCATGTTGCCCACCACAGCGGCCAGAAAGGAGGTCAGATGGGGCAGGCCGTGGGCCACCCCCCAGGGGATGCCGCCCCGGAGCTCCAGGACGGGGACCATGGAAATCAGCACGGTGGAGAGGAGCGCCCCCGCCTCCGTTTCGTTCAGCCATTGCATCACGTTCAAATAACCTTCACCTCAAAGGCTATTTTACCACAGGGGGCCGCCTTTGAACATCTTTTTTAAAAAATTCGCCCCCCGCCGCCAGCCCAGGGCAGCCTACGCCCGGTACACCGTCTCCCCGGCCTGAATGCTCTCCAGGACCCGGAGGGACCGGAGGTCCTCGGGGGGCACGGCGGTGGGGTCCCGGTCCAGGAGCACCAGGTCGGCAGCTTTGCCGGGGGCCAGGGAGCCCCGCCGGTCCTCCTGGCCGTACTGGCGGGCGGCGTGGACCGTGACGGCCTTCAGGGCCCCGTAGGCGGAAAGGCGCTGGTCCGGGCCCAGGAGAGCCCCACCCCGGGTCACCCGGTTGGCGGCGCACCACAGGCTTTCGATCATGTTGGGCGGGATCACAGGGGAATCCTGGTGGAGGGTATAGGGGAGGTCCAGCTCCGCCGCCCAGGCCAGGGGGGAGAGGCGGTTGGCCCGGGCCCGGCCCAGGTTCTCCACATGGACGTCCCCCCAGTACCAGACGTGGGCGGCGAAGAAGGAGGGGAGGATGCCCAGCTCCGCCATCTCCGCCAGTTGCTCCCGCCGGACCAGCTGGGCGTGGATCATCACCGGGCGGATGGTCCGCAGCGGTTTTCCCGCCCGGTCCTGGGCGGCCCGGCAGCAGCGGATGAACTGCTCCGCCGCCGCGTCCCCGTTGCAGTGGGCCAGGAGCTGGACCCCCTCCTCCAGGGCCCGGAGGACAAAGCCGGTGACGGTGGCGTCGTCGTGGATGGGACAGCCCAGGTCCCGGCCGTCCCCGCCCAGATAGGGCTCCAGCAGCCAGGCGGTGCGCCCCTGGGGGGAGCCGTCCAGGAAGATCTTGTAGCCCCCCAGCCGGAGCTGGCCCCGCTCCTTCTGCCAGTGGGGGGAGGCGGGCAGGTCCCCCGGGTGCTCCAGGTCCACATAGCCCACCACGGGGACGGCGAGGGCCCCGGCCTCTGCGGCGGCGGCGAGCATCCGGTACTCCCGCGCCCCGGTGAGGCCGTCCTGAATCAGGGTGACGCCCTGGGAGAGGTAGACCGCCTGGGCCTGGCGCAGGAGCTCCACCGGGTCGGAGTCTGGGGCGGGCGCCCGGGCGCAGGCCGCCCGAAAGGCGTTCTCCTCCAGATAGCCGCTGGGGGTCCGCCCGTCGGCCTCCCGGCCGATCCTGCCCCCCGCCGGGTCGGGGGTCTCCGCCGTGACGCCGCAGCGGGCCAGGGCGGCGGAGTTGAGCACCCCCATGTGACCCGATACGTGGGTCAGGAGGACGGGGCGGTCCGGGAAGGCCCGGTCCAGCACCTGCCGGGTGGGGTGGGTCCCCTCGGCCAGGACGCAGGGGTCATAGCCGAAGCCCATGAGCCAGCCAGAGGGGCGGCTTTGGGCGAAGCCCTTCAAAGCCTCCAGCAGCCCGGCAAAGGAGTCCGCCGCCCCCAGGGGACACAGCTCCAGAGTGGAGGCCAGGGCGGTGAGGTGGGAGTGGGGGTCCAGGAAGGCCGGCAGCAGGGCACGGCCCTCCAGATCCCGCGCCTCCGCCCCCGGGGCCCTGGCTTGAAGGGCCTCCAGACTCCCCAGGGCCGCGATGGCGCCCCCGGAGGTCAGCAGGGCCTCCGGGGCGGGGCCGGGCTCCATGGTCAGGATGGGTCCGCCGTGGTAGATGATTTGCCGCATATCTATTCCGCCTTTTTGTCAATTTCGCGGGGGATATGCTTAGCATATACGATCTCTTGCTCACTATACAGCCCGGTGTAGCCGGACAGGCGGTAGGATACCGCCGCCGCCAGGGCGAAGAGGGGCAGGCCTTCCCCGCCGAAGAGCTCTGCGGCCAGCAGGATGGTGGAGAGGAGGCAGTTGGTACGCCGCAGAAGACGGCGGCCAGACCCACCACCCCGCCGAAGGAGGGGGAGGGGCCGGGCAGGAGAAAGCGCCTGCCACGGCCCGGAGCCGGGGGGCTGGGAGGTATTTGGTGTAGAGATGCCCGGCGCCGTGGACCACCTTGCAGAAGAGGACAGACAGGGCGGCGCACAGCCCGCCCAGCACCACCATCTGGAGGAGGGCCAGGGTGGAAGGCCGGGGACCAGGACGGCGTACTGCATGACCCCCGCCTGGACCACCTCCAGGGCAAAGACGGCGGCGGTGAGGGGGGTGCCGAAGAGGGCGGAAAAGGAAGATGCTTTATTCCTCGTCCAGCTTCAAAACTGCCATAAATGCCTCTGTCGGAAGCTGTACGGACCCCAAACTCCGCATCTTCTTTTTGCCGCCCCACAAAAGGCGCTGCCTTTTGTGGGGACCCCATTGGATTGGACATGCTCGGCGGAAATGAATTCCGCCTGCGCCAAGGGTTTTGGCCCAGAGGCCCAAAACCCTTGTACGCGCCTGACGGCGCGCCCCGCGCTGCGGGGCCCCAGAGGGCAAAAAGAAGATGCTTTATTCCTCGTCCAGCTTCAAAACTGCCATAAATGCCTCTGTCGGAAGCTGTACGGACCCCAAACTCCGCATCTTCTTTTTGCCCTCTTTTTGCTTCTCCAGCAGCTTTTTCTTCCGGGTGATGTCGCCGCCGTAGCACTTGGCCAGCACATCCTTCCGCATGGCCTTCACCGTCTCCCGGGCGATGATCTTGCCGCCAATGGCCGCCTGGACCGGCACCTCGAAGAGCTGCCGGGGGATGTTCTCCTTGAGCTTTTCGCACAGCCGCCTGGCCCGGGCGTAGGCCTTGTCCCGGTGGGCGATGAAGCTCAGGGCGTCCACCTGCTCCCCGTTGAGGAGGAGGTCCACCTTCACCAGGTCGCTGGGCTCGTACTTGTCCAGCTCGTAGTCCAGGGAGGCGTAGCCCTTGGTCCGGGCCTTTAGGGTGTCGAAGAAGTCATAGATGATCTCGTTGAGGGGCATGGAGTAGTGGAGCTCCACCAGGCTGGTGTCCAGGTACTGCATATCCTGGAAGGTGGCCCGGCGCTCCTGGCACATGGGCATGATGTTGCCCACAAACTCCGGCGGGGTCAGGATGGTGACGGCGGCATAGGGCTCCCGGGCCTCGGCGATGACGGCGGGGTCGGGGTAGTTGTGGGGGTTGTCCACATGGACCACCGTGCCGTCGGTCTTGGTGATCTCGTAGATCACCGAGGGCAGGGTGGTGATGAGGTCCAGGTCAAACTCCCGCTCCAGCCGCTCCTGGATGATCTCCATGTGGAGCATTCCCAGAAAGCCGCAGCGGAAGCCGAAGCCCAGGGCGGCGGAGGACTCCGGCTCAAAGGACAGAGAGGCGTCGTTGAGCTGGAGCTTTTCCAGGGCGTCCCGGAGGTCGGGGTACTTGGAGCCATCCTCGGTGTAGATGCCGCAGTAGACCATGGGCCGGGCTGGACGGTAGCCGGGCAGGGGCTCGGCCGCCGGGTGCTCCGCCCCGGTGACGGTGTCCCCCACCCGGGTGTCCTTCACGTCCTTGATGGAGGCGGTGAGGTAGCCCACCTCCCCGGCGATGAGCTCGGGGCAGGGCTCCATACCGATGGGCAGCAGGTGGCCGCACTCCAGCACCTCGTATTTGGCTCCGGAGGCCATCATCTTCACCGGCATTCCGGTGCGGAGGGTCCCCTCCATTACCCGGAAGTAGACGATGACCCCCCGGTAGGGGTCATACTGGCTGTCGAAGATCAGGGCCCGGAGGGGGGCAGCGGGGTCCCCCTTGGGGGCGGGGACCTTGGCCACGATGTCCTCCAGCACCGCCTCGATGTTGATGCCCTGCTTGGCGGAGATCTCCGGGGCGTCCTGGGCGGGGATGCCGATGACGTTCTCGATCTCCTCCTTGACCCGCTGGGGGTCGGCGGCGGGGAGGTCGATCTTGTTGATGACCGGCAGAATCTCCAGGTCGTGCTCCACCGCCAGGTAGGTGTTGGCCAGGGTCTGGGCCTCGATGCCCTGGGCGGCGTCCACCACCAAAATGGCTCCCTCGCAGGCCGCCAGGGAGCGGGAGACCTCATAGTTGAAGTCCACATGGCCGGGGGTGTCGATGAGGTTGAGCTCGTAGACGTTCCCGTCCTGGGCCTGGTAGTTGAGCTTCACCGCCCGGGCCTTGATGGTGATGCCCCGCTCCCGCTCCAGGTCCATGTTATCCAGGAGCTGGGACTCCATCTCCCGCTGGGACACCGCCCCGCACAGCTCGATGAGCCGGTCCGACAGCGTCGATTTGCCGTGGTCAATGTGGGCGATGATGGAGAAGTTTCTGATTTTAGATTGGTCCGTCATAGCGGCATACCTCCTGAAAAGGCGGATGGGGCGCAGGCCCGTCTAAAAATTGAAATAAATAAAGGGATTGTAGGTCCCCTTCACCAGAAAGGCGGCGGAGGCCAGGAAAACCAGGGTCAGGGCCAGGCCGTAGACGGCGTCCCACAGGGGAAAGAGGCGCCGGGCGCGCTTCCCCAGAACATGCTCCACCCGCTGGGTGAGCCAGGGGGCCGCCGGGAAGGCAAAGAGCACCCCCAGCAGAATCACCACCCAGTACTGCCCCCAGTAGTAGGCGGCCTGGAGGTCCGGCCCGCCGCCCCGGCCGAACATGGCCGCCAGAAAGTCCAGACAGGCCGGGAGGGTCCCCGCCCGGAAGAGGACCCAGCCGAAATTCACCATCAGGGCCGTCCAGGCCCAGCCCAGGAACGCCGGCCAGCGAATCACCCAGCCCCACAGCTTTTCCGGAGACAGCAGCAGAAAGTAGAAGAACCCCCAGGCAACGAAGGTCCAGCTGGCCCCGTGCCAGACGCCGGTGAGGAGCCACACCACAAAGAGGTTCCGCAGGGTCCTCCCCCGGCCACCCCGGCTGCCCCCCAGGGGGATATAGACGTAGTCCCGGAACCAGGTGGACAGGGAGATGTGCCACCGCCGCCAGAACTCCGTGACCGACCGGGCGGCGTAGGGCCAGTTGAAATTCTCCAGGAAATGGAAGCCGAACATCCGCCCCAGGCCGATGGCCATGTCGGAGTAGCCGGAGAAGTCATAGTAGATCTGGAGGGTGTAGCACAGGGAGCCCAGCCAGGCCAGGGCGGTGGAGAGCTCCGCCCCTGGAGTCTCCCAGGCGGCGTCCGCCACCAGGGCCAGCTGGTTGGAGAGAAGGACCTTCTTCCCCAGGCCCACCAGGAAGCGGCAGCACCCGTCGGAGAAGTCGGCCCAGTTCTCCCGGCGGTTTTTGAGCTCGGCGGCCACGGTGGAGTACTTGACAATGGGCCCGGCGATGAGCTGGGGAAAGAGGGAGACATAGAGCCCCAGGGCGAAGGGGCTCCGCTGGACCTCGGCCTCCCCCAGGGCCACATCCAGGACATAGCTCAGGGCCTGGAAGGTGAAAAAGGAGATGCCGATGGGCAGCTCAATGCCGGGAATGGGCAGGTTGAGCCCCAGCAGGTTCAAATTCTCCAGGGTAAAGACCAGGTATTTGAAGACAAAAAGGAGCCCCAGGTTGCACACGCAGGCGGAGGCCACGGGGAGGAGGAGCCGCCGTCCCCCCAGCTTCCAGGCGTGGACCCAGAGACCAAAGCCGAAATTGGCCAGAATGGAACCCATCATCACCAGCACAAACCAGGGCTCCCCCCAGGCGTAAAAGAGGAGGGAGGCCGCCAGCAGCAGGCCGTTCTGGGCCCGGCGCATCCCCCGGAAGATCACATAGTAGCCCAGGAGCACCGCCGGGAGAAGGGCAAAGAGAAAGATGGAGCTGGAAAAGAGCATGGGCGGGGCTCCTTTGCGTCAGAATGGGGCGTCAGGTGAGATAGGGCCCCGCCACAGGGATTTTGTGGAGGAGCCAGGAGAGGACATAGCTGGGGAGAAAGACCGCCAGGGCCAGCAGTGGGACCCCCACGGCGGCGGGGACGGGGGGAGTGCCCAGTCCAAAGTGCCGCAGGAGGAGGAGAAACCCCACATGGCAGAGATAGACCCCGAAGCTGCACGCGGCCATCGCACTAAAGCGCCGCCTCCAGGCGCCCTGGCCGCTGCCGCCCAGCACCTCCCGAAAGAGGACGAAGAGGGCCGCCGCCATGGCGGCGACGTTGGGGGTGAGGTAGCTGTAGAGGGTGACGTCCAGCCCACCGGCGCGCTGGGACAGCAGGGCGGCGCCCCCCACCGTGGCTGCGGCCCCGGCGATGCCCAGCACATAGAGGATGCCCCGGGCCGTCCGGCTTAGGGGATAGGTCTTGAGGTAATACCCCGCCAGGAAGTAGCCCACATAGGCCAGGGGCGGAAAGGCCAGGTTGAAGTTGAGGGAGAGGCGGTTGGCGTAGAGGGTCACGGTTTGGCTCCCCCGGAGGCGCAGGAAGAGGGGGAGGGCCAGCATGAAGAGGCCGTAGACCAGGAAGCACCAGTGGAAGTCCCCCCGGGAGGCCCCCCGGACGAAGGCCCGTAGGAGGGGCGTCATGAGATAGAGGCCCATGATGGTGATGAGATACCACAGGTGGGCCTCGGTGTCACCCAAAATCACGGCGTAAAGGGCGTAGGGAATGCTGGCCAGAGAGAGGGTCCCCGCCAGGAACTGGTGGAGGAGGTGATAGGCCGTCCCCCAGACCAGCAGGGCCGCCGCCATGCGCAGAAAATGCCCCAGAAAGAGCCGGGGCAGGGGGAGGCTCCGCTTGGGGTCCAGGAGGAACATGCCGCTGCACATGACGAAGACAGGGACAGCCCAGCGGCACAGGCCGTCCCAGGCGTTTAGGGCGTGCCAGTCCGCTGTCCCCACCGGGGACGACTCCAGCCAGCCGGCGGAGACATGGATGACGATGACCGCCAGCATGGCCGCCACCCGCAGCAGGTCGGCGTAGACCAGCCGGCCCCCTTTGCTCCTGGCCACGGGCCGTTAGTCCCTGGCTGGAATGATCTCCAGCCAGTAGCCGTCGGGGTCCTCGATGAAGTAGATGCCCATTTCCGGGTTCTCAAAGCAGATGCAGCCCATCTCCCGGTGCTTTTGATGGGCGGCGTCCATGTCCGGCACGGCGAAGGCCAGGTGGAACTCCCCCTCCCCCAGGTCGTAGGGCTCGGTACGGTCCCGGAGCCAGGTGAGCTCCAGGGTGAAGGGGGAGACGTTGTCGCCCAGGTAGACCAGCTTGAACGCCCCGTCCTTGCCCGCCTTCTCCCGGACGGGGACGAGACCTAGGGCCTCCCGGTAGAAGTCCAGGCTCCGCTCCAGGTCCAGGACGTTGAAGTTGACGTGGTTGAAGGTAAACATCGGCAGGGCCTCCTTGTGGAGATGTTGGAAAAGTATATCACAAAGGCGGGGGAAAGGGCAACCTCCTGGCCGGGGATTCCCCCTGTGCGGTTAGGGCTTGTTTGAAAATTGGCGATGTGTCCAGCAGCGAGGGATTTGGGGCCTCTGGCAAGCAATTTTTTTGCAGGAATCCTGGCGGATTTCAAGGAAAAATTGCGCCGTCCAGGGGGCAAAAGACCCGCCGGTTGGGCATGTTGACATGTTTCAAACAAGCCCTAGTTCTCCTGCCCCTCCTCCAGGTCCAGGAGGACCCCGTTTTCGTACTTGAGGCGGTGGACCTGGCTGCGGGTGATCTTCTGGATGTCGTCCATTTTCAGACTCTCGGCGATGGTGGACACCAGGGTGTAGGCCACCCCGTGGCGCTTGGCCCGGCCGGTGCGGCCGATGCGGTGGACGTAGTACTCGGTCTCATCGGGAACGTCGTAGTTAAAGACCACGTCCACGTCGTCGATGTCCAGGCCCCGGGCGGCCACGTCGGTGGCCACCAGCACCCGCAGCTCCCCCCGGCGGAACTTCCCCAGGGTCTTCTCCCGGACCGACTGCTGGATGTCGCCGTGGATGGCCTCGCAGGAGATGCCCCGTATCCGCAGCAGGCCGGTGAGCCGGTCGGTCATGTTCTTGGTGTTGCAGAAGGCGATGGCCCGCTCATAGCCCGCCGCGTCCAGAATCCGGGCGGTGAGCCCGGCCTTCTCCCCCCGGTCCACATCCACGCGGTACTGCTGGATGTCTGGCTTATTCTCCTCATCGGGGCGGACCACAATCTCCACCGGGTCCCGCTGGTAGACCCAGGAGATGTCCATAACCTCCCGGGAGATGGTGGCCGAGAACATCCCCATGTTCCGCCGGGACTTGATCTGGTCCAGGATGCGGGTGACGTCGTGGATGAATCCCATGTCCAGCATCCGGTCGGCCTCGTCCAGCACCACGGTCTGGACCTGATCCAGGCGGACGGTGCGGCGCTTCATGTGGTCCATCAGGCGTCCGGGGGTGGCCACCACGATCTGGGGCCGCTTCTTGAGCTGGCTGATCTGCCGGTCGATGGGCTGGCCCCCGTAGAGCACCACCGCCCGGACCCCCTCCTTAAAGGCGCAGAGATCCCGGAGCTCGTTCATGATCTGGATGGCCAGCTCCCGGGTGGGGGCCAGCACCAATCCCTGGACGGCGTCGCTGTCCGGGTCGATGTGCTCCACCATGGGGATGCCAAAGGCAAAGGTCTTGCCAGTGCCGGTTGGGGCCTTGGCGATGACGTCCTTCCACGCCATAAAATAAGGAATGGCACCGCCCTGGACGGGGGTGGCCTGGACGTAGCCCTTCTTGTCCAGGGCCTTCATGATTTCAGGGGAGAGCCCCAGCTGGTCGTAGCGGACGACCTCATTTACCTGTTCGCCGTTGATTTCCATGGGCGCATGTTCCTTTCTGCCTTCCCGTGCCTGATCCAAGGCCACCCACAGGCAGGCGAAACCCCGTTCCGCGCCCAAACGCCGCCGGACCTTCCGGGGCGCGGCCTCAAATCTGGAAGCTTTCCCGTCAATATATCATATCGGGGGGGATTTTGCAACCTTTTCCAGAAGAAAACCGGAACATAGCGGCCGGCCCCGGGGGCGTGTTTTTTCGGCGGAATGGGGCTTGCATTTTCGAAAAAAGTGTGATAGGATACTTTGTACTTGTCCGGGCGCACTGCGCCCGTTTCATGCTGACCACGCCCTCCGGGGCTTGAAAGGAACGATGCTCTCATGGGTACTGTGAAACTGGTTCTCACCATTGTCCAGGTGCTGGCCGCCCTGTTCCTGACCTTCGTGGTGCTGGCCCAGTCCGGGAAGAGCGCCGGCCTGTCCGGCGCCATCGCCGGCGGCGCCGACACCTTCCTGTCCAAGAACAAGGCCAAGAGCTGGGACGCCAAGCTGGCCCGCTGGACCAAGTGGGTGGCCATCGGCTTCATGATCCTCACCCTGGTCCTCTGCCTGCTGCCCGACGCCGTGGCCGCCTGAGGAAAACCCTGAGAGGGACGCGCTCCGCATCGCGGGAGGGCGTCCCTTTTCTCATCTCCGGCCCTTTTGAACCGGACCCAAGCTGCGCATACTTTTTGGTGCACACTTTGGAAAGATACGAAGGAGAAGATACACGCCATGACATTAGAAGGCATTTATCAGGCCAACGCCAGGGGCTTCGGCTTTCTGACCCCCGACGGGGCCGCAGACCGGGCCTCCGCCCTCTTTGTCCCCCCGGGGGCCGACGGCGGGGCCTGGACCGGGGACCGGGTCCGGGCCGAGACCCAGGCCGACCCCAAGAACCCCCAGCGGCAGGCGGCCCGGGTCACCGCCGTGCTGGTGCGCAACACCAAGACCCTCATCGGCGCGGTGGAGCGCCGGGGCCGGGAGACCTGGCTCCGGCCCAGCAGCGACCGCTACCCCCACGCCGTAAAGGTGGTGGGCCGCTCCGCCGGGAAGCTCCGGCCCGGAGACAAGATCGCCGTGGCTGTGAGCAGCTACGGCAGCGCCAAGCTCCCCCCCATGGGCGCCCTCAAGGCCAGCTTCGGCCGGGACGGCACCCGGCAGGCCAGCGTGGCCGCCATCCTCTACCGCTACGATATTGAAGACGAGTTCCCCGCCCCGGTCCGGGCCGCCGCCGCCCTGGCCCCGGAGGAGGTGGACCCGGCCGCCCGGGCCGACCGCCTGGACCTCCGGGACAGGACGGTCATCACCATCGACGGCGCCTCCTCCAAGGACTTCGACGACGCCGTCTCCCTGGAGCGGGACGAAAAAGGCCGCTGGGTCCTGGGGGTCCACATCGCCGACGTCTCCCACTATGTCCCGGCGGGCTCGGTCCTGGACCTGGAGGCCTTCCACCGGGGCGCCTCGGTGTACTTTGCCGACCGGGTGGTCCCCATGCTGCCGGAGGAGCTCTCCAACGGCATCTGCTCCCTGAATCCTCATGTGGACCGGCTGGCCCTCTCCTGCATCCTGACCCTGGACCCCTCCGGGGCGGTGCTGGACCACCGCATCGCCAAGTCGGTCCTCCGCTCCACCGAGCGGATGACCTACGGGGACTGCAACCTCCTCCTGGAGGACCGGGACCCCGCCCTGGCGGAGCGGTACGCCCACATCCTCCCCATGCTCCGGGACATGGCCGTTCTGGCCAAGGCCCTGGAACGCCGCCGCCGCAGCCGGGGGGCCCTGGACCTGGAGACCCGGGAGTGCTATATCGTCTGCGACGAGGCGGGCAGCCCTGTGGACGTCCGGGTCCGGGAGGCCGGGGAGTCGGAAAAGCTCATCGAGTCCTTCATGCTGGCCGCCAACGAGTGCGTGGCCGAGCACCTCCAGAAGGCGGGGCTCCCCTGCGTCTACCGGGTCCACGAGAAGCCCAGCGAGGACAAGGCGGCCGCCCTGCGGACCATGCTGGCCCCCTGGGGCTTCGATTTGAAGGAGGCCAGCCACGGCGCCCTCCAGAGCATCCTGGACCGGGTGAAGGGGACCCCCCAGGCCCCCGCTATCCACACCATGGTCCTGCGGAGCCTCATGAAGGCCCAGTACGACCCCCAGAACCTGGGGCACTTCGGCCTGGCGGCCAAGTATTACTGCCACTTCACCTCCCCCATCCGCCGCTATCCAGACCTGATGGTCCACCGCATCCTCACCGCCCTGCTGGACGGGACCCTGGAGCGGCAGCGGGGGAAGCTCACAGCCGCCGTGAAGCGCGCCGCCGTCCAGTCCTCCGAGCGGGAGGTGGCCGCCATGAGTGCCGAGCGGGAGATTGAAAAGTGCTATCTGGCCGAGTATATGGTCCCCCATGTGGGGGAGGCATTCTCCGGGACCGTCACCGGGATCACGAAATTCGGTCTCTTCGTGGGGCTGGAAAACGGGGTGGAGGGGCTGCTCCCCGTCACCGCCCTGCCCGACGACCGCTATGAGTATGACGAGGCCCGGATGACCCTCACCGGGGTGCGGACCAAGTTCGTCTACACCTTCGGGATGCCCCTGGAGGTCCTCTGCGCCGCCGCCAACCCCGGCAGCGGCCAGATCGACTTCACCCTCCCTGGGGAGCCGGGGGCCCTGCCCAAGGTCCGCTCCACCCCCCGGCGGGAGCCCGCCCCCGAAAAGCGGGGCCGCGCCAGCCGCCCCCGGGGCCGCCGGAGCGGAGGCCGGGGGCCCCGCCGGAACAAGCGCTGAGGAGGCGGGCCCCATGAGAAGAAAAACGCGCGCCCTGCCCCTTTTGCTGGCCCTCTTCCTTCTGACCGTCGGCTGCCGCCCCGCCGCCGGACCGGCGACCCCGGCTCCGCCCGCCTCCACGCCGGTTCCGGTCACCCCCACGCCCACCCCGGAGCCAGACCCGGTGGAGGAAGCCCTTTCCGCCATGACCACGGAGGAGAAGGTGGGGCAGCTCCTCATGGCTGGGTTCTACGGCGCCCAGGCCGGGGAGGAGGTCCGGGCCTACATCCAGGACCTCCATGTGGGGGGCGTGATTCTCTTCGGCCGCAACGTGGAGAACGCCGGGCAGATGGTGGAGCTGACCAACGGCCTCAAGGCCCTGGCGGGGGATGGCATTCCCCTGCTGATTGCGGCGGACCAGGAGGGGGGCTCGGTGGATCGGATGCCCCCGGAGGTCCACCGGCTCCCCAACCCCTATGACGCCGCCGGACCGGCGGCCCTGGGCCGGGCACTGGGGGCGGAGTGCGCCGCCTTCGGGATCAATACCGACTTTGCCCCCAGCCTGGACGTCTGGTCCAACCCGGACAACACCGTCATCGGCCGCCGGGCCTTCGGCTCCGACCCGGAGACGGCGGCGGAGGGCGGAACCGCCTGCGCCGCCGCCCTGATGGAGGCGGGCGTCATTGCGGTGGGGAAGCACTTCCCCGGCCACGGGGATACCGGCGCCGACTCCCACACAGATCTTCCCGTGGTGGACAAGACCCGGGAGGCCCTTCTGGCGGAGGAGCTGGTCCCCTTCCAGACGGCCATCCTGGCGGGCCTCCCCGCCGTGATGATGGGCCATATCCTGATGACCCAGATCGACCCGGAGCGCCCCGCCTCCCTCTCTCCGGCGGTGGTCACCGGCCTCCTCCGGGAGGAGCTGGGCTTTGACGGAGTGGTGGTCACCGACGACCTGACCATGGGGGCCGTCACCCAGAACTACGGCCTGGGGGAGGCCGCCGTCCTGGCGGTGGAGGCCGGCTGCGACCTGCTGCTGGTCTGCCATGAGGCGGGAAGCGTGGAGGAGGTCTGCCAGGCCCTCCTGGCGGCGGCGGAGTCCGGCCGCCTCTCCCAGGCGCGGCTGGACCAGAGCGTCCGGCGTCTTCTCGCCCTGAAGCTGGACTTTGGCGTCAACGCTGAACCGGTGGAGCCCCCCGACCTGGAGGCCCTCAACGCCCTGGTGGACGCCGTGGGCTGAGCGCCGGCAGCTCCGGGCTCTCCGAAAAAACATGCTGTATTCCAGCCGGGCTGAAATACAGCATGTTTTGACATTTTGGCTTATTTTCCGCCCTTGAGGGCCTTCATGCGGTCGGCGTGGTTGAGGATGCGCTTGCGCAGGCGCAGGGACTCGGGGGTGACCTCCAGGAGCTCGTCGTCGGCCAGAAACTCCAGGCACTGCTCCAGGGACATCTGCCGGGGGGGCGTCAGCCGCAGGGCCTCGTCGGAGCCGGAGGCCCGCATGTTGGTCAGCTGCTTCTTCTTGCAGATGTTCACGGTGATGTCCTCGCTCTTGGGGGTCTCCCCCACCACCATGCCGGCGTAGACCGGGACGCCGGGGCCGATGAAGAGGACGCCCCGGTCTTGGGCGTTGAAGAGGCCGTAAGTGACGCTCTCGCCGGTCTCAAAGGAGATCAGGGAGCCGCTGGAGCGCCGGGAGAGGTCCCCCTTGTAGGGGGCGTAGCACTCGAAGACCGAGGCCATAATGCCCTCCCCCTTGGTGTCAGTCAAAAATTCGTTGCGGTAGCCGAAGAGGCCCCGGGCGGGGACCAGAAACTCCAGCTTCATGCGGCTGCCCACGGGGACCATCTCCAGCATCTCCCCCTTCCGGGAGCCGATCTTTTCGATGACCGCCCCCACGGCGTCGCTGGGGACGTCGCAGACCAGGCGCTCGATGGGCTCGCACTTTTTGCCCTCGATCTCCTGGTAGAGGACCCGGGGGGGAGAGACCTGGAACTCATAGCCCTCCCGGCGCATGGTCTCGATGAGGATGGACAGGGACATCTCCCCCCGCCCGGCCACGTTGAAGGCGTCGGTGGAGCCGGTCTCGCTGACCCGGAGGGAGACGTCCTTCAGGGTCTCGCGGAACAGCCGCTCCCGGAGCTGCCGGGAGGTGACGAACTTACCCTCCCGCCCGGCGAAGGGGGAGTCGTTTACGGAGAAGGTCATCTCGATGGTGGGAGCGGAGATTTTGACGAACTCCATGGGCTCCGGGCAGTCGGGGGCGCAGATGGTATCCCCGATGGTCACGTCCCCGATGCCGCTCATGGCGATGATGTTCCCGGCGCCGGCCTCGGACACCGGGACCCGGTTGAGGCCCTCGAACTGGTAGAGGGCGGTGGCCTTGGCCTTTTTGGGCGGGGCCTCAGGGTCGTGGTAGTTGCACACGGCGATCTCCTGGTTCTGCTTCACCGCCCCCCGCTCGATGCGGCCGATGGCGATGCGCCCCACGAACTCGTTGTAGTCGATGGAGGAGACCAGCATCTGGAAGGGGGCCTCCACGTCGGCCTCCGGGGCGGGGATATAGTCCAGGATGGTGTCGAAGAGGGGCTTTAAGTCTGCGCCCGGCACGTCGTGGGAGTAGGAGGCGGTGCCGTTCCGGCCGGAGCAGAAGAGGGTGGGGGAGTCGAACTGCTCCTCGGTGGCGTTGAGGTCCATCAACAGCTCCAGGACCTCGTCGCAGACCTCGTGGATGCGCTGGTCGGGGCGGTCGATTTTGTTGACCACCACGATGACCCGGTGGCCCAGCTCCAGGGCCTTGGAGAGGACGAAGCGGGTCTGAGGCATGGGGCCCTCGGCGGCGTCCACCAGGAGGATGACGCCGTTGACCATCTTCAAAATGCGCTCCACCTCGCCGCCAAAGTCGGCGTGGCCCGGGGTATCCACGATGTTGATCTTCACGCCGTTATACTGCACGGCGGTGTTTTTGGCCAGGATGGTGATGCCCCGCTCCCGCTCCAAGTCGTTGGAGTCCATGACCCGCTCGGCCACCGCCTGGTTTTCCCGGAAGGCGCCGCTCTGCTTGAGCATCTCGTCCACCAGGGTGGTCTTGCCGTGGTCGACGTGGGCGATGATGGCGACGTTCCGCAAGTTTTCGTTTCGCAACAAAATACACCTCTTAAAAAACGCGGCCTCTGGCCGCAAAAAGTAAATGAAAAAATGGCAACGTGCTATTATACCCTGTCCCGGGAGAAAAGGCAACTTTTTTCTCGGAAAAAGGGGGAAAGGGCCCCCTTGCGGCCCGGCGTCCCGTCTTCTTGGCTCCCCCTCCGGGGGAGCTGGCTGCGGCGTCAGCCGCAGACTGAGAGGGTTTCCCCCGTTTGGGGTTCCACTCCGGGGGTCCGGCGGGACGCCGGACCTTTAAGGTCCAAAATTTCAAGCCGTAAAAATGCACTAATAATAATCTAATTTTTAATGCAAAGGATATGCTTTGTTTACCTCAAAAATGGGGAGGCAGAGTATATGAAAGAGACGAAACATCTGAGTATCCGTATGGATCTGGAGCTTCATGACAAGCTGCAATACATTGCGGCCTATGAGGGCCGCTCGATGAGCCGTCAGGTGCTATACCTGATCACAACCTGTGTCAGAGAGTTTGAGAAGGAGCATGGCCCCATCTCCCCGGAAGACCTCGCATGACGGGCCCGGCGGAGGTCCTGCTGGACCTGCTCTTCCCACCCAAGTGCGTCTTCTGCCGCAAGCTTCTCCACAAGGGCGAGGAGGGCCTGTGCGCCGCCTGCCGCTCCAGCCTCCCCTGGACCCTGTCCGGGGAGGCCGGGCAGCGCCTGGAGTTCGTCTCCCTGTGCGTCTCTCCCCTGTGGTATCAGGACGCCGTCCGGGCCTCCTTCCACCGCTACAAGTTCACCGGCCTTCGGGGCTACGCCAAAACCTATGGCCGCCTGATGGCCCGGTGCATCCGGGAACACCTGGCGGGACAGTACGACCTCATCACCTGGGTCCCTCTTGCCCCGGAGCGGCGGAGAAAGCGGGGCTACGACCAGGCCATGCTCCTGGCCCTGGCCGCCGCCCAGGTTCTGGAGGATACGGCGGTGGAGACCCTGCGAAAAATCCGCAGCACCAGCGCCCAGTCCGGCCTGGGCCGGGACGACAGCGCCCGCCGGGCCAACGTCCTGGGCGCCTACCGGGTGTCGGACCCCGCGCTGGTGGAGGGCCGGCGGGTCCTCCTCATCGACGACATCGTCACCACCGGCTCCACCCTCTCGGAGTGCGCCCGTACCCTGCGCTCCGCCGGAGCCGCCGGTGTGACCGGCGCCACGCTGGCCCGGGCCCGGCGGTGAAACACCCGCCTGCGTGTCAGCTTTTTGAATTTGTAGTTGAAAACCGTCGGAACTCCCGATATAATAGGGACGATAGTTCCCGCCGTTTCAACAACTAAGAGGTTTAACAATGGGTCTCTTGGCTAAAATAAAAGCAAAGCTGAAAAGATTTCGAGGTGCTGGTATGTTTGCAAAGGACATCGGTATCGACCTGGGTACCGCTTCGGTTCTGGTATATGTAAAGGGCAAGGGCGTGGTCCTCCGGGAGCCCTCCGTGGTGGCCATGGACAAGGACAAGGGCACCCTGCTGAAGGTGGGCACCGATGCCCAGCAGATGCTGGGGCGCACCCCCGGCAACATTGTGGCCATCCGCCCCCTCCGGGAGGGAGTTATCTCCGACTTCGACATGACGGAGCGGATGCTCAAGGAATTCCTCCGCAAGTCCGCCTCCTTCCGTCTCTTCAAGCCCCGGGTGGTCATCTGCGTCCCCTCCGGCATCACCGAGGTGGAGGAGCGGGCCGTGGTGGACGCCGGCATCCAGGCGGGCGCCCGCCGGGTCTTCCTCATCGAGGAGCCCCTGGCCGCCGCCATCGGCGCCGGCATCGACATCACCAAGCCCGACGGCCACATGATTGTGGACATCGGCGGCGGCACCACCGACATTGCCGTCATCTCCCTGGGGGGCATCGTGGAGTCCGCCTCCATCAAAATCGCGGGCGACCAGTTCGACGAGGCCATCATCAAGTACATACGCCGGAAGCACAACGTGCTCATCGGCGAACGTACTGCCGAAGAGATCAAGATGCAGATCGGCTGCGTCTTCCCCCGCCCCGAGGAGCAGAACTATGAGGTGAAGGGCCGCTGCCTCATGACCGGCCTGCCCCGGGTCTTCACCGTCACCGCCTCTGAGATGATCGAGGCCTTTGAGGAGGTCTCCACCCGCATCCTGGAGGCCATCCACAGCGTCCTGGAGCGCACCCCCCCGGAGCTGGTGGCCGACATCTCCACCAACGGCATCTGCATGACCGGCGGCGGCAGCCTGGTCTGGGGCTTTGACAAGCTCATCGAGTCCCACACTGGCATCGAGACCTATGTGGCCGACGACGCCATCTCCTGCGTGGCCAACGGCACCGGAAAGAGCCTGGACTGGGTGGGCGATATGCAGGACGGCACCATGAACATCTCCCGCCGCAAGCAGATGACCTGAGGGATGCCTTGGACCAGACCTTTTCCATCCGTCCGGCCGTGGAGGCCGACACCCCCCTGATCCTCCGCTTCATCCGGGAGCTGGCCGAGTACGAGCACCTGCTCCATGAGGTGGTGGCCGACGAGGACGCCTTGCGCACCTGGATTTTCCAAAAGGGCGGCGCACAGGTGCTCCTGGCTCAGGAGGGGCTCGAGCCCGTGGGCTTCGCCCTCTACTTCCACAGCTTTTCCACCTTCCTGGGCCGCTGCGGCCTCTACCTGGAGGACCTCTATGTCCGCCCCGAATACCGGGGCAGAGGCTATGGGCTGGCCCTGCTCAAGCGCCTGGCCGCCATCGCCGTCTCCGAGGGCTGCGGCCGTCTGGAGTGGTGGTGCCTGGACTGGAACCAGCCCTCCATCGACTTCTACCGCGCCCTCCCCGCCCAGTCTATGGACGACTGGACGGTTTACCGGGTGACGGGGCAGGCCCTGACCGATCTGGCTCAGGGCGGCTGACCCCTCCCCATCAGCCTGAGGCCCCATTTCCACAGAGCCTGTCCGCCGGACTGGAAGCCCTTCCAGTCCGGCGGACTTTTTGCTTGACATACCTAGGGCTTGTTTGAAAAATGGCAACATGCCCAACCGGCGGGTCTTTTGCCCCCTGGACGGCGCAATTTTTCCTTGAAATCCGCCAGGATTCCTGCGAAAAAATTGCTTGCCAGCCGCCCAAAATCCCTCCCTGCTGGACACATCGCCAATTTTCAAACAAGCCCTAGCTTCTCGAGGTATATTATACCTAGAAGGACGAGGTATTAGGAAATATGGATTGAAACACGGAAAGGAGTGACCTGCCATGAAGGCCGACAAGAACCTGCTGTCCGGGAGCACCACGCTGCTGGTCCTCTCTCTGCTCGCCGCCGGGGACAAGTACGGCTACGAGATGATCGCCGAGCTGGACGCCCGGAGCGATCACACCTTCACCCTCACCCTGAAGGAGGGAACCCTCTACCCCATTCTCCACGGCCTGGAGAAGGACGGGGCAGTGAATTCCTACACCCGGGAGGCCTCCACCGGCCGGACCCGGAAGTATTACCACATCACCCGGAAGGGCCTCCGGCGTCTGGAGGAGCAGAAGCGGGAGTGGACAGCGTTCTCCCAGAAGGTGAACGCCATTCTCTCTGCCCTCTCACCGGCGGAGGGGGAGGCCCTGTCCGGCCCTGCCTCTTCGTGAAGGGAGGCCGCCATGCACGATTCCAACCCCTTTGAGACCTTCTGCGCCGCCGTCTGCGCCCAGGTCCGCTTCCGGCCCGACCGGGCGGCCATCCAGGCCGAGCTGCTGGACCACCTCCAGGACCACGTCGGCGCCTTAAAAGAGCGGGGCCTGCCTGTCCTGGACGCCCGGGCGGAGGCCGTGGCCGCCATGGGGGACCCGGTGGAGCTGGGGAAGTCCCTGGACCAGCTCCACAGCCCTCTGGCCGGCTGGCTCCTGGCGGTCCTCAAATGGACCTCCCAGCTCGCGGCGGCAGCGGCCATCTATTTCCTGATCCTCTTTCTGGGCCGGGACCTGCCCGATCTACTGGACCCTGCCTATCCCATCACCTCTCGCGGCGTACTGTATTATCAGCGCGGCATGGAGGAGACAGAGAACACTGTTTTGCTCCAGCCCACCGCCACCGCCCGCACGGAGGACTATACCCTCTCCATCCCCTATGCCGTCCTCAACACCTGGGAAGACGGCCAGCGTACCCTCTCTTATTTGCTGAAGGTCACCCATTGGAATCCCTGGTACCGGGACCCTGAGATAGACGCCTGGATTTCCGCCCAGGACGACCTGGGGAACGTCTATGTTGACGGTGGATCCTCTGCCGAAAGCGGCCGGCTTGCAGATACCTGCCGGTCCTGGGGGAATCCCTTAACCGACTATCCCTTCATTTCCTACTATGATATGCAGGTCACCGGCCTGGACCCCGGCGCCGCCCAGGTCATCCTGACCCTCCAGCCCTTCGGGGTAAGGGAATGTACCCTCACCCTCTCTCTGGAAGGAGGCGAGCCGTCATGAGCCGGCCAAACATCTATTTCAACCGCCGCAGGCGCTTTCTCCGGGACAGCCTGATTCTGCTCTTCTCCCTGCTCCTGCTCTACATCTGTCTGGACTTCCCCATCCCCACCGCCGGCCTGGCCCGCCGGGCCACCGAGCGCCGGGCCTTTTTCGGCCCCTCCCAGGTCCTCTGCACCCTGGAGGAGCCCATCGCCTATGAGCGCTCCTACGCCGTCCGCTGGCGGGACTGGTACGGCGTGGTCAGCATCCGGCGCAGCGGTCTCTTCTGGGACGCCGGCGGCGTGGAGGTGGTGGAGAACGACCCCGCCCAGGCCCTGATCCCCATGACAGACCAGGTCATTCTTCGTTATGAGGAGCCTATTCTGGTCTTCTCCAACGACCCGAATATTGTCCGGGTGGCCCTGGAGTTTCCGGCAGCGCCAGAGGGGGAGCCCCCCCGGCTGATCTCCGCCGTGGCCTGGTCGGACAACGGCTGCTTTGTCCTGGACATCCCGGAGCTGCCCACGGACACCGCCTGGACCTATTCCAGAGACTTCCGGCTGTCCGGCTACGACGCCTCGGTCAACCGGATCTGGTTCACGGAGAACCCGGACTCCTGGGTGGAGCAGTTCGGCGTTGAGTTCGCGTAAAGGAGGGTCCAGCCCCTTTGACCCAGTCCCTCCGACACCCTTCCCCTTGACAGACCTTCCAGATCATGGTATTCTCCGGGCATCCTGAAGAGAAGAGGGAATGCCCCATGCGGATACCCGCCGCCCTGCTGCTGCTCCTGCTGCTGCTGTTCCCCAAGACCCGTGTCGCCGCCGGGGAGGGGGCGGTCACCCGGGGAGACTTTGTGGTCCTCCTGTGGGAGAGCGCCGGGGCGGTCCCCTACGACGCCGCCACCGCCTTCACCGACGTCCCACGGGACCACGCCTGCGCCCAAGCCCTGGGCTGGGCCGCCGCCCAGAGCCTGGTCCTGGGGGTGGGGGAGGGCCGCTTCGCCCCCGACCGCCCCATCACCCGGGAGGAGGCCGCCGTACTCCTCCGCCGCTGGGCGGCCATCCAGGGCCGGGACACCTTCCTCCCCGACGGCGTGGCGGCGTGCAACGACTACGCCGACATCTCCCCCTGGGCGGACGACTCCCTCTACTGGGCCGCCGGCGCCGGCCTGATGGCCTGGTCCCCCGGCGGCCGTCTGGACCCCGGCGGCGTCCTCACCCCGGACCAGGCCCAGGATATCCTCCACCGCTTCCGCTGCGGCCAGCCCTGACCGGCGCCGGCGCGGGAGAGTGCGCCCGGCTGAGCCGCCTGAACAGGGCCGCTCAGCCGGGCGTTCGCCTTTCAGAGGCCCTTGCAGGGCAAAGCCGGCGCCTATCAGCCGTGCGCTTTGACCTCCGGCCGGCTGAGAACCACAGGCCAGTGACCAGATATCCAGCCCGAAGCATGGCGCGGCAGAAATTTGACCAGGTTTTCTGCAATTTCAGTTGAGCCCCGGGCAGGACCGTGGTACAATGGGGGAGATGAAAGAAATAGGAGTGCTTCCATGCTGTACGCCCTGCTTGTGGCGGTCCTGGTGGCCGCCGATCAGATCGTCAAATACCTGGTTCGGACCTACATCCCCCTGGGGACCTCCCTGCCCTTCCTCCCCGGCCTGGTGGAGCTCACCCACTGGCAGAACACCGGCGCGGCCTTCTCCATCCTCTCAGGGCACACCTGGCTGCTGACCCTGGTGTCCGCTGTGGTGGCGGCGGTCCTCATTGGGGTCCTCCTCAAGGGGATCTTCCGCAGCCCCTTCGGGCGGGCCAGCCTCTCCGTGGTGCTGGCGGGAGCCATCGGCAACCTCATCGACCGGGCCCTCTTCGGCTCGGTCACCGACATGTTCAACCTGCTCTTTATGCGCTTTGCCGTCTTCAACGTGGCCGATATCTGCGTGGTCTGCGGCGGCATCGCCTTCTGCGTCTACTTCCTGTGCTTCTACGACAAGGAGA
The DNA here is from genome assembly GCF_944387725.1 of uncultured Intestinimonas sp. Taxonomy (GTDB): domain Bacteria; phylum Bacillota; class Clostridia; order Oscillospirales; family Oscillospiraceae; genus Intestinimonas. The sequence goes on along the minus strand of NZ_CALXGA010000013.1, from coordinate 3,170 downwards.
AGAAGGAGGACCCCCATGACTCCCATCCTGCTGCGGGCTGACCGGGAGGGGGAGCGGCTGGACCAGTTTCTCGCCCGCTCGGTGGAGGGGCTCACCCGCTCAGCAGCCCAGCGGCTGCTGGAGGAGGGCGCTGTGGCGGTCAACGGCCGCCCGGCCAAAAAGAACACCCGCACCGCCCCCGGCGACGGGGTGACGCTCTCTCTGCCGGACCCGGAGCCGGTGGGCCTGCTCCCCCAGGACATCCCCCTGGATGTGGTTTATGAGGACGCGGACGTCATCGTGGTGAACAAGCCTGTGGGCATGGTGGTCCATCCCGCCCCCGGCCACCCAGACGGCACCCTGGTCAACGCCCTGCTGTATCACTGCGGAGACAGCCTTTCGGGCATCAACGGCGAACTGCGGCCGGGCATTGTCCACCGCATCGACCGGGACACCTCGGGTCTCCTCATCGCCGCCAAAAACGACGCCGCCCACCTGGCCCTGGCCGCCCAGCTCCAGGACCACTCCCTCTACCGGGAATATGAGGCGGTGTGCGTGGGAACTCTCCGGGAGGACGCCGGCGCCGTGGACGCCCCCATCGGCCGCCACCCGGTGGACCGGAAGAAGATGTGGGTGGACCCCAAACACGGTCGGCCCGCGGTAACCCACTGGGCCGTTCTGGGGCGCTATCCTGGCCACACCCACCTCCAGTGCCGGCTGGAGACCGGACGCACCCACCAGATCCGGGTCCATCTGGCCTCTGTGGGCCACCCCCTGCTGGGTGACACGGTGTACGGGGCCAAAAAGCCGGTCCCCGGCCTGGCAGGGCAGTGCCTACACGCGCGACGGCTTTCCTTCCTCCACCCCCGCACCGGGGAGCGCCTGACGGTGGAGTGCCCCCTGCCCGGCTGGTTTGCCGCCCTCCTCCGGCGGCTGGGCGGGCTCCAGGCTTGACAAGGGCCTGCGGCCTGGGATAGAATGAATCCAATCCCGCCGGCCCCTCTCCCGGACCGGCGCAGTTACGAGAGAGAAGGTGTCCTCCCCATGGGCAAATTTGACGGCGTTCTTTTGGCCAGTGACTTCGACGACACCCTGGTGAGCTCCGACTGCGTCCTCTCCCCCGGCAACCGGGCGGCGCTGGAGTACTTCACCCGGGAGGGAGGCCGCTTTACCGTCTCCACCGGCCGGGCCAGGCGCACCTTCGCCCCCTACGCCTCCTCCCTGCCCATCAACGCCCCGGTGGTCCTCTCCAACGGGGCCATGCTCTACGACTTTGCCGCCGGGCGGACGGTGGTGGACCTGCCCCTGCCCCCCACGGCGGCGGAGGACCTGCGGGCCCTGTGCGACACGCTCCCCGCCCTGGGGGTGGAGACCTACCACGGCGACGACGTCTACATCTACCACCCCAACGCCCATACCCGGCGGCACATGGAGAAGGTCAAATGCGGCTGGACCGAGGCCGGACTGGGGGACATCCCCACCCCCTGGAGCAAGGCCGTCCTCCAGGCGGACCACAGCCTTCTCCTCCAAGCCCAGGCTGTCATCCGGGCCCGGTGGGGGGAGCGGTACGAGGCCATCTTCTCCAACGCCGTCCTTCTGGAGTGCACCGCCAAGACCGCCAGCAAGGGCGGCATGGTGCTCAAGCTGGCCCAGCTGCTGGGAGTGGCGCGCAAGGACCTCTACTGTGTGGGGGACAACCAGAACGACATCCCCATGCTCTCCATCTCCGCCATCCCCTTCGCCCCGGCCAACTGCGCCCAGGAGGTGAAGGACTCCGGGGCCACCGTCCTGAAATCCTGTGAGGAGGACTGCATCGCCCAGATTGTGGGCATTTTGGACATGCGGTACCCTTCATGAGGGGAGCGCCGGGCTCCGGCGGCTCTGGAAGAGAGGGCTCGCGCTCCCCGTAAAAAAGCGCACAGACGGTTTTTGCCGCCTGTGCGCTTTTTTCATGGGCCCGGCTCAGAGCTCCTGCTCCCCCAGCCAGGTGACAAAGCTCTTGAGCAGAATAAGCTGCTTTCGGTTCAGGCCCCGGAGCTGCTCGGTGAGCTCCTGCCGCAGTCCGTGGTCCCCCCGGGAGGAGGTGCCTAAAAGCAGCGTGTCCGGGGTGGTGTCCAGGGCGTCGCAGATGCGCATAAAGACCTCCAGACTGGGAATGGAGACCGCCCGCTCGATGTTGGACAAATAGCTTGCGTTGATGCCGCAGGCCTCGCAGACCTGGGACTGGCGCAGGCCAAGGCTCCGCCGCCGGGCCGCGATGCGCTGTCCAACCTCGTGGTAATCAATGGCCACTTCTCTCACCATGCCCTTTCCTTGCGCCCTGCCGGCGTCTGTCCGGACGGTTCCCCCAAGGGGTCTCCACGTCGTTTTGTGGGAAATCGCGCCGTGCAAGGTGGGAAATACCGTCTATCCGGCACGTTGACCCGATTAAAACAGGGCTTCATACTATTTTGGGCGTATCTGAGGTGGCTTGAAACCACTTATAAATCATTTATTACACTTGACATTCATATTTTATTGGTTTATAGTGTATTTATATACTATTACACATGACAATAAAACACCGAGGGAGGACTGCCCCATGTCGATGCCCCATTTGCTGGACCAGCTGGCGGTCCGGGAGCAGTGCGTCTGCCTGTCTGACCTGCGCCAGCGCGCCTCGGTCTATTTTGCCCTGCTGGAGCTCCCCGCCAGCGCCTTTCCGGCGGAGATGTGGCGGGAAACGTTACACTACCTCACAGGAATCTCCCTGCCCGCCGGGACGGCGGAGGACTGCCGGACCCAGCTCCTGGACTTCTACCAGAACCAGGCAGACCGGCCCGCCCGGAAGCGCCGGGACTAAAACGCCCCGCCCCCGCCAATCGGGACGGGGCGGGCTCGCGCTCCGCGCCAAAAAGTGCGCAGACGGTTTTTGCCGTCTGTGCGCTTTTTTCATGGGCGGAGCTACAGCCTCTGGTCCCCAAGCCAGAATCGTATATATCGGGGCAAAATCCTACTGTGATGTATATGAAAAAGCGGTTGTGGGAACCACCTGCCTGAGCGCATCCAATCCAAACGCTCCTGTACAAAATTTTGAACCGTCCTATGAACAGATACAAAATGTCACAGAATTGGCTAGGGCTTGTTTGAAAAATAAAAGTTGCACAAAAGGAGCAGATATGCGAAACTAGAGGTATGAAACACTATGAATT
>NZ_CALXGA010000012.1 GCF_944387725.1 uncultured Intestinimonas sp. | reverse complement strand
GCCTTCGTTTACCTTGCCGCCATTGCTATTTTGTTGCTTTAGTACAAGCCTCCTGATTTTTCAAACAAGCCCTAAACTTGCAGATTGAATTTCGAGCGGAATTTTTGCAGAACAAGGCAGAGGACGCCGGTGGGCTGACGCCCACCAAGGACGATCACGAAGGGATGCGGAAATTCCGCCGAAAGGCAAATGCAAGTTTCCAGCTTGGTGGAGTACTACAGGTCCTGGATGTCCCGGAGCTCCATGTTGCGCCGTTCGGCAAAGCGCCGCCGGGTGGTCCGGTAGACCACCACAAAGACGGCGGTGGGGAGGTTCAGGAGCACCAGCACCCCCAAAACCGCCAGGACCACTGTGCCCCACGAGGCGGGGGGCGCCATGTTGAGCAGGACCATCAGGGCCATCAGCACGGAATAAGAGGATGGGCAGGACCCGTCCTGGCCAGGGGCTCTCGGTCCGGGCCAGGAAGTACTCCGCCACCGCCAGAATGGCGGTGGGTACCAGAAGGGCCAGAAACATGACCATGGGAAGGAAGGCAGCGGCGATACTTATAACGTTGCCTCCTTAATTTTTCGGTATTCGCTGATGAGGAGCTTGGCGGCCTCAAAGTCCACCTTGTCGTTGACGGCCAGGCGCTTGATCAGGGCCACATAGGGGTCGGCGGCCCGCTCGTCGGAGAGCTTGATCTTCTGGATGAGCCGGTCCAGCCGCAGCCGGACGGTGGGGTAGCTCACCCCGTACGCTCCGGCCACCTCCTTCAGGGAACCGGAGGCGAGCAGAAACCGGCGGATGAAGGCCACGTCCTCCTCCTCCAGCTCCGCCATCCACTCTGGCACCACAGAAATCAAAACAGCACACACCTTCCCTTTGTTTTATTTTTAATAAACTTTTATTATGATTATAAAAATCAAGGGAAAAATGCCCCGCCGGCCCCGGGCGCCGGCGCTCCGGCCCGGCCGCCAGGAGGGGCTTTGGGGCGTTTTGGGCGGAAAAGGGGCGGAAATCAGGGTTGCCCATTTGCCAGGATGCGTGTATAATGGTGCATAATACGCCGCCTGACGGCAGTCAGGAAAGTGGAACGGAGGAACGCCTATGAATACCAAGCTGCTGCGGCTCCTGGAGCAGGACTGCACCCTGACCCCGGAGCAGCTGGCCTCCATGGCCGGTATGTCCGTGGAGGCCGTAAAGGCTGAGATCAAGAAGCTGGAGGAGGACCAGATTGTCCTGGGCTACCAGGCCATTGTGGACTGGGACCGCACCGACCGGGAGAGTGTCACCGCCCTCATCGAGGTCAAGGTGACCCCCCAGCGAGGGGCCGGCTTCGACCGGGTGGCCGAGCGCATCTACCAGTACGACGAGGTGGAGAGCGTCTACCTCATGTCGGGGTCCTTTGACCTCACCGTCATCATCTCCGGACGCACCCTCCGGGAGGTGGCCGAGTTTGTGGGCCAGCGCCTGGCCACCATCGAGGATGTCACCGGCACCGCCACCCACTTCATTCTGAAAAAATACAAAGAAAAGCACCTGATCTTCCAAAAGCAGGAGCAGCAGGCGAGGGAGCTGATTTTCGCATGAATTATGAGTCTGTTCTGTCCGACCGGATCAAGGCGGTCAAGCCCTCCGGCATTCGGAAATTCTTCGACATCCTGGAGGAGATGAAGGACGCCATCTCCCTGGGTGTGGGCGAGCCCGACTTTGTCACCCCCTGGCACATCCGGGACGCGGGCATCTACTCCCTGGAAAAGGGCTTTACCAAATACACCTCCAACGCCGGCATGGCCGAGCTGCGCCGGGAGATCGCCTCCTATATGGAGCGCCGCTTCCAGATCCGGTACGACTTTGCCAGCCAGATCGTTGTCACCGTAGGGGGCAGCGAGGGTATTGACCTGGCCCTGCGGTGCCTGGTGAACCCCGGCGACGAGGTCATCATCCCAGTGCCCTCCTTCGTCTGCTACGGCCCCCTGGCCAGCATGGCGGGAGGAACCCCGGTCTATGTGGAGACCAAGGCGGAAAATGAGTTCCGCCTCACCCCCCAGGAGCTCCGGGCGGCCATCACCCCCAAGACCAAGGTGCTGGTGCTGCCCTTCCCCAACAACCCCACCGGCGGCATTATGGGCCGGGAGGACCTGGAGGCCATCGCGGAGGTCCTCCGGGGCACTGACATCATGGTGGTCTCCGACGAAATCTACGCCGAGCTCACCTACGGCCAGCGCCACGTCTCCATCGCCAACCTCCCCGATATGTACGAGCGGACGGTGGTGGTCAACGGCTTCTCCAAGACCTACGCCATGACGGGCTGGCGCCTGGGCTACCTCTGCGGCCCCGCCCCCCTCATCCAGCAGATGCTCAAGCTCCACCAGTTCGGCATCATGTCCGCCCCCACCACCAGCCAGTACGCCGCCATCGAGGCGGTGCGCAACGGGGACGGCGACATCGAGCGGATGCGGGACGAGTACGACGGCCGCCGCCGCTACCTGGTGGAGGGCCTGCGGCGCATCGGCCTGCCCTGCTTCGAGCCCAAGGGGGCCTTCTACGTCTTCCCGGACATCCGGGGCACGGGGCTCACCTCCGAGGACTTCTGCGAGCGCTTCCTGATGGAGGAGAAGGTGGCCGTCATCGCCGGCAACGCCTTCGGCGAGAGCGGCGAGGGCTTCGTCCGCTGCTGCTACGCCACCAGCATGAAGGAAATCGCCGAGGCCCTGACCCGCATGGACAACTTCCTCACCAACCTAAAGAAAAAACAGGCCCGGACCTGATTGGAAAAGGAGGAGCACCGCCATGTATCTCACCTGTCTGGACATGGAGGGCGTCCTGGTTCCCGAGATCTGGATCGCCTTCGCCGGGGCCAGCGGCATCCCGGAGCTCAAGCGCACCACCCGGGACGAGCCCGACTACAACAAGCTCATGGCCTACCGCCTGGCCATTCTCAGGGAGCACGGCCTGGGCCTGAAGGAGATTCAGGCTGTCATCGCCGGCATCGACCCCCTCCCCGGGGCCCGGGAATTTCTGGACGAGCTGCGTTCCCTTACCCAGGTCATCATCCTCAGCGACACCTTTGAGCAGTTCGCCCAGCCCCTGATGAAGAAGCTGGGCTGGCCCACCCTGTTCTGCAACACCCTGGAGACGGACCCCGACGGGACCATCACCGGCTACCGGATGCGCTGTGCACAGTCCAAGCTCACCACGGTGAAGGCCCTCCAGTCCATCGGCTACGAGACCATCGCCGCCGGGGACAGCTACAACGACCTGGCCATGATCCAGGCCGGCAAGGCCGGCTTCCTCTTCCGCAGCACGGCCCAGATTCAGGCCGACCACCCGGAGCTGCCGGCCTACGAGGACTTCGGGGACCTGCTCGCCGCCATCCAGGCCGCCATGACCTGAGCCTCCGGCTGCCTCCGAAAGAGTAAAACGAGAGAGAGGAAATCCGCCATGGACGAGCGTTTTCAGGGCCTGGCCTTCGGGCCGGCCGACATCCTGCTGCCCCAGAACTGCGACCTGACCAAGTGGGCGGTGGTGGCCTGCGACCAGTATACCTCCCAGCCTGAGTACTGGCAGCGGGTGGAGCGGTTTGTGGGCAACGCCCCCTCCGCCCTCCACCTGATCCTGCCGGAGAGCTCCCTGGACGGCCCCAGCGTGGAGACCGATATCATGGACGTCACCAACACCATGAGCCGCTACCTCCGGGAGGGGGTCTTCCGTACCTGCCCCCACGCCATGATCTATGTGGAGCGCACCCTGGAGTCCGGCAAGGTCCGCCGGGGCCTGGTGGGCATGGTGGACCTGGAGGCCTACAACTATGAGCCCGGAGCCGCCACCCTGGTCCGAGCCACCGAGGGCACCGTACTCAGCCGCATCCCGCCCCGGGTGGCGGTGCGGAAGAACGCCTCCATCGAGCTGCCCCACGCCATGCTCCTGGTGGACGACCCGGAGAAGACGGTGGTGGAGCCCGCCGCCGCGGCCAAGGGGCGGCTGGAGAAGTGCTATGACTTCGAGCTCATGGAGCACTCCGGCCACCTCCGGGGCTGGCTTCTGGACGAGCCGGAGCTGGCCCGGGTGGCCGCCGCCCTCCGGGCCCTGGCCGGCCCCGCCGCCTTCCAGGCCCGGTACGGGGCGGAGGATCTGCCCGTCCTCCTCTTCGCCGTGGGGGACGGCAACCACTCCCTGGCCACCGCCAAGGCCTGCTACGAGCGGCAGAAGAGCCTCGCCGCCCCGGAGGAGTGGGAGAACCTCCCCGCCCGGTACGCCCTGGTGGAGCTGGTGAACCTCCACGACGCCTCCCTGGAGTTCGAGCCCATCCACCGGGTGGTCTTCGGGGTGGACCCCCAGGCCCTGCTGGCCGACCTGCTGGCCTTTTACCCCGGCGCCTTCCAGGGGGCGGGCGAGGAGGGCCACATCCTCCGCTATGTCCACGCCGGCGGCGTGGGGGCGGTGACGGCGCCCCATCCCCAGGCTCAGCTCCCGGCGGCCACCCTCCAGAACTTCCTGGACCAGTGGCTCTCCTGCCACCCGGGGCGGGTGGACTACATCCACGGGGCCGACGTCACCCGGTCCCTGGCCTCTCAGCCTGGAAATATCGGCTTCCTGCTGCCCGCCATGGGCAAGGAGGAGCTCTTCCCCACGGTCATCCACGACGGGGTCCTGCCCCGGAAGACCTTCTCCATGGGGGAGGCCCAGGACAAGCGCTTCTATCTGGAGGCCCGGAAAATTCGCTGAAGGAGGAACACCATGCCCACCCTGACGGCAGAGGCCCCCGCCAAGCTCAACCTCACCCTGGACGTGCTGGGCCGCCGGGACGACGGCTACCACGACCTGTGCATGGTCATGCAGTCGGTGGCCCTGTCGGACCTCATCACCCTGACCCTGGGAGGCGGGGGGCCCCTGCGGGTCAAAACCAACCTGAGCTTCCTGCCCAACAACGAGAAGAACCTGGCCGCCGCCGCCGTCCTGGCCTTCCAGCGGGAGACCGGGCGGGACGCCGGGGGAGTGTCCATCGCCATTGATAAGCACATCCCCGTCTGCGCCGGCATGGGGGGCGGCTCCTCCGACGCCGCCGCCGTCCTCCGGGCCCTCAACGGGGCCCTGGAGACCGGCCTTGCCCCCCTGGACCTGGCCCGGCTGGGGGAGGGGGTGGGCTCCGACGTGCCCTACTGCGTCCTGGGGGGGACCGCCCTGGCCCAGGGCCGGGGGGAGGTCCTCACCCCCCTGTCCCCCCTGCCCCGGTGCCTGGTGGTGGTGTGCAAGCCCCCCTTCTCCATCTCCACCCCGGAGCTCTTCCGGGCGGTGGACGGGGTGCGGCTGCGCTGCCGCCCGGACACCGCCGGGGTCCTCTCCGCCCTGGAGGCCGGGGACCTGGAGGGGGTGGCCCGACGGATGTACAACGTCTTCGAGGACGTGCTGCCCCCCCGGCAGGGGGCGGAGGTTCGGGCCATTCGGGGGGAGCTGGTGCAGCAGGGGGCCCTGGGGGCCTGTATGAGCGGCACCGGCCCCACGGTCTTCGGCCTCTTCCGGGACTGGGACCAGGCGGAGGCCGCCCGGGAGGTCCTGGGCCGGACCTACCGGGACGTCTGGCTCACTGAGACGGTCTGAGCAAGCGAGACTTCACCGCGCCGCGCCTCCCAGCCCGAGGCCGGCGCATTTTCCATGGGGAGACCGCCGAAGCGGCCCCCGGCCCCATAGAAAGGACGAGAGGGACCATATGCTGGACAAGGAACAAGCGCTGAGATTCTGTAAGGCCCGGCGGGCGGTCATCGCCGGGGAATTTACCCAGCTCAACCCGGAGCAGCGAAAGGCGGTGCTGGCCACTGAGGGCCCCCTGCTGGTGCTGGCGGGGGCGGGGAGCGGCAAGACCACCGTGCTTATCCACCGTGTCGCCAACCTGATGAAGTACGGCCGGGGCTCCGACTCCGACGAGGCGCCGGAGGCCGTCACCGAGGACGACCTGCTTTTTCTGGAGGCCTACGCCAGCCGCCCCATCCCCGAGGGCCGGGAGGAGGCCGAGAGGCTGTGCCGGCTGGATCCCGCCGCCCCCTGGTCCATTCTGGCAATCACCTTCACCAACAAGGCCGCCGGGGAGCTCCGGGAGCGCCTGGAGCGGATGCTGGGCCCCCAGGCCGGGGACATCTGGGCCTCCACCTTCCACTCGGCCTGCGTGCGCATCCTCCGGCGGGACATCGAGCGGCTGGGCTTTGACCGCGCCTTCACCATCTACGACTCCGCCGACGCCGAGCGGGTGGTGAAGGACGTCCTCAAGGACCGGAACCTGGACGAGAAGACCTTTCCGCCCCGATCGGTGCTCTCCGCCATCTCCAGGGCCAAGGACGCCATGCAGTCCGGCGGGGAGTACCTGGACGCCTGCCGGAAGCAGGGGGACCACCGCCTGATCCGAATCGCGGAAATCTATGTGGAGTACGAGCGGCGGCTGCGGGAGGCCAACGCCCTGGACTTTGACGACCTCATCCTGGACACCGTCCGGCTCCTCCGGGATTTTGATGACGTACGGGAGTATTACAGGCGGAAATTCCGTTATGTACTCATCGACGAGTACCAGGACACCAACCAGCTCCAGTACCAGCTCTCCGCTCTGCTGGCGGGGCGGCGGGGGAACCTCTGCGTGGTGGGGGACGACGACCAGTCCATCTACCGCTTCCGGGGGGCCACCATCGAGAACATCCTCTCCTTTGAGCAGCAGTACCCGGGGGCCCGGGTCATCCGGCTGGAACAGAACTACCGCTCCACCAAGAACATCCTGGAGGCATCCAACGCCGTCATCCGTCACAACCAGGGCCGCAAGGGCAAGGAGCTGTGGACCAGCCACAGCCAGGGGGACAAGCTCCAGGTCTACACCGCCATGAACGAGAGCGACGAGGCCCAATATGTGGCCGCCGAAATTCTCTCCGGCTACAGCCAGGGCCGGACCTGGAGAGACCACGCCGTCCTCTACCGCATGAACGCCCAGTCCAACCAGATCGAGCAGGCATTCAAGCGCAACGGTGTGCCCTACCGCATCATCGGGGGAATCCGCTTCTTCGACCGGGCGGAGGTCAAGGACATGCTGGCCTATCTCAGCGCCCTCCACAACCCCGCCGACGACCTGCGCCTGGCCCGGATCATCAACAACCCGCCCCGGGGCATCGGTCCCAGGACGGTGGAGGCCGCCCAGGCCATCGCCGCCCGGGAGGGCCGGAGCCTGTGGGATGTGGTCCGGGAGGCCCGGAGCCGCCCGGAGCTGGCCAAGTCCGCCCCCAAGCTGGAGCAGTTTACAACCATGATGGAGACCCTGCAAGGGCTTGCGGGGGAGCTGGCGCTTCCGGAGTTCTATGAGGAGGTCCTGGACCGGACGGGCTACGCCGCGGCCCTGGAGGCCAAGAACACCGTGGAGGACCGCACCCGGCTGGAGAATGTCCGGGAGCTGCTGACCTCCATCAACAGCTACCTGGAAAACGCCCAGGCCGAGCCCTCCCTGGCCGGCTTCCTGGACGAGATCGCCCTCTACACCGACCTGGACAACCACGACCCCAGCGAGGACTGCGTGGTTATGATGACCATGCACGCGGCCAAGGGCCTGGAGTTCCCGGTGGTCTTCGTCGTGGGGGCCGAGGAGGGCATTTTCCCCGGCATCCGGGCCATCGGGGACCAGGAGGAGCTGGAGGAGGAGCGCCGGCTGTGCTATGTGGCCATGACCCGGGCCCGGGAAAAGCTCTACCTCACCTGCGCCTCCCAGCGGATGCTCTTCGGCCGCACCTCGGCCAACCGGCCCTCCCGGTTTGTGGGGGAGATCCCCGAGGAACTGGCGGAGCGCAGCGGCAGGAGTTACCTCAGCCAGCCAGATGACGCCTCTGGCTGCTGGCAGAGCGCCGCCCCGGCCCGGGGCGGGTACGGCGGCTTCTCCGGCGGAGGCCGGGGGGGCTGGGAGCGCCCCGCCGCCCCGGCGCGCCCGGCCCGGGCCAAGCCTCCGGCCGGCCGGCCCAAGGCCCCGGCGGCGGCCCTGCCCTCCTACCAGATCGGCGACATGGTGGTCCACAAGGCCTTTGGGCGGGGCATGGTCATGAACGTCCAGCCCACAGGGGGCGACCTCCTCATCGAGATCGCCTTTGACGCCAAGGGCACCAAGCGGCTGCTGCTGAAATCGGTGGCCCAGTACCTCAGCAAGGCGTAAAAAAGCCCCGGGACGGCAGAGGGCCGTCCCGGGGCCTGCCCAGCGGGGTGTCAGGCGTCCAGGAGCTCGGTGAAACTCCCAATCCAGCGGTCGCAGCTCTGCCGCAGCTCGTCCTGGAGGTCGTGGTAGAAGGCGTCATAGACCCCCACGGTCTCCATGCCGGCCGCCCGGGCGGCGGCGCAGTTGGCGGGGGCGTCCTCGTAGAGGACACACTGGCTGGGGGAGACCCCCAGCGCCTGAGCGGCCCGGCGGAAGAGCGCCGGATTCCGCTTCTCCAGGCCCAGCTCCTGGGCGTAGACCACGGCCCGGAAGAAGGGCGAGAGTCCGTGGCGCTCCAGGGCGGCCCGGCACAGGCCGGGGTCGCAGGCGGTGACCAGGGCCATGTCCTCCCCCCTGTCCCGGCACCGCTCCAGAAAGGCCAGGGCGCCGGGCTTCATGGGCGCCCGCCGGTAGGCCTCCAGGGCCCCCTCCATCCACTCTGCCACAATGGCCTCCGGGGTCATGTCCAGGTGGTAGTAGTCCCGGGTGAATACCGCCGCCAGGGGCACGATAGAGGGGCTCACAGCGTAGAGGTACTCCTGGGTGACCTCCAGACCCCGGCGGGAGAGAAAGCGCATGTCGATATCGGTCCAGATGCCGTTGGAGTCGATGAGGGTTCCGTCCAAGTCAAAGAGCAGCATAGCTTGCCTCCTGTTGTCAAATCAGCATCACAGCCAGAACCGCCAGGGAAAGCCGGCGGCCTCCCGGGCATAGTCCACGCCAATGCGCCTGCCGGTGTGGATCTCCCCCGCGGCCTCACCGGCGTCCCAGAGGAAGAGGGCGTCCCCGGTGAGGCTGGCGCCGTTGAGGGCCCGGGTGACGTCCAGAGCCCGGCAGACCTTGCCGGGGCCGTTGAGAAAGTGTTTCCGCTGGTAGGGGGTCAGCTCCGAAAGGCCCCGGCCAAAGCGGTTCCAGGCCATGCGCTCCGCCCCCTCCGCCGGCTCCAGGCCCCGAAGAAGCACCGCCGCAGCCACTCCCTCCCCCTCGGTGACGAAGTTGAGGCAGTGGTACATCCCGTAGATGAGGTAGACATAGGCCGTCCCCGGCGGGGCGTACAGGGTCTCGGTCCGGGGGGTCCGCCGGCCCCCGTAGGCGTGGCAGGCCCGGTCGATGGCCCCGATGTAGGCCTCGGTCTCCACAATCCGGCCGGAGAGGAGGTCCCCGTCCACCCGGCGGACCAGATATTTCCCCAGCAAATCCCGGGCCACCGTCAGGGTGTCCCGGTCAAAGAAGTCCCGGATCAGCTTGGGCATTCCAGCGCCCCCCTTTCATTTCTCCCAGTCATCTTACCATTTCCTCGGAGGGAACACAACCATGAATGAGTCCGTCCTGCAAAAATGGGCCAAGCCTATGCTCCTGGCGGCCCCCATCATCTGGGGGAGCGCCTTTGTGGTGATGAAGCACTCCCTGGACAGCTTCACCCCCCTCTACCTGCTGGCCTTCCGCTTCACCGCCGCCGCGCTGATTCTGGCCCTGGTGTTCTGGCGGTCCTGGCGGCGTCTGGACCGGGGCTATCTGCTGGGGGGGCTGGCCACCGGCACCCTGCTCTTCCTGGCCTACGCCTTCCAGACCTTCGGCCTGGAGGGGACCACTGCGGGGAAGAACGCCTTTTTGACGGCGGTCTACTGCGTCATCGTCCCCTTCCTCAACTGGGCGGTGGCCCGGAAGCGGCCGGACAAATGGAATATTCTAGCGGCGGTGGTCTGCATCGCGGGAATCGGCCTGGTGTCCCTCCCCGGGGAGGGGGGGGACCTGACCATGGGCCTGGGGGACGCCCTGACCCTGGTGTGCGGCCTCTTCTTCGCCGCCCACATCGTGGTGGTGAACCGCTGTGCCCAGGACCGGGACATCTTCCTCCTCACCACCCTCCAGTTCGCCTTCTTCGCCCTGTGGAGCTGGGCGGGAGCCCTGCTGTTCCGGGAGCCCTTCCCCACGGGGCTCACCGGCGGGACCCTGCTGGGCCTGGCCTATCTGGTGATCTTCGCCTCCTGCGGGGCCCTCCTCTTCCAGAACATCGGCCAGAAGTACACCGCCCCCGCCACCGCCGCTGTGCTCCTGTCCCTGGAGGCCCCCTTCGGGGTCCTGAGCTCCATCCTGGTGGGGGAGGAGACCCTGAACGCCGCCATGGCGGTGGGCTTTGTCCTGATCTTCCTGGCGGTCCTCTGCTCCGAGACCAAGTTCGCCTTTCTGCGCCGGGGGAAAAAGGGGGTTGACAGCCCGGCCCCGGATGGGTATAATAGCTCACAAGCAAATACCTTGCAAACCTGTGACGGAGAGAAGTAGCCGGCCCGCTCCAAGCCAAAGAGAGTCCCGGAGGGTGGAATCGGGGCGCTGGGAGTCCGGTGAATGGCCTTCGGAGGGCGGCTTGAACGGGGTCCGATGGGGCCCCCAGTAGAGGCCGACGGGTCCCCACCCGTTATCCATCGGGCACGCATGATGGTGCGTGAAGCGAGTGGGCGCGCAGGCGCCAATTTGGGTGGTATCGCAGAAGCTGACACGGCTTTTGTCCCAGAAGGGGGACAAAAGCCGTTTTTTCCGTTCTGCTGGCTCCATCTGCCGCCCAATACTCAAAAAAGGAGAAGATTCCCATGAAAAACGTCAATTTGAAGAAGCCGGCCGCTCTGGCCGCCTCCGCCGCCCTGACCCTGTCCCTGGCTGCCTGCGGCGGGGGGAGCTCCGGCACCCCCGCCCCCGCCGTCTCCCCCGCCGGGGAGGACGCCCCCGTCTACACCGTGGCGGTGGTCAAGCAGATGGACCACGCCTCCCTGGATGAGATCGCCGCCGCCGTCACCGCCCGGCTGGACGAAATCGCCGCCCAGGAGGGGGCCGCCATCCAGTATGAGGTCTACTCCGGCCAAAACGACCAGACCACCCTCCGGCAGATCGGCAACCAGGCCATTGTGGACGGGGTGGACGCCATCATCCCCATCGCCACCACCGCCGCCCAGGTCATGGCCGCCTGTGCTGAGGAGACCCAGACCCCGGTGGTCTACGCCGCCATCTCCTACCCAGAGACCGCCCAGCTCACCGGCATCGGCTATGTCACCGGCACCAGCGACGCCCTGGACACGGAGCTGATTCTGGACATGATGCTGTCCCAGAACCCGGACACCGCCAAGGTGGGCCTCCTCTACTCCCTGTCCGAGCCCAACTCCGAGGTGCCCATCGCCGAGGCCAAGGCCTATCTGGACGCCGCCGGCATCGCCTACACCGAGGCCACTGCCAACACCAACGACGAGGTCATCGCCGCCGCCAGCTCCCTCATCGCCGAGGGGGTGGACGCCGTCTTCACCCCCACCGACAACGTCATCATGGCCGCTGAGCTGGCCATCTACGAGGACTTCATCGCCGCCGGCATCCCCCACTACGCCGGGGCCGACTCCTTTGTCCGCAACGGCGCTTTCGCCACCTGCGGCGTGAACTATACCGACCTTGGGTCCCAGACCGCCGACCTGGCCTATGAGGCCATGACCCAGGGCATGGCCGGCCTGGAGGACGTCTACCAGGTGGCCGGGGGCATTATCACCGTCAACGCCGAGACCGCCCAGGCCCTGGGCCTCGACCCCGCCGTCTTCGACGGCATGGGCCAGGTGGTGGAGGTTCAGACCACCGTGGAGTAAGCCCTGTTTTTGATTCTGCCGTGTACGCCAGCCCCCGGCCCCGCCGGGGGATTTGGCAGGAAAAGGAGAACCCACCATGCTCTATATCACCCAGACGGCCCTGGTGCTGGGCTTCCAGTACGCCCTGGTGGCCATGGCCCTCTTCCTGAGCTACCGCATTCTGGACATCGCCGACCTGACCACCGACGGCTGCTTCGTCCTGGGGGCGGCGGTGTCGGTGACCGCCGCCGCCGCCGGGCGCCCCATCCTGGGCATCCCCCTGGCCATGCTGGCCGGGGCCTGCGCCGGCGGCGTCACCGCCTTCCTCCAGACCAGGCTGGGGGTGCCCTCCATCCTGGCGGGCATCATCACCAACACCGGCCTCTATACCGTCAACCTCATGGTCATGGGCTGGAAGTCCAACGCCTCCCTGCTGCGGGAGGACACGGTCTTCACCCTCCTCCGGGAAACCGGCATCGGGGGTGGGCAGTATGAGCTGCTGCTCTCGGCGGTCATCACCATTCTAGCAGGGGTGCTGCTGGTGCTCTTCCTGGGGACCCGGCTGGGCCTGTCCATCCGGGCCACGGGGGACAACCGGGACATGGTCCGGGCCTCCTCCATCAACCCCACCTTCACCGTCACCGTGGGCCTGTGCGTGGCCAACGCCCTCACCGCCCTGTCCGGGGCGGTGGTGGGCCAGGCCCAGAAGACCATCGATATCAACAGCGGCACCGGCATCGTGGTCATCGGCCTGGCCTGCCTCATCATCGGGGAGACGGTGCTGGGCCGGCGCTCCGTGGTGAAGGGTGCCGTCGCCGTGGTGGTGGGAAGCGTCATCTACCGCTTCATCTACGCCGTGGTCTTCTACACCAAGATCGTCCCGGTGGACGGGCTGAAGCTGGTCACCGCCGTGGTGGTGGCCCTGGCCATTGCCATGCCCGCCATCCGCCAGTGGGCCGCCTTCCAGCGCCGGAAGCGGGCGGCGGCCGCCGGAAGGAGGGAGGGCTGATATGCTGGAGCTCAAACACATCTCCAAGACCTTCAACCCCGGCACCGTCAACGAGAAAAAGGCCCTGGACGGGGTGAGTCTCCGCCTGGAGGCGGGGGACTTCGCCACCATCGTGGGCTCCAACGGGGCTGGGAAGTCCACCCTCTTCCACGCCATCGCCGGGGTCTTCTATGTGGATCAGGGCTCCATCGCCCTGGACGGGGAGGACATCACCTTCCGGCCCGAGTACCGCCGGAGCCGGGAACTGGGGCGGCTCTTCCAGGACCCCATGAAGGGGACCGCCCCCCACATGACCATCGAGGAGAACCTGGCCCTGGCCTACCTCCGGGCGGGAAAGCCCCGGAACGCCTACTTCAGCCGCATCACCAAACAGGACAAGGAATTTTTCCGCCAGCAGCTGGCCCTGCTGGGCATGGGGCTGGAGGACCGGATGCGCCAGCCGGTGGGGCTCCTCTCCGGCGGACAGCGGCAGGCCCTGACCCTGCTAATGGCCACCCTGGTCCCCCCCAAGCTGCTGCTGCTGGATGAGCACACCGCCGCTCTGGACCCCGCCACGGCGGAGAAGGTTCTGGCCCTCACCCGGGACATCGTGGCCCGGCAGCACATCACCTGCCTCATGGTCACCCACAACATGCGCCACGCCCTGGACCTGGGCAACCGCACCCTGATGATGGACGCCGGACGCATTGTGCTGGACCTCTCCGGGGCGGAGCGCGGGGGCCTCACCGTGGAGGATCTGCTCTCCCGCTTCCGGGCCGGGGCCGGAAAGGACCTGGATAACGACCGTATTCTCCTCTCCTGAAGCGGACACAAACCCGCCCGCGCCGCTTGGTCCGGCGCGGGCGGGTTTTTATGGGGCCGGTGCTCCATCCCCTGCCCCGGAGCCTGTCAGCCGCAGAGGAGGTCCAGAAGCTCCTCCGGCTCCATGCCGGCGATGTAATCCCCTAGGGGGAGGGCCCGGAGGGGCTCCCCCACCGCCTCCCGCCGGTGGGGGAGCCCCGCTAGGGCGGCGGCCAGCTCGCCGCTGTCCCGCCGGCCGAAGTAGTCCCCGTAGAGGACGGCCTCCTGGATGACGCCCCCCTCCACCCGGAGGCGGACGTCCACCAGTCCGAAGGGATATTTGGCCGCCCGGGCCCAGGTGTACCGGGGGGACGCGCCGAAGTTCCAGGCCCAGGCGCCGTACTTGGCTGCCCGGAGGGCGTCCACAGCGGCCCGGTCCTCCGCCGTCAGCTGGTAGGGGCGGACCCCCGGCCTGGCCAGGAACCAGGCCCGGAGCCGGTCCAGAAACGCCTCCACCCTCATGGGCTCCGGCAGGTGTCCGGCCAGGTTGGTCACCCGGCTGGACACCGACTTGACCCCCTTGCTCTGGATTTTGATGTCCCGGGGCCGCAGGGCCCCGGCCAGCTGGGAGAGGTCGGCGGAGAAGAGGAGGGTGCCGTGGTGGAGGATGCGCCCGCCCCGGACCGCCTGAGCGTTGCCGGAGCACTTCCGGCCCTCCACCAGCAGGTCGTTGCGGCCGGAGAGCTCCGCCCGCACCCCCAGCTCCGCCAGAAAGTCCACAATGGGCCGGGTAAACTTGGCGTAGTTGTTGAAGTCCCCCTCCTGATAGGGCTGGACCAGGGTGTAGTTCACATTGCCCAGGTCGTGGAAGACCGCTCCGCCCCCGGTGAGCCGCCGGACCACGGCGATGCCCCGGGCCCGGACGAAGTCCTGGTCGATCTCCTCCAGGGCGTTCTGGTTCCGGCCCACGATGACCGAGGGGCCGTTGCGCCACAGGGAGAGGACCTCCTCCGTAAAGTGGGTCAGCAGGTATTCGTCCAGGGCCAGGTTCCAGGCCGGGTCGGTGCAGTCGTGGGAAATCAGCAGCATGGGATAGCCTCCTTTTTCCCCTACTCTACCACATCCCGGCGCCGGGCGCAACCCTCCCGGCGGCATCGGGACTGGCGTGTTATGGTTCCACGCGGTACTTGACATCCGCCCCGGGCTCTGGTAAAATAGACCACGCTTGCGGGCCAGAAGGTCCGCCGGGCTCCAGAAGGAGCCGTTTCTGCTTCTGCGATAATCCCATCATCCATCACACTTGATGTTTCAGGCGGAGCAAGGAATGTCCCGCCGCAGCCAGAAGGCGCGCCAGCTTTGGCGCGCCTTTTTTGCGTGACAGGAGGACCGAGCATGACGCTGCAAGACTTTTTCCGGGCCAACCCCAGGGCGGCCCTGGCCTTCTCCGGCGGAGTGGACTCCGCCTACCTGCTGTGGGCGGGGAAGCACTGGGGCTGCGGCCTCACCGCCTACTATGTCCGCACCGCCTTCCAGCCGGAGTTTGAATATCAGGACGCCCGGCGGCTGTCCGAGGAGGTGGGGGTCCCCCTGCGGGTGGTGGAGGCCGACATCCTCTCGGCGCCCCTGGCCGCCGCCAACGGTCCCGACCGCTGCTACCACTGCAAGCGGACCCTCTTCACCCTGCTGTGGGAGGCCGCCCGGGCCGACGGCCACACCCTCCTGCTGGACGGCACCAACGCCTCCGACGACGCCGGGGACCGCCCCGGGATGCGGGCCCTCCGGGAGCTGGAGGTCCGCTCCCCCCTGCGGGAGTGCGGCCTCACCAAGGCGGAGGTCCGGCGGCAGTCCAAAGCGGCAGGGATCTTCACCTGGGACAAGCCGGCCTACGCCTGCCTGGCCACCCGGGTGCCCACCGGCACTCCCATTACGGCGGAGGACCTCCGGCGGGTGGAGGCCGGGGAAAACGCCCTCTTCGCCCTGGGCTTCACCGACTTCCGGGTGCGGCTGCTGGGGGGCGGGGCCCG
This sequence comes from uncultured Intestinimonas sp., assembly GCF_944387725.1. Lineage (GTDB taxonomy): Bacteria > Bacillota > Clostridia > Oscillospirales > Oscillospiraceae > Intestinimonas. The sequence goes on along the minus strand of NZ_CALXGA010000012.1, from coordinate 23,565 downwards.
GCTCCAGGTGCCGGCGGACCAGTGGGACCGGGCCGCCGGGATGCGCCAGACCCTGCTGGAGGCCCTCAAGCCCTGGTTTGTCGCCGTCACCCTGGACCTGGAGCCCCGCTGACGCACGCATTTCCCAAAGGAGGTCTTTGAAGATGGACAACAAGCGCGAAATTCTCTCCCTGCTTCGGGCGGTGGCGTCGGGGGAGACCGCCCCGGAGGACGCCCTGCTGGAGCTGAAGACCGAGCCCTTCGCCGATCTGGGCTACGCCAAGGTGGACTTCCACCGGGGGGTCCGGCAGGGGGCCGCCGAGGTGGTCTACGGGGCCTCCAAGACGGCCCAGCAGATTCTGGGCATCGCCCAGGCCATGGGGGAGCGGGGGTGCCGCAACATCCTCATCACCCGCATGGACCCGGAGAAGGCCGCCTTCGTCTCGGCCGGGGTGGAGCTGGAGTACCACCCCGAGGCCCGGCTGGGCATCGCCTTCCCGGGGTCCCGGCGGGCCCTGGGCTCCATCGTGGTCTGTACCGGGGGCACCAGTGACCAGAGTGTGGCCGAGGAGGCCGCCCTCACCGCCGAGGTCCTGGGGAACCGGGTCACCCGGCTCTACGACGTTGGGGTGGCGGGGCTCCACCGGCTCCTCTCCAGCCTGGAGGACCTGATGTCCGCCCGGTGCGTCATCGCCGTGGCCGGCATGGAGGGGGCCCTGGCCTCGGTGGTGGGGGGGCTGGTGGACTGCCCCGTGGTGGCCGTCCCCACCAGCGTGGGCTACGGGGCCAGCTTCGGCGGACTCTCCGCCCTGCTGGCCATGCTCAACTCCTGCGCCTCCGGGTGCAGCGTGGTGAACATCGACAACGGCTTCGGAGCCGGTTATCTGGCCAGTATGATCAATCAAATGGAAGGTCTGGAGGAATCAACGCATGAAAACGCTCTATCTTGAGTGCAGTATGGGGGCCGCCGGGGACATGCTCATGGCCGCCCTGTATGAGCTTTTGGAGGACAAGGCCGGCTTTCTGGCGGCCATGAACGGCCTGGACCTCCCCGGCGTCCGGGTGGAGGCCCAAAAGGCCGTCACCTGCGGCATTGCGGGCACCCACATGGCGGTGACGGTCCACGGCCGGGAGGAGGAAGAGCCCCCCGCCCCGGAGGAGCTTCCCCACGCCCATAGCCGCAGGGAGGAGCCCTGCCATCTCCATGAGCACGGGCATTCCCACCATCCTGAGCACAAGCACTGCCGCCAGCACGTCCATGACCACGCCCATCTTCACAGCCATGAGCACAGACAGGCACACGAGCACGCGCATGAGCACGGCTGCGGTGGAGCCCATCATCACGCCTCCCCGGGGTACATCGCCGGGCTCATTGACAGCCTCCCCCTCCCGGAGGAGGTGCGCGCCCACGCCCGGAGCGTCTACGAGGCTATCGCCCGGGCCGAGGCCAAGGCCCACGGCTGCCCCGTGGCAGATGTCCACTTCCACGAGGTGGGGGCCCTGGACGCGGTGGCCGACGTGACGGGGGTGTGTTACGCCCTGTATCTGCTCCAGCCGGAGCGGATTGTGGTCTCCCCCATCCAAGTGGGCAGCGGCGCCGTCCGGTGCGCACACGGGGTGATGCCCGTCCCCGCCCCCGCCACGGCCAACCTGCTGGAGGGGGTCCCCATCTACGGCGGGAGCGTCCAGGGGGAGCTGTGCACCCCCACCGGGGCCGCCCTGCTGGCCCACTTTGCCCAGCAGTTCGGCCCCATGCCCATGATGACGCCCCAGGGGGTGGGCGTGGGGGTGGGGTCCAAGACCTTCCCCCAGGCCAACTGTGTCCGGGCCTTCCTGGGCGAGGCAGGAGAGGAGGCCGACGGGGAAATCCTGGAGCTGGTGTGCAACCTGGACGACATGACCCCGGAGGCCCTGTCCTTCGCCTGCGCCCGGCTGCTGGAGGAGGGGGCCCTGGACGTCTACACCACCCCCGGCACCATGAAGAAGGGCCGTCCCGGCTGGGTCCTCACCGCCCTGTGCCCCCCGGGCCGGGAGGCCGAGCTGGCCCGGGCCGTCTTCCGGCACACCGCCACCAACGGCCTGCGGGTCCGGCGGTGCGGCAAGTATTTCCTCACCCCCGGCGCGGGGCAGGTCCAGACCCAGTGGGGGCCGGTGGGCCTGAAGCTGGCCCGGGGCTGCGGGGTCACCCATGTGAAGCCGGAATTTGACGACGCGGCCGCTCTGGCCCAGGCCAACGGCCTCCCCTTTGACACGGTCTGGAAGGCCGCCCTGGCCCAGCTGGGCCTCCACCCGGAGGAGGGTGAGGTCCGATGACGGGACGTCTGAGCGCTCTGCTGCTGGCCGTCCTGACCAGCCTGGGCCTCCTGGCCGGCTGTCAGAGTGCCGGGGAGGTCCCCAGCGTCCCCCGGGCCGGGGACGAGGTGGTCATCGCCATGGGCCCCACCTCCGAGCCCGCCGCCGGCTTCGACCCGGCCTTTGGCTGGGGGGCCGGGGAGCACGTCCACGAGCCCCTGATCCAGTCCACCCTCACCGTCACCAACCCCGACCTCACCATCGGCTATGACCTGGCTACGGGATACTCCGCCAGCGATGACGGCCTCACCTGGACGGTGACCATCCGGGGGGACGCCCGCTTCACCGACGGGGAGCCCCTGACGGCGGAGGACGTGGCCTTCACCTACAACACAGTAAAGGAAACCAGCTCGGTCAACGACTTCACCATGCTGGACTACGCCGAGGCGGCGGACGCCGCCACGGTGGTCTTCCACATGACCCGGCCCTTCTCCATCTGGCCCTACACCATGGCGGTGGTGGGCATCCTGCCGGCGCACGCCTACGACCCCGCTGCCTACGGCGCCAACCCCATCGGCTCCGGTCGGTACACCCTGGTCCAGTGGGACCGGGGCCAGCAGGTCATCCTGGAGGCCAACCCGGATTACTACGGGGAGGCCCCCAAAATGCGGCGGGTCACCATCCTCTTTATGGAGGAGGACGCAGCCTTCCTGGCCGTCCAGGCCGGACAGGTGGACCTGGCCTACACCTCCGCCACCTACTCCGACCAGACCGTGGCAGGCTACACCCTGGCCGCCTACCAGAGTGTGGATAACCGGGGCTTCAACCTCCCCGCCGTCCCCGCCGGAACCGATGAAGCGGGCCGGACGGTGGGCAACGACTTCACCGCCGGCGTCCTGGTCCGCCGGGCCATCAACCTGGGCATTGACCGCCAGGAGATGATCGACAACGTCCTAAACGGCTACGGCTCCCCGGCCTACAGCGTCTGCGACGGCCTGCCCTGGTACAGCCCGGCCTCGGAGGTGTCCTATGACCCGGAGGGGGCTGCCGCCCTGCTGGACCAGGCGGGCTGGATCCTGGCCGAAGACGGCCGGCGCTACCGGGACGGGGTTCGGGCGGAGCTGAACCTCCTCTACGCCACCGGGGACTCGGTGCGCCAGGCCCTGTGCGCCGACTTTGCCAACCAGATGGAGGCCCTGGGCATCGCCTGCACCCTGGAGGGGGTGGGCTGGGACACCGCCTACGACCGGGCCCTCTCCCAGCCCCTGATCTGGGGCTGGGGGGCCCACACCCCCATGGAGCTCTATAATCTCTACCACACCATGCCCGGCGCCGGCCTTGCCCTCTACTCCCCCTACGCCAACCCTACGGTGGATGCCTGCATGGACCAGGCCCTGGCCAGCTCTGACCTGGAGGAGTCCTATGTCCTCTGGCAGAAGGCCCAATGGGACGGGACCACCGGCGTCACCCAGGACGGGGACATCCCCTGGGTCTGGCTGGTGAACGTGGACCACCTCTACTGGGTCCGGGAGGGCCTTCAGGTGGCGGAGCAGAAGATTCACCCCCACGGCCACGGATGGTCTGTGGTCAACAACGTGGACCAGTGGAGCTGGACGTGACCCCGGCCCACGGTGGGGCCTCCTCCCCTCGACCCGCCGCCGGCGGGCATCCCCTGCATAGGAAGTGATACGCCATGGGGCACCGGATCCAATTTGCCGCCAAAAAACTCCTGCGGATGGCCCTTTTGCTTTTGGGGGTCAGCCTGACCGCCTTTCTCCTCATGTCGGCCTCCCCTCTGGACCCCCTCCAGACCAACGTGGGACAGGCCGCCCTGGGGACCATGAGTCAGGAGCAGATCGCCCGGCTGGAGGACTACTGGGGGGTCAACGACCCGCCTCTGGAGCGCTACCTGGGCTGGCTCTCCAGCGCCCTCCGGGGGGACCTGGGGACCTCCCTCCTCTACCGGGTCCCGGTGGTCCGGGTCCTGGGGGAGCGGATGGGGAGCTCCCTGTGGCTCATGGCCGCCGCCTGGGTCCTCTCGGGGCTCCTGGGCCTGACCCTGGGGGTCCTGGCCGGGGCCTGCCGGGGACGGTGGCCGGACCGGCTCATCCGGGGCTGGTGCATCCTCATCTCCAGCACCCCCGCCTTCTGGCTGGCCCTGCTGCTCCTGATGGTCTTCTCGGTGTGGATGGGAATTTTTCCTATCGGCCTGTCGGTCCCCATCGGCGCCGAGGCCGCCGCTGTCACCCTGGCCGACCGGCTCCGCCACGCCTTTCTCCCCGCCCTTACCCTGAGCATCACCGGCGTGGCCGGCATCGCCCTCCACACCCGGGAAAAGCTCTGCGGGGTGCTGGAGTCCGACTATGTCCTCTTCGCCCGGGCCCGGGGGGAGTCCGCCCCCTCCATCGTCCTGCGCCACGGCCTGCGGAACGTGGCCCTTCCGGCCATCACCCTCCAGTTCGCCTCCATCAGCGAGCTCATCGGCGGCTCGGTGCTGGTGGAACAGGTCTTCTCCTACCCCGGCCTGGGGCAGGCCGCCGTGACGGCGGGGCTGGGGGGAGACCTCCCCCTGCTCCTGGGCATCACGGTCCTCACCGCCGCCCTGGTCTTTGGGGGAAATCTGTGCGCCGACCTCCTCTACGGGGCCGTGGACCCCAAGATCCGAAGGGGGGCGGCACGGCGGTGAAGCAGCCCAATCAGCGGCGGCGGACCCTGGTGCTGGTCCTGCTGGCGGCGGCGGTCCTGCTGGCGGTGGCCGTGGCGGGGGCCCTGTGCACCCAGGCCGGAACGGTCACCGACTTCTCCCGCCGGAACCTCGCCCCCTGTTTTGCCCACCCCTTCGGCACCGACTGGATGGGCCGGGACATGCTGGCCAGAACCCTGGCGGGCCTCTCCCTGAGCCTGCGCATCGGGGTGTTGACGGCGGCGGTGAGCGCCGTGGTGGCCCTGGCCCTGGGGACGGCGGCCGCCACCCTGGGCCGGCGGGTGGACACCGTCCTCTCCTGGCTCACGGACCTGGTGATGGGCATTCCCCACATCCTACTGGTGATGCTCATCTCCCTAGCCTGCGGCCGGGGCTTTGCCGGGGTGGTGGCCGGGGTGGCCCTGAGCCACTGGACCTCCCTTGCCCGGCTCCTCCGGGGGGAGGTCCTTCAGCTCCGGGAGGCCCCCTATGTCCAGGTGGCCCAGCGGCTGGGCCGGACCCGGCTCCAGGTGGCCCGGGACCATCTGCTCCCCCATCTGCTGCCCCAGTTTCTCACGGGGCTCATTCTCCTCTTCCCCCACGCCATCCTCCACGAGGCCAGCGTCACCTTCCTGGGCTTCGGCCTGTCCTCGGAGCAGCCCGCCATCGGGGTCATCCTGTCGGAGAGCATGAGCTACCTCACCACCGGCCGGTGGTGGCTCTCCCTCTTCCCCGGCCTGGCCCTGGTGGGGACGGTGGCCCTCTTCGCGGTGCTGGGTGAGCGGCTTCGCCGCCTCCTGGACCCCGCCAGCATCCATGAATAAAAGGAGGGAAGCGCCATGCGGCCCATTCTGGAGGTGGAGAACCTGTCCATTTCCTTTCTTCAATACGACCGTGGCGCCCGGCGGAGGGTGCTGCCGGCCATCCGGCGGCTGGACCTGACCCTGGAGGCCGGGCAGGTGGCGGCGGTGGTGGGCTCCAGCGGCTCGGGCAAGAGTCTGCTGGCCCACGGCATCCTGGGGATTCTCCCCTACAACGCCCGCATGGAGGGGACCCTCCGCTACCGGGGGGAGCCCCTAACGCCCCAGCGGGCGGCCGCCCTCCGGGGCCGGGAAATCGTCCTGGTGCCCCAGTCCGTGGGCTATCTGGACCCCCTGATGAAGGTGGGACCCCAGGTGGCCCGGGACCGGGAGAAGGGCCGGGGGGTGCTGGGCCGGTACGGCCTGGGGCCGGAGACCGGGGACCTCTACCCCTTTGAGCTCTCCGGGGGCATGGCCCGGCGGGTCCTCATCTCCACCGCCGTGGCCGCCAGCCCCGCCCTGGTGGTGGCCGACGAGCCCACCCCCGGCCTGGACGCCCGGGCGGCGGGGCGCATCCTGGGCCACTTCCGGGAGCTGGCCCAGGGAGGGGCCGCCGTCCTCCTCATCACCCACGACCTGGAGCTGGCCCTGACCATCGCCCACAAGGTGGCGGTCTTCTATGCCGGGGAGACGGTGGAGGAGGCCCCCGCCGCCGACTTCGCCCGGCGGGAGGACCTGCGGCACCCCTACACCCGGGCCCTGTGGGACGCCCTTCCCCAGCACGGCTTCACCCCTATCCCTGGAACCCAGCCCTACCCCGGGGCCATCCCGGCGGGCTGCCCCTTCGCGCCCCGGTGCCCCAAACGGCAGGCGGACTGCGGCGGGGCCATCCCTTACCAAACGGTGGCGGGGGGCCGGGTGCGGTGCCTCCACCCGGAGAGGGGGGAGGGGTCATGAGCCTGGAGGCCAGGGGCCTCACCTTCGGCTACCGCCGGAGGGGGAAGGCCGTCCTCACCCAGGTCAGCCTGGCCCTCCGGCCCGGGGAGCGGCTGGGGCTCACCGCCCCCAGCGGCCGGGGGAAGACCACCCTGTGCCGGCTCCTGTCCGGCTATGAGCGGCCGGACGCCGGTGAGGTTCTGGTGGACGGGAAGCCCCTCGCCGCCTGCCGGGGGCCCTGTCCGGTGCAGATGATCTGGCAGCACCCGGAGCTGGCGGTGGACCCCCTGCGCACCCTGGGGGCCGCCCTGGCCGAGGGCTGGGCGGTGGAGGACCGGGTCCTGGAGGGCCTTCACATTGAGCCCGGCTGGGGGAAGCGCTACCCCTCCGAGCTCTCCGGCGGGGAGCTTCAGAGGTTCTGCGTGGCCCGGGCCTTGGGGCCGGAGACCCGCTACCTTCTGTGCGACGAGCTCTCCGCCATGCTGGACCTCATCACCCAGGCCCAGATCTGGCAGTTCCTCCTGGCTGAGGCGGAGCGCCGGAGCCTGGGGCTCCTCATTGTCAGCCACAGCCCGACCCTGCTGGAGCGGCTGTGCACCCGGGTGGTCTGCCTGGAGGAGCTCGCCGGCGGCGGGGCCCAACCGCTCCTCTGACCAGGCTGTCCACCCGGGTGCAAATGCAGGATTCTCACCGGATGGAGCCTACTACTCCGCCAAGCCCTAGCATTTGCCTTTCGGCGGAATTTCCGCATCCCTTCGTGATCGTCCTTGGTGGGCGTCAGCCTACCGGCGTCCTCTGCCTTGTTCTGCAAAAATTCCGCTCGAAATCCAATCTGCAATTTCTAACTTGGAGGAGTACTACTCCTCAATGCTGAAAATTTCTTCGATGGAAACGCCGAAGACCTTCGCGATGTTCCAGGCCAACACCAGGGAGGGATTATACCTGCCCTTTTCCAAGTTTCCGATGGTCTCCCTGCGGACGCCCACAAGTCTGGCCAAATCCTCCTGCTTCATATCATGCCTGGCGCGGTACTCCTTGATTTTATTCCGAATCATGCGCCAGCCCCCAGTGCTCCTGAAATCCATAATAGACGGTGGAGAGGGCATAGACCACGACAGAGACCGCCCACCCGGACGTAAGGCCCGCCAGCAGGGCCTCTTTTTCCCCGCGCCGGCCGGCGAAGAAGCATACCAGCGTCACCAGGGCCGTGGCAATCATCCCGCAGTAAAACCCGCGGGAAGCGGATTTGTTCATGTAGGCTTCCAGCATTTCATCCGATTTGAGGAAGAAGTATTGGAAATCAACGGCAAAGGCAAAGAAGGCCAGAAAAGACTTCGCCTCAGTGAAAATTCCAATCAGACCCAGCATAGAGAGCAAACCCAGGCTTCCATACAGGCAGCGTCTTGATTTCATAAAATCATCCTCCTGAAATAATATGGTATATTTCGCTCTTTATGTGATAAATATATCACATTTTCTAGGGGCTGTCAAGGCCCAGCAGGGCACTGCCAACATCTTGCCCCCCGCCCCATGCGGACGGAATTGCCAAACGCCCCGAAATGTGGTATGCTGGAGGAGATAACACGAAAAGGAGCGCGAAGAACCATGGAACTCAAACAGATCGCCAGCTTTCAGGTGGACCACCGAACCCTCACCGAGGGCATGTACACCTCCCGAGTGGACGGGGATGTGGTGACGTATGACATCCGCATGGTCCGGCCCAACTGCGGGACCTATCTGGGCTATGGCGCCATTCACAGCTTTGAACACCTCTTCGCCACCTATGTCCGCAGCGGCCCACAGTCGGACAAGGTTATCTACGCCGGCCCCATGGGATGCCGCACGGGCTTTTACTTCCTGGTGCGGGACATGGCCCCGGAGGAAGCCATCGCCCTGGTCCGGGAGACCATGGACTTCATCGCCGGGTATGAGGGCCCCATCCCCGGGGCCACCGAGGCCGAGTGCGGCAACTACCGGGAGCAGGACCTGGAGGGGGCCAGGGCCGCCGCCCAGAAGATGATCCCCATTTTGCGGGACTGGACGGTGGAAAAGCTCCAGTACCTGGCCTGAGGAGGGCGCTTCCACAGCCCCCAGATGGGAAAGAGGCCATCCCCACAAAACAGAAGAGAAGGAGCGAACGCCATGTTATTGGTCTGGTATCCCAAATGCAGCACCTGCCAGCGGGCGAAGAAATGGCTGGACGAGCGGGGGCTCCAGGCGGAGACCCGGGACATCAAGCTGGACAATCCCGCCGCAGAGGAGCTCCGGGCCTGGCAGGCCCGGAGCGGAATGCCGCTGCGGAAATTTTTCAACACCAGCGGGCAGCTCTACCGGGCCCTGGGGCTCAAGGAGAAGCTCCCCGCCATGGGGGAGGAGGAGATGCTCTCCCTGCTGGCCAGCGACGGGATGCTGGTCAAGCGGCCCCTCCTGGTGGGGGAGGACTTCACCTTGGTTGGCTTCCGTGAGGCCGATTGGGCGGCGCGCCTGGGGGGCTGACCGCCCCGATTGGACCGGCAGAATTGGGATAAAAAGGGATATTCTTGAGAAAAGAGTTGACGTCGCCGGGTCAATCGAGTAAAATAAAAAAGAATAGCGTCAAATTTTGTGCGCATCTGTCAAAACACAACGATTGGGAGGAGAAAACATGAAGCTTGGCAAGCGACTGGCCGCCGCCGGCCTTGCGGCGGTTATGACCCTGACCCTGGCCGCCTGCGGCGGGGACGTCACTCCGGACGAGGCCAAGGCCTATATCCAGGGGATGCTGGACTCCTACTACCTGGGCCAGTACAACGAGGACTACCTGGAGCTGATGGACATCACCGCCGAGGAGGCCGAGGAGCAGAACTACGTCTGGAACACCGAGGCGGAGGCCGATATCATGATGGACGCCTTTGCCATGTACCCCACGGAGACCACCACTGCCAAGATGGTGGATCTGGTGAAGGAGATCTACTCCCACAGCAGGTATGAGGTCCAGTCTGCCAGCAAGCTGGAGGACGGCAGCTACGCCGTGACGGTGAGCATCGAGCCCATCGACATCCTGGTTCAGTTTTTCGACAATTACGACATAAACACCATCTGGGCCGACACCTGCAGCTCCTACGGCGTCACCACCCAGGAGCAGATCGACGCCATGTCCGACGAGGAATACGAGGCCCTGGAGAACGCCTACGCCGACGCCGTCATCGCGGGCGTGCAGGGGCTGATGCCCGACCTGGGCTACGAGCCCGCCCAGTCCCTGGTGATTCAGCTCCAGCTGGAGGACAACATCTACACCATGGTGGGCACGGACTGGCAGCACCTGGACGGCATGATTATCGACTACAGCGGCCAATACGCCGGCTGAGCAGCCCTACATATATAAGGAAGGACGCCTGGGGCGTCCTTCCTTTGCTGTCCCGGCGAAGCGTCAGCTGTTGCAGCTGTTGCAGCTGTTGCAGCCATTGCAGCCATTGCAGCTCTCGCCGCGCTCCGCAGCCTCCGCCAGGGCCATCGCCTGGGCCCAGACATCCGAGCCACAGCCGCAGCTGTCGGCGCTGGAGACGGAATTCCGGGCGGTTCCGGTGCAGCCGCACCCGGAGCGCCAGCGGCAGCCGCAGCAGCAGCGGTTACAGCAGGAATTTTGCGCAAAACACATGTTCTCGTCCTCCCTGTTCCATTTGCGGGTCCTGCCCGCCCTCTATCCTATGCCGGCGCCGCCCCTTTGTGACCAGATGCCGCAAAAAGCGACAGGGGAAAGAAAGCCACTGAAAAATTGAAATCCCCCTGGCATTTTTCATGGAATATGGTATAATACTCTCTGCCAAATCAACCGCTAAGCGGTTTTGCAGCAAACGGAGTGGGCGAAACGATGAAAGAGGAAAACGCGCAGCAGGGAAGAGCATATGAGCGGGTCATCAGCTACATTAAGGGTGAGATCCTCAAGGGCGAGCTTAAGCAGGGGGAAAAACTCCCCCCGGAGCGGGAGCTGGCCGAACAGCTGGGGGTGGGCCGGAACTCCGTCCGGGAGGCCCTGCGGATGCTGGGGCTCATGGGCTTCATCTCCAGCACCCAGGGGGCGGGGAACTTTGTCTCCTGCGACATTGAGAAGAACCTGGCCGAGTCCACCCAGATGATGATGCTCCTGGGGGCCACCGACTACCGGCAGGTCAGCGAGCTCCGGCAGGGCCTGGAGAGCGAGGCGGTCCGTCTGGCCGCCCAGCGCATCACCCCGGCCCAGCTCAGCGAGCTGGAGGACCTGGTGTGGAAGCTCCGGGACGAGGAGGATATCTCCCGCAGCACGGTGCTGGATAAGCGCCTCCACTTCCTCATCGCGGAGGCGGCGGGCAACCAGCTGATCATGGTCATCCTTCGGGCCATGAACGAGACCATTGAGGGCTTCATCAGCCACATTCGGGAGCGGACCATGCGGGATGAGAGCTACCGCAAGCGCCTCCAGGACTCCCATCAGGGCATTGTCCTGGCCCTCCAGGACCACAACGCCCTGGAGGCTGTCCGCATGATGCGGGAGCACTTCCAGGTGGTGGACTCCGCCATGGTGGGGCTGCTCTGAAGGCCCGTCCTTTGAACCTCTGGCAGAAGCAGCCGCGCCGGCCCGGGAGCCCCCGGGCCGGCGCTTTTTTGCCGGGATGCCCAACCCAAAGGCCGCGCCGGAAAAATTCTTCTTGACTTTATTGATTTTATGCGTTAAACTTCAACACATCAAAGCGAAAAATTTTTGGGAGAGGGAGCGTATGGTATGGGGATCAAGCTGGCGCTGCTTGTGGCGTTTTTCAGTGTGATGGCGGCGGTGGGCCTCTACTGCCGGAGGCAGGCCGCCGATGTCAGCAGCTTTGTGCTGGGAGGCCGCTCGGTGGGGCCCTGGCTCACCGCCTTTGCCTACGGCGCCTCCTATTTCTCCGCCGTGGTCTTTGTGGGCTACGCCGGGCAGTTCGGCTGGAGATACGGCATCGCCGCCACCTGGGTGGGTATTGGCAACGCCCTGCTGGGCTCCCTGCTGGCCTGGGTGGTGCTGGGCCGCCGGACCCGCATCATGACCCAGCACCTGGACTCCTCCACCATGCCGGAGTTCTTCGGCCGCCGGTTTGGCAGCAGGCCCCTGAAGCTGGCGGCCTCGGCCATCACCTTCCTCTTTTTGATCCCCTACACCGCCTCCCTCTATAACGGCCTGTCCCGGCTCTTCGGCATGGCCTTCCACATCGACTACGCCGTCTGCGTCATCGTTATGGCCGCCCTCACCGGGGTCTACGTCATCGCCGGGGGCTACATGGCCACCGCCATCAACGACTTCATCCAGGGGCTCATCATGATCGTGGGCATCTGTGCCGTCATCGGGGCGGTGCTGAGCCGCCACGGGGGTTTCCTGCCCGCCCTGGAAGCCCTGTCCCAGGTCAGCGACCCCTCCGTGTCGGAGGCCCCCGGGGTCTTCGCCTCCTTCTTCGGCCCGGACCCTGTGAACCTGCTGGGGGTGGTCCTCCTGACCTCCCTGGGGACCTGGGGCCTGCCCCAGATGGTCCAGAAGTTCTACGCCATCAAGAGTGAGCGCGCTATTGAGACCGGCACCGTCATCTCCACCCTCTTCGCCGCCGTGGTGGCCGGGGGCTGCTACTTCCTGGGAGGCTTTGGGCGGCTCTACGGCGGACAGGTGGATGTGGCCGCAGAGGGCTATGACGCCATCATCCCCGCCATGCTCTCCGGCCTTTCCGACCTGCTCATCGGCATTGTGGTCATTCTGGTCCTCTCAGCCTCTATGTCCACCCTCTCCTCCCTGGTGCTCACCTCCAGCTCCACCCTGACCCTGGACTTTTTGAAGGACCGCTTCCTCCCGAACCTGCCGGAGCGGCGGCAGGTCTTCCTGATGCGCTGCCTCATTGTGGCCTTCATCGCCATTTCGGTGGTCCTGGCCCTGGTGCAGTACCACTCCAGCGTCACCTTCATCGCCCAGCTCATGGGGGTCTCCTGGGGGGCTCTGGCCGGGGCCTTCCTGGCCCCCTTCCTCTACGGACTATACTGGAAGCGGACCACCAAGGCCGCCTGCTGGTGCTGCTTCCTCTTCTCCACCGGGGTGATGCTGGCCAACATCTTCTTTGGCGGCTCCTTCCCCGCCCTGCTCCAGTCCCCCATCAACGCCGGGGCCTTCTGCATGTTGGCGGGGCTGGTGCTGGTGCCCCTGGTCTCCCTGGCCACCCCCCGGCCTGACCGGGACTTGGTGGACAGCGCCTTCGCCTGCTACGACCAGCAGGTGCTGGTCCCCCAGCGGGAGGCCCTGGGGGACCCCGGCAGGGAGTCCTGATCTCCGGCGCCCCTCCGCAGCCATGGGTGGGAGGGGCGCCGGGGCTGTCCGCTGTCTCGACACAATTCACAATTTGTTTACCATAAATTTATATATTATATACAAATGCCCTCTTGCATTTCTCTGCCAGGGATGGTATAATCCATTCAGAATTGAAAAGGAGGTGTTGTGTAGCATGTGGACGCGCGAAACCCAAACCCGGGCTCTGGATGTCGATGATCTGATCTTCGGCGGCAATATGGAGCAGCCCATCAGCGACCGATAAAATCGGATCATGTGGACGGCAGGACCACACCGCAGGGTGTGGATTTTTTGTCCTTTCCGATAGAGATAGAAAGCCCGTGCACAGACAGGAAGGCCGTGGAGCGGCCGGACTTGTCTGCCCCTTGGCCGGACCGGGGGCAGGCAGGCCCGGACCCTCTCCCGGCCCTTTTTCTTGCCCGCCGGAGGAAAGTTCCAAAAATCTTAAGGGATTTGTAATGGTTTTCTCCGGGCTGGTGTGGTAATCTAATGTCTGCTGAACAAACCGCAAAGCGGCTGATTCGCACGGCACAGCCGCACAATTCTTCCCATATACACCGAAATCGGCGCTTGTGGGAAGAATTCAGCCATTGCCGCAATGCGTCCTCCTGAGGCGGCATGGACCTGCCACCGCAGGAAGTGCAAGGGTTTTGGGCTGAAATCGCCCAAAACCCTTGCACTTGAACAAGGCCGAAAGCCTTGGCTTTCAAGGCTTTCGGCCTTGTTCGGCACGCATCAGAATAAGGACAAAAGAAACGGGGGATGCACACATGAAGAAAACCAAATGGACCGCCGCCCTGTTCGCCGCTCTGGTCCTTCTGGGGGCGGGCGGATATCTTCTCTGGCGGACGGGCTTTTTCGCCGCCGCCGCCTCGCTGGAGGGCATTCAGGACTATATCGCGGCCTTCTCCCCCTATTCCCAGCTGGCCTTTCTGGCGGTCCAGCTGGCCTCTGTGATTCTGGCCCCCATCCCCAGCAACCTCACCGCCGCCGGCGGGGCCCTCCTCTTCGGCCTGTGGGAATCCTTCCTGCTGACCTGGCTGGCGGTGGCGGCGGGCTCCCTCATCGTCTTCGGCCTGGCTCGGACCCTGGGTCAGGGCTTCGCCGACCGCTTTGTGGGGGAAAAGGTCTCCGGCCGCTACCTGGAGGTCCTCCGGCGGAAGCAGGACGTCTTTCTGGCCCTGGTCTTCCTCTTTCCCTTCTTCCCCGACGACCTGATCTGCATTCTGGCCGGCCTTACCCAGATCCGCTGGACCCGCTTTCTGGCCATCGTCCTCCTCTTCCGCCCCTGGGGCCTCCTGGCGGCCTGTGCCGTGGGGAGTTCGGCGGTCTCCATCCCTCTCTGGGGCATGGCCCTCATCGGGGCCGCCGGCCTGGCCCTTTTCCTGGGGGGGCTCCGATATGGCGACCGGGTGGAGGAGGCCCTGCTGCGGCGCCTCCGGCGAGACCGCCGCACCGCCCCGCCGCCGGACAGGCCGGTGGAACAGGCGGGCGGGGAAGGCGCGCTCTGAACGACGGCAAAGGCCGCCCAAGTACCTCTCGGTACCTGGGCGGCCTTTCCATCTCTATGGCCGCCGGTCCGTCCGCAGAACCTCCTGGACGCAGCGGGTGCACAGCTCCTCCGCCGCCTCCATGCTGGCGGCCTCCGCCGACACCAGGAGGGCGGAGCGGCGGCTCAGGGGGGAGAGCCACGCCACCCCCTCCCGGCCGCTGACCCGGACCCCCTGGCCGGCCTCGCCCCCCAGGCGCTGGGCCAGGTCGTGCATGACCTCCCCACGGCCCCGGCGGAGAGGGACCTCCCTGCGGAGGACCACAAAGGGGGGCACCCGGGCCGCCAGGGTGGCCAGGCGCTCCCCGGTGCGGCCCAGCCGAACGCAGATCCGGGCGGCGGCGAAGGCGGCGTCCCGGAGACTGGGCAGGGCGGCGTACAGCTCCTGGGCCTCGGGGCCGTCCCGGCCCAGGGACAGCACCGCCCCCTCCCGGCCCCCTGCCAGGGCCTCGATGGCTGCGGGGGACCCGGCGGGCAGGGCCACCCGCCCCCCGCCGTTTTCCAGCTCGATGAGGCTCACCAGGGCCAGCAGCCGCTCCGGGGGGAGGGTCCGGCCCTCCTCGTCCCAGGCCCACAGCCGCAGCCCGCCGTACCCGGCGGCAAAGCCGGGCACGCCGGTGGTCCGCTTCCGCAGGACCACACAGCCCAGCTCCTCCAGGGCGGCGGCCAGGATGCGGTCGGCCGCCGTGGTCCCTGGCGCCGACACCGCCACCGGCGTCAGGGGGCCCCGGCCATACCGGGCCCGGCGGGCGGCGTCGGCGGGCATGGCCGCCGGGATGGCGCTCAGGTGCTCCCCGGCCCCCACCCGCTCCGCCGCCGCCCGGTGGACCTCTCCCCGCAGGAGGGCCCCCTCGAGCCTCCGCTGCCGGGACCGGGAGAAGGGCAGGCCCCGGCGGTCAAAGAAGTGGAGGAAGAGCCGCTCACCCACCTGCTCCACAAAGAGGGAGGCCGGCAGGGCGTACCGCTCCGCCGCCCAGGCCCCGGCGGCGGGGCAGGTCCCGTCGTGGAGAAACACTTCCGCCCCGGCGGCGGCGGCTCCGCTGGCGGCGCACCGGGCCAGCATCCGGGCGCAGGACTCCCCGCTGGCCCCCAGGCCCACCCGGCCCCCGCCCCCCAGACTGCCGCCGATGGCCAGCAGAAGGGCGGGGCTGATTCCCCCCTCCAAGGTCCCCCGGATGACGCCGCCGTCCCCGAAGGACACCCCTTCGGAGGCCCCGCCGGCCACCAGAGAGGCGGTGAGCCGGGCCTCGTCCCGGACCCGGAGCCCCGGCCAGACCTTCACCCGCTCCATGAGGATGCTCTCCGCCCCGGCGGAACTGCCGGAGCCCAGCACGGCCCCCTCATTGAGAACGGCCCCCCGCCCGGCGGAGGCCCCCCGGCACAGTACCGCGCCATAGAGGGTGCAGCCGTCCCCCACCCGGGCCTCCTCCATAAGGACGCTGCGCTGGACCAGGCTCCGCCGGCCTACGGAGCTCCCCCGGCCCAGGACGGCGTGGGGGCCCAAGAGGCTCCCCGCCCCCAGGGTAACCCCGGGGCCGATCCAGCAGGGGGGCACCAGGGTCACGTCCGCCGGGGGCTCCTCCGCCGCCCAGATGCCCGGGGCCCGGAGGGGCAGGCCCAGGTCCAGCCCTGTCCGCCCCGAGAGGACCTGGGCGGCGCAGTCCAAATAGGCCCCGCAGTCCCCGATGTCCCGCCAGAAGCCCGGGGCGGTATAGCCGCAGAGGGTGCCGCCCCCCTCCAGCAGCTTTGGGAAGAGGTCCCGGTCAAAGTCATAGGGGGTCCCCTCCGGCACCTCCGCCATAGCCTTGGCGGTGAGAAAACAGATGCCCGTGCTCACCGTGTCGGTGAGGACCTGGCTCCAGGCAGGCTGGTCCACGATGCTTTGGACCCTCCCGTCGTCCCCAGTGAGGACCTGGCTGTAGGCCGGGGGGGCGCCGCACCGGCTGAGCACCAGGGTGGCATCCCCACGGCTGGCCCGGTGGAAGCCCGCCGCCTCGGTGAGGTCGATGCCGGTGACGATGTCGCCGTGGAGCACCAAAAAGTCCTCCTCCCCCAGCCAGGACATGCACCCCTTGACGCTGCCCGCCGTGCCCAGGGGCTCCCGCTCCACAAAGTAGGTCAGCTTCACACCCAGCCCGGAGCCATCCCCGAACCAGGATTCCACCGTCCGGGGCATGGCCCGAAGGGCCAGGGCCAGGTCGGTGATGCCGTGGCGCTGGAGCAGGGCGATGATGTGCTCCAGAACCGGCCGGTCCAGGAGGGGGACCATGGACTTGGGGAGCCCCGCCGAGATGGGCCGCAGACGCCGCCCCTCTCCGCCGGCCAAGATCACTGCTTTCACTGGGAAACCATCCTCTCTCAAAAGGTGATTTCCTCTAGTATGGCCAGGGTGCCGGAAATGTAAACGCCCCGGCGGGGGGAAGGTCCGGCGTCCCCCTTTCGGTACCCCGGCGCGTCCCGCCATGGTCCCCCTTCGACCCCCTTCGCATAAGATAGGGTGGGAGACCAAGGGCGGCATTGCGCAAAGCCGTTGGGCGCGCTTTGTCCGGCGCTGCCCAGGTTTTCCGCTCACAACATTTAGGATGGGAGCTGCCAATCATGTTGAGTTCTTTTTCTCTGGACCGCCTCGGAGACGGCCAGAGCGCCTATGTGGTCCGGGTGGAGGCCGAGCCCGCCATGGGCCGCCGGCTGCTGGACATGGGGCTCATCCCGGGCACTCGGGTGACCTGCCGGGGCCGGAGCCCCGCCGGGGACCCGGCGGCCTACCTCATCCGGGGGGCCGTGGTAGCCCTGCGGACCCGGGACGCCGCCTCCGTGGGCCTGGCCCCCGGCCCGGTGACGGTCTGATGGGGCTCACCCACACCTCCACCGGCGCGGGGGCCGCCGGCGGGGCGCTGGTGATCCAGCGGCGGAGCCCCCAGGACCGGGTGGTGGCCCTGGCGGGCAACCCCAACGTGGGGAAATCCACCCTCTTCAACGCCCTCACCGGCCTGCGCCAGCACACGGGGAACTGGCCCGGCAAGACGGTGGCCAACGCCCAGGGCCGCCACATCCGCCACGGCCGGGACTACATTCTGGTGGACCTGCCGGGGACCTACTCCCTCCTGGCCCGATCCGCCGAGGAGGAGGCCGCCCGGGACTTCCTCTGCTTCGGCGGGGCCGGCGCGGCGGTGGTGGTCTGTGACGCCACCTGCCTGGAGCGCAATCTGAACCTGGTCCTCCAGACCCTGGAGCTCATGCCCCGGACGGTGGTCTGCGTCAACCTCCTGGATGAGGCCCGGGCCAAGGGCATTCAGGTGGATTTGGAAAAGCTCTCCCAGATTCTGGGCGTTCCGGTGGTGGGGACCTCGGCGGGGCGGCTGGAGGGCCTGGAGCCCCTGATGGCGGCGGTGGAGGGGGTCTGTGATGCCCCCCAGCCGCCGGAGCCCTTCCGGGCGGACTACCCTCCGGCGGTGGAGGCCGCCCTGGCCCGGCTGGAGCCCCCGCTGACGGCGTGGCTGTCGGGGCGGCTCCCCGCCCGGTGGACGGCCCTGCGGCTGTTGGACCGGGACCCCTCCCTGCTCCAGAGCCTGTCCGAAGCTTTGGGCGGGGACCCAGGGGCGGACCCGGCGGTCTCCGCCGCCCTGGCCTCGGCCCGGGCAGAGCTGGAAGCTGCCGGATGGGAGGGGGAAGCTCTCCGGGAGGCGGTGGCCTCGGCCCTGGTTCGCGCCGCCGCCGGGATCGCGGAGGCGGTGGCGACCTGCCGCCCCACCCGGCGGGAGGCGCGGGACGCCCGGCTGGACCGCCTGTTCACCAGCCGGGCCACGGGCATCCCGGTGATGCTGGGCCTGCTGGCCCTGGCCCTCTGGCTCACCATCTGGGGAGCCAACCTGCCCTCGTCGCTGCTCTCCAGGGCCCTCTTCTGGGTTCAGGACCGGCTCACGGACCTCTTTTGGTACTTACACGCCCCGGCGTGGCTCCACGGCGCCCTGGTGCTGGGGGTCTACCGGACCCTGGCCTGGGTGGTGTCGGTGATGCTGCCCCCCATGGCCATCTTCTTTCCCCTCTTCACCCTCCTGGAGGACTTCGGCTACCTGCCCCGGGTGGCCTTCGTCCTGGACCACGCCTTCCAAAAGGCCCGGGCCTGCGGCAAACAGGCCCTGACCATGTGCATGGGCTTTGGGTGCAACGCGGCGGGGGTGGTGGGCTGCCGGATCATCGACTCCCCCCGGGAGCGGCTCATCGCCGTCCTCACCAACAGCTTCGTCCCCTGCAACGGCCGCTTTCCCACCCTCATCGCCCTGCTCACCATGTTCTTTGTGGGGGCCGGGGGCGGTCTGGGCCGGTCCCTGCTGGCGGCGGGGCTGCTCACCGGCGTCATCCTCCTGGGGGTGGCCATGACCTTCTGGACCTCCCGGATCCTGTCGGCCACCGTGCTCAAGGGGGTGCCCTCGGCCTTTGTGCTGGAGCTGCCCCCCTACCGCAGGCCCCGGGTGGGCCAGGTGGTGGTCCGCTCCCTGCTGGACCGGACGGTCTTCGTCCTGGGCCGGGCGGCGGCGGTGGCCGCGCCGGCGGGGCTGGTGATCTGGCTGTGCGCCAACCTCCGGGTGGGGGAGGGGACCCTGCTGAGCCTCTGCACCGGAGCCCTGGACCCCTTTGCCCGGCTGCTGGGGCTGGACGGCGTCATCCTCATGGCCTTTCTCCTGGGCTTTCCCGCCAATGAGATCGTGGTGCCGGTGATGCTCATGGGCTACCTGGCCGCCGGGAGCCTCACGGACCTGGGGGACCTGGAGGCCCTCCGGGCCCTGCTGGTCCAGAACGGCTGGACCTGGCGCACCGCTGTATGCACCATCCTCTTTTCCCTCTTCCACTGGCCCTGCTCCACCACCTGCCTCACCATCGCCAAGGAGACCGGCAGCGTCCGGTGGACCCTGCTGGCCATCGCCCTGCCCACCGCCGTGGGGATGGGCCTGTGCGCCCTGACGGCGGCCGCCGCCCGGGCCCTGGGGCTGGGCTAAGAAGGGGCGAAATCGAACTTGCATCCGAGCCCCTCAGCCTGTATAATGGTGCCATAGGAGCACATCCCGCCCGAAGAGCAGGGCAGAGAGAAAAGAGGGTATTTTTATGGAAATCAAGAGCGTCTGGGCCATTTATTTCAGCGCCACCGGCACCACCGAGACCATTGCCACCCGGGTAGCCCGGGAGGCCGCCGGCCTTTTGAAGGCGGCGTACCGCACCTACGACTTCACCCTGCCCTCCGCCCGGGAGGGCTTCCCGGCGCTGGGGGAGGGGGGCTTGGTGATCTTCGGCTGTCCGGTCTACGCCGGGCGGGTGCCCAATGTACTCCTGCCCTACTTACGGACGGTGAAGGGGAACGGCGCCTTGGCGGCGCCCGTCTCCCTATACGGCAACCGGGACTTTGACGACGGACTCATCGAGCTCCGGGACCTGTTGGAGGCGGGGGGCTTCCACACCATCGCCGGGGCGGCCTTCATCGGGGAACACGCCTTCTCCCGGGTCCTGGCCGCCGGACGGCCGGACGTCAAGGACCTGGAGATCGCCGATGGGTTTGCCCGCCAGGTGGCGGAAAAGGCGGCGGCCTGGGACCCGTCGGTCCCCCATGCCCCGGCGGCGGTCCGGGGAGAGGAGCCCATCCGCCCCTACTACCAGCCCCGGGACCGGAAGGGCAACCCCATCGACATCCGCAAGGTGAAGCCCAAGACCAGCGACGCCTGCGACGGCTGCGGCCTGTGCGCCCGGGTGTGTCCCATGGGCTCCATCGACCCGGAGGATGTGCGCGCCTTCCGGGGCATCTGCATCAAGTGCGGGGCCTGTGTCAAGAAGTGCCCCAAGGGGGCCAAGTACTACGACGACCCCGGCTACCTCTACCACAAGGAGGAGCTGGAGCTGGGCTTTGCCCGCCGGGCGGAGCCGGCCCTCTTTGTCTGACGCATCCCTCCGGGAGGAACGCCTCGGGGTCTGTGAGGACCCGGCGGTCCGGGGAGAAAGTCACCCGGAAAAACGGCGGACCCCTGTGCCAAACGCACAGGGGTCCGCAGCCTGTCGAAAAAGTCCAGCATAAGCTGGGCTTTTTCATATGAATGAGGTAAAATAGGGAGGAGGGAGTGATGAAAGATGCTGGAACGGGGAAAAATGGAGCGAGATGTGATTGAGATCGTAGGGATAGACAGATTAGGGCTTGTTTGAAAATTGGCGATGTGTCCGGCAGCGAGGGATTTTGGGCCGCTGGCAAGCAATTTTTTCGCAGGAATCCTGGCGGATTTCAAGGAAAAATTGCGCCGTCCAGGGGGCAAAAGACCCACCGGTTGGGCATGTTGACATGTTTCAAACAAGCCCTAGTCCCGCAGGATCATCTGCTGCGAAAAATCGATCAAGCGGTGGATTTCAGCAGGCTGTACGAAATGGTAGAGCCGCTGTATTGTGAGGACAATGGCAGGCCGAGCATAGATCCCGTGGTGCTGTTTAAGATGGTGCTGATCCAGCATCTGTACGGGCTGCCGTCCCTGCGGCGGACGGCGGAGGAGGTCTCCCTCAATATTGTATATCGCTGGTTTCTGGGGTACAGCCTTTAGGAAGAAACACCGCATTTTTCCACGGTGAGTTACAATTTCCGGCACCGTTTTACCGAGGAAACGGTAGACCAGGTATTCCGTTGGATCCTGGAGGAAGTGGCGCAGGCGGGATACCTCTCCCCCAGGGCAGTCTTTATAGACGGCACGCATATCAAAGCCAACGCAAATACGAAAAAGCAGGTGAAGGTGCAGGTCCCGGCAGCCTCCAGACAATATGCCAAGGAACTGATGGAGGAGGTAAACGCGGACCGGGAGGCACATGGGAAGAAACCGTTTGACGATGATGACGAGCCTCCGGCTCCGGCAAAGAAGCGGCGGGAGAATACCTCGAAGAAGAAGCTGGCCCGGCGGAAGAAGGAGAAGCTGCGTGCCGCGAAGCGGAGCGTGACCGATCCGGACAGCGGCTTGTTTGTCAAGGGAGACCACAAGCGGCAGTTTGCCTATGAGGCCCACACGGCCTGTGACAAGCATGGATTTATTCTGGAGACCGTCGTTACCCCCGGGAATGTACATGACAGCGTGGCCTTTGATGAGGTCTATGACCGTGTAACAGCAGCGTTCCCGGAAATGGAGACCATTGTTGCCGACTCCGCTGACAAGACGCCTCATATCTGCAAGAAGGCATTTGAAGATGGACGTGTGCTGTCCACCGCTTACAAGCGGCCTCAGACCAGGAAGGGCGGCCACGAGTGGTGGAAGTATGTCTATGACGAGCATTACGACTGTGTGCTCTGCCCGGAATTCCAGGTCCTGACTTACCGCACCACCAACCGGGACGGATACCGGGAATACAAAAGCGACCCCAAGATCTGCCTCAACTGTCCCACCCGCCATCTGTGTACCTGCTCCAAGGACTGTGTAAAGACCGTGCAGAGGCATATCTGGAAGGACTACGAGGAATTGGCCGACGACGCCCGCTATACGCCCAAATACCAGGAGCTCTACAAGCGGCGGAAAGAGACCATTGAACGGGTCTTTGCAGACGCCAAGGAAAAACACGCCATGCGTTATACGCAGTACAGAGGCTTGGCCCAGGTTACCAACTGGGTGAAGCTTAAATTTGCTGCCATGAACCTCAAAAAACTGGCCAAATGGCTGTGGAGGGAGAAGCGTTCACCCTTCATTTGTATCCTGCTCTGCACACTTCGCGCCAGAAACCCGGCCTACGCATAAACTGTAGACCGGGTTTCTCGACAGGCTGAGGGAGGAGATGGTTTATACCATCTCCTCCCTCTCTTTTTTGTTTTGTAAGCCTTCCAAAAGGCATGATATAGATAAGGGGGTGAAAATTTTAATAAGGAGGTTGACAGATATGGGCCGATACAGGGCAGTGATGGAAATTCATCTGCACTTTCAAAATGTGGACAATGAGCACAAGATACGCGAGGTCAACTTGAACAGCGAATACTATTCAGGTGACTTCGGTATCGAGTACATCAAAAATCACCTGCTGAACGATTGTGGTATTCTTGAGAGCACCATCAAGGAGGTGAACATCCTTTGAGAGATATGCTGATAAACAATATATGGGTCCGTCAGCAAATCAACTGGGTCAACGCCCATGAGTACAGAAACGAATATCATTTCTGGGCTGAAAACGGTGCATACCTTGAGGCCTTGGCCCTCCCAGCGAATGGGCAGTTTATGTTTGACAGCAAGGCGCTTGACCATATCACAAAGGCATTGGCGATCAGATGGGGCCTGATTTCTCAACCTAGAAGGAGATAAGCAAAGAAGCTGGGTTTATAGCCCAGCTTCTTTGCCGCTCATTTTGAATCAGATAGCAGACACCTTTTCTGGTACTCTTTTTAGGCTGGTTGACAGAGTTGATACATGGCGTTTTGGGAGTTTATGTGACAAAGATTGGTTGTCAATGGTGTCAAATTTATTAAATCCCATCATTATCCCTACTCCGCAGAAGAGGCCCGCCGCCGGTATGAGCTGTCCTTGTGGCGGGCCAGCCACCAGGAAAACATCGCCTGCAAGCTTGCCATTGAGGAGGCGATCCGACAGCACTACGACGGCGCCCATCTGGACAAGGAATGCCTGGCCGAAGTTCTCCAAGAGTTCGGCTATAAGCGGACAGCCTGGGTGCTGGCTAATACGATCCAGCAAAAAGAGTGGGACGGGCGATTCAGCCCCAGAAATAGAGCATGGGCCGACCAGACCTACATCCCACCGGATCAGCGGCATAACCTGGACTTCGTTGTGACCAGTCACCCTGCCATACTGGATGGTGTGGTGGATCAGTACCGTGCCGCATATCAGGGGCTGAGACTCTTCGGTCCCGGCCAGTGTGAACCAAACTCCTTTGAAGAACTGGACTACGAGGGAAAGGTGCTGGTACTCTCTACAGATACCCTAAAGGAATCCTATTGGACCACCCGTGCCCAGCTCTGGTACGCCCACGATGGCTTTGGGTGCAGCCCCAAAGCCATTGG
>NZ_CALXGA010000011.1 GCF_944387725.1 uncultured Intestinimonas sp. | reverse complement strand
AACCCTTGCCGCAGCAAGGGTTTCAGGGGTTGCATCTTTTTCAGCAACCTTAGTTGGTCCGAGTGACTGGATTCGAATTGCGAAAAGAGCAGTCTGTCCAGCCCTGGCTTTTCCCGGAATGTCCTGTTTCCAAGGGATTGCGGGCTTGGACAATCCTGGATGATACTGCCTTTTCCTGACCAAAACTGACCGTTTAAGGGTAAAAATAAGGGTACAAGTTCGACCACATAAGCGCACAAGAGAGGGGCGGCCACCGCATAGCGCGGGGCCGCCCCTCGTTCTTTCAATCTGGGTGTCGTGCCAAGGGGCTCGGAGCGGGTGGCACAAGCGGCCGTCCTATCCAGCAAAAATGCCCTTCCCGCCTTTTCCACCGTAAAAAAGACAGGGTGGCCTCATTCCTCTTGAAGTACACTTTCATGAACAAAAATAGGATGAACAAGTACGAAAAGAATGGGGCTGACCATTTCCGGTCAGCCCCATTTGTGCTTGTATATTCTATTCGGCGGGGTGCGTTAATCCCCAATCAACTCAGCCAGCCGACACATGACGGTAGCGGCTTGGGCACGGGTCATGACGCCGTCACCGTTAAAGGTGCCGTTGGCGTCCACACCGCCGATGAGGCCAGCAGCAAAGACACCAGTCACAGCGTCCTTGTATTTCCCGGTGATGCTACTCCAATCGCCGATTTTGGCCTGAACGCTCGCAGCATCATACTCGGGCATGGCGTCCTGGTCGTTGAGAATATTGTATAGGAGCTGGGCCATCTCATAGCGGTTGCAGGAAATTTCTGCGATTGCGTCAAAGGCGGACTGTCCCATATTGGTCCCATCGTAGAGACTAAGGTTATGCGCGACAGTGCAATAGGGCATAAACCAAGGGTCGCTGGAGCCAGTGTAGGTATTCAATTCGTCCGCATAATAGGCGCGTATCAGCATAGTCGAGAACTCCGCGTAACTGATTTCCTTGTCGGGGGCAAAGCGATTGTTGCCAACGCCATTGACCCATCCCTCTGCCGCGGCTTTTTCTACATAGTCATGAGCCCAGTGATTGGCGGGCACATCAGTAAACACAGCCTCTGTGGTTTCATTGGGCTTTTCTGGCTGCTGAGGCTTCTCCTGCTCGGTGGGTTGCTGTTCCTGGCCTGGGGTTTTAACTCCATCCATAACCTTGATAAAAGCGGGACCATATCCTTTGCCGGAAGCCCACAAGGTACCATCTGATTTCAACGCCAGAGTAATATCCATTCCGCCGGCAGTCACCTGGATTACATTATCCATCTGTACCGCTTTGGGCGTTGACTGGTAGGGTGTTCCAGGGCCGGCCACCGATCCCAAGCCATAGGTCTGACGATTGTCAAAGTCGGCATAACCCAGTTCCCCTGCGTTGTTCACGCCCCAGGTCCATAGTGTTCCATCCGCTGTGCGAACCGCAGCCAAATTGTCCTCGTCTGCCCAGGCTCCTACCACACGGTCCATCACTTTTACGGGAGTAGCTGCTATACTGCCGCTTCCGTTCCCAACGGTCCCAAATGTGTTAGAACCCCAGGACCACAGCGAACCGTCCTCCCGAATTGCAAAATGCCCATTGACATAGCTGACCTGGTTCAAAATAGAAGCCGGAGGATTCCCGGTATTTGAATCCGTCTCTCTGCCAAGATATGCGTCATCCCAGTTACTGCCCCAACTGTAAAGAGTTCCGTCCTCTGCAACAGCAGTACCGGCATCCTCCCGATAGCTGGAAATCTGTGCGATACCATTGGCTATCACCTGATAGAAAATACCGTCCTGCCGTTGCTCCATACCCTTCAACGGTTCAGGAGACCAAACAGAGCCATCTTCTTTTAGGGCAAGGTATCCGCTGATTTGCTTTACACTAGACAGCACTTCTACTGGCTCTTCAAGCGTATTGTCAGATAGAGAATACCACTCGCCCCAAACCCAAAGCGTGCCGTCTGCTTTCAGACCCATATATCGGTTTTCTGCAAAAGAAACCGCCTGATAACCCGTGTCAAACAAGGTCCCATCTTTCCAGTTGACCAGCCGTCCATCGGCTAGGACCACATAGTCCCTCGCTACCGTGCTATTGCCGGAAGCGACTACCGTCAGGTCTCCGCCTTCTATGGGCCATTCCTCCTGACCGGGTCTCTGGGGTTTGTCTGGCTCCTCAGGCTGTGTGGTCTCTTGGGGCTTCTCCGGCTCAACACCGATGTCATCAGGATTAAAGAAGTCCACCTGATAGGAAAAGTCCACGGGGTTACCGTTGGCAGATTTCAGCCCGTCGATGGTAACGGTATACACGCCCTCATAGGAGGTGATACCCTCCGGGCGGAAAATAATGCAGTTGGGAATACCATAGTTGGCAGTATCTATATGGAAGTATGCTCCATTATCAGAGGCCCCGTAGCCGCTTCCCCGGAAGGTCCATGTTTTTCCGTCGCTCTCCCGGACCAAGGTAACCGTCAAGTCAGACTGCCGGGGTGTCCTGTACTCGCTGGTGTTCAGACTCACACTCCACGCAATATCCCCGTCGAACAGATTAGAGGGAAAATTACCAGAAGCAGGCCAGGAAATAAATTTATAATCCTCGCAATCTCCGCTCTTGTCAAATACTTTTTCTGTCACATAAGTACGATAGCGGGTATCGCTTTCCGCATATCCGAAGCCGATTTTCCCGAGCCCAGGATTCAGTTGCCAGCGGCGGTGTCCTAGGCGGTCGATGTTACTGGTGTCGCTGTCGTCCATAAACCCATCTACTGCCGTAGTTAGGGTCTGACCTGCGTAGAGGTTACTACTAGATGTGGCATCGTAGGCCCTTTCGTAGAAGTCGTTATCCATGCCTGACGGTTTACTGGGGTTGTGATTCAACGCCCCCTGAGCGGCGATGATGACTGCTCCATACTGGGCTTGCTCACAAAGGGTCAGGTCTAGTTGGACATTCGGGAGACCAGCAATTTGACGTAGAGCATTCAGCCGGTCAGTGGCTGTCTGGAGGGCGGAAGTCTTTACTTTACCTGTTGAATAAGGAGCAGAGCAAGATGGAACTTGGTCAAATACATTGTCAGGCAGGGTCAGCGGATTTTCCTCTAGCAGTTGGACAATCTCTTCTTTGCTCAACTTATCAATAGAGTCACTACCACTTTCAAGAAAACTTGTTCCAGTGTCTACCGCGAATGCTGGGGTAGTCAGCCCTAAACACAGAGTCAAGGACAATGCAAAAGATAATATCCGCTTTTTCATATTTTCCTCCCCTTTTTGAAATAAATCGTTTTCCAGCGGACGACCTCCCCCGGACGGGGCCAACGCCCCGCCCAGGGTGTCCGCCGGAAACATATAAGGCGGTGCCGAGTTATGTACTCAACACCGCCTGATAAAATCACGCGTAGCACAAAGCTATTTCCCTCTCCCGCCTTGAAAAAGCGCGGCGAAATAGGTATAATAGCCCCGTGGTGCAGTCTTATAAGACTGTTGTGTCGAGTGCCGAGGACTCGCACAGGTTCGTGGGGTGTTCCCAGCACCCCACGAACTGCCGCTTATATGTTTCCAAGCCCTATTTTAGCCGTTCCGCATAGGAAAAGCAAGGGCCATTCAAAGAGAAAAGTCAAAATTTGCTGAGAATTTTTCTGAGGTGCACTTTTCAAAATTGCCTGTTCCAGGTTTTGAAAAGTGCACCTCATTTTTTTGCCCCTACACCTCCACCATGGGGACTATGCAATCCCCGCAGATGATATGGACCTTCTTGGTGGCCCGGACGCTCTGCCCGCACTGGGGACAAATGAGCTTTCGGGTGGAGCTGGGCCGCTTGCCGCCCGGGGTGGCAGCTCCCGGCTGGGCGGTGCCTCCGGCCCCGATCCGAATCATCGGGGGCAGGGTGCTCCGCCCGATCTTGATTTCACTCCACCCCTTTTCCAGGGCGTATTCCACAAGCCGGTCGCTGGGCCGGGTGTTCCAGCTGTACTTCTCCGTCCGGTAGCACTCCAGGCCCCGCCGCTCGGCCTCCTCCTTGAACCGCTTATTGTGATATGTACCGCCCCGGCTCACTTCCTGGATTCCGTGCTGGCGGCAAAAGAGATGCACCATCTCGTGGAGTATGGTGTCTAAAGTCTCCTCGATTGGGTAGTTTAAGACCTCGGCGGCAATGTTCAGTTCATACGCGCCGCCGTCCGGCCTCTGCCAGACCTTCGCCACGGAACAGTGTCCATAGGTTCCCGGCTTGCTCTGGACTGTGATAATGGGGACCGGCAGCTCCCCACCGAAAAAGTCGGTGTTCAGGGAATTAAATATGCGCTCCAGCAAATTGACGGCACGGCTCATTTTTGTGGTCTGTTTCATTTCGTAGGCCCTCCCATAGTAAGAAAGATGTGGTAGCACAGCTCGCTCGCGAGCTTGTGTCGCCACCGACGCGCCCCCGCCCCGACCTGTCAAGGCTGGCCCCAAAGGGGCCACTCGCGCAAAAAAATCCCTGGCTCTTCGGAACCAGGGATTTTTTTCGGCCTTGATAGGGCGGGGCGGGGGTGCTATTTCGACTTTTCGGGGTGGAAATAGGCCGGTATTTGGGTGTGCTCATCAAAATGTGGCGAAAACATATGATATAAGCGGAAGCCGGAGGAAATGCTTCCAGAAAATTTCTCGAATTGACGGGAAAAACTGCATAACCTGTCGAGCCAAGGCATATAAGTATAGTGACAGGCAAAAATAACCCAATTTATTCTATCACTACTCGTATTGCCTGTCAATGGGGCTTCCCAGCTTCCCGTGCACCTTGACAACTGAATATCGCTTACTTTGTATTCCAGCAACGCGGAGGTGGGGCTGCGTCAAGTCCCCATCGCGTCCTGCCCGCTCTGGCAGGGTGTACCTATCCACCATTTGGACCGTGCGATATGCACAAGAAAGGAACGATTCACAAATGAAACTGATTGGTTTTAAGCGCAACGATTTCACTACCCGCGAGGGCGTAACCATCACCGGCTACAACCTCTACCTGACCTACCCCGCCACTGGGCCGGAGGCCCAGGGCATGGTGGCCGAGCACATCTACATGACCGATGCCAAGCTCGCCAAGTGCGGCCTGGACGCTGGTAAGTTCAAGGTCGGCTCTGAGGTGACCGTCCAGTACAATCGTTTCGGCAAGCCGGACGCCATCCTCTTCCAGTCGTAAGACCCCGCAAAAAAGAACGGCCCACGCTCCCCGTAAGGGGGGCGTGGGAGGCCGTTCTTACTTGATGAATCAACAGATTGATTTCACCCCGAGGCAATCTGAAAGGAAAAAGAGGAGCAATCGAAATGCCAGACCAACCAACTGTTTACACGAATTGTAGGATTAAGGAGTACCCTAAATCCCTGGTAAAGCAGGTGGCAACGGGGGCGATTTTTCCCATGATTCCAGGCGCGTCCAAGCCGCGCTCCTATGCGGTCTCTCGACCGGGTCACGCCAAGGACCAGGAGCGGTCCATCAAAATGAGCCAGCAGCGGGCAAAGTCCAAGGTGAGAGACCTCGCCCTCTGTAATATGGACACTTTTGACACTTTTCTGACCTGGACCATCGACCCCGACCTCCTTGACCGCTATGATCCGAAAGCCGTCTATCAGAAGCTGCGGACTTTCCTGGGCAACGCGGTCCATCGGAAGGAATTTTCTTATCTGCTTGTGCCGGAGTACCACAAAAAGAAGGCCGGAGAGGACCGGCCCGCCATCCACCTGCACGGCCTTTGCCATTTGGGCAAGGTGCGCGTTGAGCGGGCCAGGGACAAGCTGGGCCACCGCAGGACCGACAAGGAGGGCCGACCAGTCTTTAACATGCTCGATTGGAAATACGGTTTCTCCACTTGCATCCCACTCGACGAGAACTATGAGCGCACCGCCAACTATGTCGCCAAGTACATCACCAAGGGCAACGGCGGCAAGATTTTTGGAAAGTGGTATCTGCACAGCCGGGACCTGGTCAAAGGTCCTAACACTTACCCCCATGACCCGGAGAACTACGACGAGTTTCGGGACGAGGAAAAGTTGAAAGCTCATATACAACACGAAGGTGAGATTTATAACGGCCTCCGGGTGCTCTCGGAGGAATTCCCCAAAATTTAGATATTAGAAAGGATGGTTTATCATGCTTACAGATAAAAAGTCGGGCGGGAAGCTGCCCCAGAAGGTAGAGCGTCGCCGCATCGTGAGGCGTATGAAGCGCGGAGCCCGTAAGGTCGCGCCAGGCGGAGGGAATGGGCCTGTTTTGGTTGCGATGCTGACCCTTCTGTGCATGTTCTGGGCCTGCACCGGCCTGATTGACGGCGTAAAGATGGGCGGTCCCCTGGGACAGCTCTATTGCATCGTGACCGCCCTGGCTGCTGTGACGCTGGCAGCGGCCCTCACTCTGGCCCTCTTTTGGGCCTGGGGAGGGCCGCTGTCAGCCCAGCGCGTGGAAGAAAGTCTGGCGCGTATCGGGTTTGCCAATGAGAACGGCGAGGTCCCGGAGCTGCTGTCCATCACGCAGGACCCCGATAATCCCAGAATCAAGGTCCAAGAATACGAAACCTGTGGTCTCCCGCCCTCCGACTGGCGTGACCGTGTGGACGAGCTCCAGTCGGCCCTGAATCTGACCATCCTGGAGGTCGAGAATGGGCAGGATAACCAGCGCATCAAACTGACCACTGCGCCCCCTGCCTCCACTCTGCCCACCAAGATACTGTGGACCCCAGACTGTATGATGGATTTGAAGCCTTTTGTCCTGGCCCTGGGGGTGGACTGTGCCGGTCGGCAGGTCACCTGGGACCTGCGTCAAGGGCATGGGGTTCTTGCGGGCATGACAGGAAGCGGCAAGTCGGTCGCCTTGCGCTGCCTCCTGTACCAGTGCATCACCTGGGGGGCGGTCCCCATCATCGTAGACCTCAAGGGAGGCGTGGGCTTTAGCCGCTGGGCCAAAAAGTGCCGTGTCATCACCAGCATCGAGGATTTGCTCCCTGTGCTGGAAGAGCTCTCCGAAGAGATGGCCCACCGGGAAAAGGTGCTGGCCGAAAGGCACTACCAGGATATAGACGAGTACAACGCAAGGCCCAAGGCCCACCGTTTCGACCACATCGTCCTGGCGATCGACGAGGCAGCGGAGCTGTTTGACAAAACCGGGGCAGGTAAAGCCCATAAGGCCATGATTGAGCAGGCGGAGCAGTACATCACCTCGATTGCCAGGCGTGGCCGGGCCTCGGGCCTCCATCTCCTCCTGAGTACCCAGAGACCCGATTCAAATACTTTGCCGCCCCAAATCAAAGCAAATGTGTCCTTCTCTGCCTGCGGGATGGCAAACGAGGTGCTCAGCAAAATCGTCCTGGATTCTACCGCCGCCGCTGACCTCATCCCTCGCGGGAAGCAGGGGTGCTTTGTGGTCAGCCAGGGCGCGGACAACTATGTTGTCACGCAGGCGTACTACTTCGACGAATGGAGGCTCGACTATGATTAAGAATTTTGAGCAGATCCCTCTTGTCCTCACCGTTCCCCAGGTTGCTCAGGCCCTGAACCTGGGCCGGGATACCACTTATAATCTCGTGAGGGCTGGTATCATTCACAGTGTCCGCGTAGGACACCAGTACCGGGTGCCAAAGGCGGCCCTTATGGAGTATTTGGCCGCTTGATGGCCCTATGCAATCGCAGGAGATATTGACCGTCCGCCGCATGAGCGTTACAATACAGGTGTGCGCTTATGTGGCGGACAAAGGAGGTAAAAAATTCATGCCACATAAGAATAAGACGGGCCGCGCCGCCAATGGCAGCGGCTCCATCCGTAAGAGAGAAGTCACGCGAAACGGGAAGCCCTATACCTATTGGGAGGGCCGGGTCACGGTGGACATTGACCCCATTACCGGCAAGCAGGTCCAGCGGACCATCACCGGAAAGACCCAGAAGGAAGTCGCCCAGAAGATGCGGGAAATCGCCGTGGAGGTAGACCAAGGGACCTACAAGGCCCCATCCATGCTCACCGTCGGAGATTGGCTGGATATTTGGATGGAGGAATATCTGGGCAGCGTGAAGCCCAGAACGGTAGAATCCTATCAGTGTCAAATCAAGAACCATATCCGGCCCCAGCTTGGCCCTATCAAGCTGGAAGCGTTGAGTACCCATATGATTCAGCACTTTTACAACGGCTTGACCAAGAGCGGCCTATCGCCGAAGTCTGTGAAAATCGTCCATGGTGTGCTCCACAAGGCACTCCAACAGGCAGTGGCTATTTCCTACCTGCGGTTCAACCCGTCGGACGCCTGTGTCCTGCCCAGAGTCGAGCGCAAGGAGCTGCACCCGCTGGATGATGATGCCATTCACCAGTTCATCGAAACGGTCAAGGGGCACCCCCATGAGTTTCTTTTCCTGGTCACCTTGTTTACGGGTATGCGTCAGGGAGAGGTGCTGGGGCTCAAATGGGAGGATGTGGATTTTGAGCGGGGGACCGTGTTGGTCCGGCGGCAGTTCCAAAAGGTCATGGTCCAGGACAAGGACAGGGCCAAAAACGGAGGCAAAAAATACCGTTATCAATTCATTTCCGTCAAAAACAGCAGATGGCGGAAAATCGCCCCGGCCCCTATTGTGATGCACTGGCTCAAGCGGCAGCGTGGCAAGCAGGCTGAGTGGAGGCTACATGCGGGGCCCGCATGGGAGGACACGGGTCTAGTGTTCACCAATGAGCTGGGCAGTCATTTGATGACCCATACCGTCTACCACAACTTCAAGCGCGTTGTGACTGATATGGGGCTTCCCACCGTCCGCTTTCACGATTTGCGTCACAGCTATGCGGTGGCCGCAATCAAGAGCGGTGATGATATCAAGACGGTGCAGGGGAATTTGGGTCACGCCACCGCTTCCTTTACCCTTGATGTGTACGGCCATGTGACGGACCAGATGCGCCGGGAGAGCGCCCAGCGGATGGAGCAGTACATTGAGGGCGTTGTGGGCCAATAAGGGTAAAATAAGGGTACTGGACATAGAAAAAGTCCTGTAACCCTTGCGGTTACAGGACTTTCATGGTCCGAGTGACTGGATTCGAACCAGCGGCCTCTTGAACCCCATTCAAGCGCGATACCAAACTTCGCCACACCCGGAAATGGCCGGCCGTTTCAGACGGCTCATACATCTTACCATGGCCACACAGAAAATGCAAGTCTTTTTTTCGTTTTTTTCAAATTTCTTTCTGCCGCCCTGGGACCCGGGCCGGCGGCCCCGGAAGGACTGCCGGCCCGGGTTTTAACCGCTATAGACCGCCAGCCGGGCGGTCAGGGCGTCTACGAACGGTTCCCGGTCCACATCAGTGACCAGCTCGGTGTTGGGCTCCCGTTTGGCGTCGCTATAGGCGTCGGTGACGGTCCGGCCCCGGGTGATAGTTCCATGGCACTCCACCCCCACCCAGCAGCGCAGGGTGGTGAAGAGCGCCGGCTCCAGGGCGTACAGCATGGCGCAGGGATCGTGCATGGGGGCCCCGGGGACCAGGAACCGCTCGTGCTGCGCCACCCCGCAACGCATGGTGTCCGCCGCAAAGCGGGCCTGGGGCGTGCCCAGGGCCTCCACCCGATCGATGTCGGCATGGGTCAGGTAGGCCCTGTGGGTGACATCCAGCCCGCACATCACTACCGGGATGCCGGAGCGGAACACCATCCCGGCGGCCTCCGGGTCGGCATAGATGTTAAACTCCGCCGCCGGGGTGGTATTGCCGAAGGCGGTGGCGCCTCCCATAAGCACAATCCGCCGGAGGTACCGGGGCAGATCGGCGTATTTGGCCAGGGCCACTCCCAGGTTGGTGAGAGGCCCGGTGGCCACCACCTCCAGGGCGCCGTCCCAGGCCCGGGCCTCCCGGTACAGGGCGTCCCAGGCCGGCTCCGGCGACAGGGGAAAGGCGGGCTCCGGCACCGGGAGACCCAGCAGGCCGTCCGCGCCGTGGACCTCGCCGGCGGTAACCGTCGGGCCGAAGAGGGGGCCAGCCGCCCCGGCGCAGACCGGCGCCTCCACCCCCGCCAGCGTCAGGACCCGCCGGGCGTTGCGGCTGGTGTGCTCCAGATCCACGTTGCCCGCCACCGCCGTTACCGCCCGGAGGTCCAGCTCCGGGGCCCGGGCGGCCAGGAGGATGGCCACCGCGTCGTCAATGCCCGGGTCGCAGTCCAGAATCACCGGGCGCTTTTCCGTGCTCATGCCGTTCCCTCCCCGTAGGACGCCACGGCGTCCGTCAAAAGCTGGACAAAGCCCGCCCGGTCCAGGCCCAGGAGGACCCGGGCGTTGGGGGCGCGGCCCGTCAGGTGGTAGCGATCCCCGACGGTGGTCCCCCGGCAGTAGTCCCCCGCCGTCTCCACCGCCACATACATCTCCTCCATCTGGAAGAGCTCCGGGGCGATGAGGGCGGCCACCGCCACCGCGTCGTGGACCGGGGCCCCGGCGTAGCCGATGCTGCGGTGGAAGCCGTAGAAGAACTCCAGCCAGCCGGCCACCACCTCGGCCACGGGATTCCCCAGGGCCCGGATGCGGGCAAAGTCCTCCGGAAGGACCAGGGCCTGCTCCGTGACGTCCAGCCCCGCCATGGTGATGGGCACCCCGGAGCGGAAGACCAGGCCGGCGGCCTCCGGGTCTACCAAGATGTTGAACTCCGCCGCCGGGGTCCAGTTGCCCCGGGTGACGCCGCCTCCCATCAGGGAGATGCCGGCAATGCGGGACTTGAGCTCCGGGTGGGCCAGCAGCAGGGCGGCCACATTGGTGAGGGGGCCGGTGGGAACCAGGGTCACCGGCTCCGGGCTCTCCGCCAGAACCCTGGCCATGAGCTCACAGGCGGGCAGGTCCACCGTCTCCACCGCCGGTTCCGGCAGGGCGGGGCCGTCCAGACCGGACTCCCCGTGGATGCCGGGGGCGGGCATGGGCCCGGCCGCCAGGGGGCCCTGCCGGCCCTGGGCCAGGGGGGCCCGGATACCCAGAAGGGTCATGACCTGGCGGGCGTTCCAGGTGGTCTTCTCGATGGTCTGGTTGCCGCAGACCGAGGAGACCCCCCGGATATCCAGCAGGGGAGAGGCCTGGGCCAGCATCCAGGCCATGGCGTCGTCGTGGCCCGGGTCGCCGTCCAGGAAAACGGGGATCGGTTTGTTCATCTCCGTGCGCCTCCCGCCTTCAGGGCTGGCCGCTGAGGGCCTGCTCAAAGTGCTCATTGATCTGCTGGGTGAAGGCCTGGGCCGCGTTGTAGCCCATCTTCTTGTGGCGGTTGTTCATGGCCGCCACCTCCACAATGATGGCCAGGTTCCGGCCCGGCTTTACCGGTACGGTGAGGGAGGGCACCTTCACATCGAGAATAACGGTGTAGAGCTCCTCCAGGCCCAGGCGGTCGTACATGGCCTCGTCGTTCCACTGCTCCAGGCTTACCACCAGGTCGATGTCCTGGTCCTCCCGGACAGCGGACATGCCGAAGAGCTGCTGCACGTCCACCACGCCGATGCCCCGCAGCTCGATGTAATGGCGGATGAGCTCCGGCGCGGAGCCCACCAGGCGGCTGACGCCCACCCGCTTGATCTCCACGGCGTCGTCGGCCACCAGGCGGTGGCCCCGCTTTACCAGCTCAATGGCCGTCTCGCTCTTGCCCACGCCGGACTCCCCCAGCAGGAGCACCCCCTCGCCGTAGACCTCCACCAGCACCCCGTGGCGGGTGATGCGGGGGGCCAGCTCATTGCGCAGTCCGGCGATGAGGGCCCCCATGAAGGCCGTGGTGGTCTCCTGGGTGCGGAGGATGGTGCGGTCGTGCCTGTCCGCCATCTCCATGAGCTCCGGGAAGGGCTCCAGCCCCCGTGTGATGATGAGCGCGGGGATCTCATAGGCCAGCAGATCGTCAAAAATCCGCCGCCGGTCCTCCGGCTCCACCTTGGTCAGATAGGTGTTCTCCACCTTGCCCAGCACCTGAAGCCGCTTGGCGTCAAAGTAGTCGAAGAAGCCCACAAGCTGTAGTCCGGGGCGGTTTACGTCCTCCCGCTGAACCAGCACATCCTCATAGTGGGCCACGCTGCGGAGCACCTCCAGGTCAAAGTCCTTGATGAGCTTGCCCAGCTTCATGGAATACCGGCCCTCCACCGCCATCCCTCCTTCTGTCTCTTTTGAACTCGGCGGAGCCTTGGGGCCCTGCGGCCCCGGCCCGCCCTGTAGGTCTAGTATAACCGACTTTCCGGGTTTTCGCAATGGCTATCTGCCAGCCGGACGGCCCGCCGGCCCGGCTTTTGCGGCGCCCGGGGGCAGAAGGATTTCCGCGCTTTTTCCCCGCCCCCCTCTGGCAGAACGGAGGAAGCTGTGCTATAATATAGGCAACAGCGGCCTGCGGGGCGGCGGCGCCCGGCAGCCATCAAGGGAGGGCGCTCCACATGCGCGTGTTAGTGGTAGAGGATGAGCAGGACCTGAATCTCCTGCTCCGAAAGGTGCTGACCAAGGCCGGCTACACGGTGGACGGCTGTCTGGACGGGGAGGACGCCGCCCTCCACCTGATGGGGGCGGCGTACGACGCGGTGATTCTGGACGTGATGATGCCCAAAAAGGACGGGTACACCCTGGTCCGGGAGATGCGGGCGCAGGGACTCAACACGCCGGTTCTCTTCCTCACGGCCCGGGACAGTGTGGCCGACCGGGTGAAGGGTCTGGATCTGGGAGCGGACGACTACCTCATCAAGCCCTTTGACTTTGACGAGCTGCTGGCCCGCATCCGGGCCATGACCCGGAAGCATGTGGGCCTGCACACCAATCTGCTCGCCATCGGCGACCTGACCATGGATGTGGAGCGGCGGCGGGTCACCCGGGGCGGGGAGGAGATCCCCCTGCTGCCCAAGGAATTCTCCATCCTGGAATACCTCCTCCGCAACCGGGAGAAGGTCCTCTCCCGGGAGCAGATCGAGGACCAGATCTGGAACTATGAGTACTCCGGCAACTCCAACAATGTGGACGGCTACATGAGCCGGCTGCGGAAGAAGATCGACGACGGCCGGGACCAGAAGCTCATCCACACCATACGGGGCCAGGGCTGGGTCATCCGGGCCCCCAGGGACGAGGGAGGGGACCCGTGAAGCATTTGAGCGTCAAGGTCAGCATCACCATCTGGTATCTCCTGCTGATGACCCTGATGGCCGGGCTGCTGCTGGGCTTTCTCCTGCTCATCAGCGGCACCGTCTCCACCCAGACCTCCATGGAGCAGCTCTCCCAGACGCTCCGGGGCAACCTCAGCCAGATCAGCATGGCGGACGGCAGCCTCCAGCTGGGGGAGGACTTCCACTTCTACAACGACGGGGTCTACTCCCTGGTCTACAGCCAGAGCGAGGCCCTCCTGGCGGGGCAGGTGCCGGTCTCCTTCTCGGCGGCGGCGGAGCCCTTCCAGAACGGCCTGACCCGCCCGGTGTCGGTGGAGGACGACCGCTACTACGTCCTGGACTTCTGGGTCCCCCTGGGCTGGGACAGCGGGGTGTGGCTCCGGGGCATCCTGGAGGCGCCGGAGAACCCCCAGATCCTGACCAACCTGCTCTACCTGGCGATGATTGCGCTGCCCCTCTTCATCCTCCTGGCGGGGCTGGGCGGGTACTGGATCGCCCGGCAGGCCTTCCGCCCCCTGGACCAGATCACAGCCACCGCCGCCGCCATCAACGAGGCCTCCGACCTCTCGGCCCGGGTGGCTGTCCCGCCGGGACACAACGAGTTCTCCCGCCTGGCCCTGACCTTCAACCAGATGTTTGCCCATCTGGAGCAGTCCTTTGAGGCAGAGGCCCAATTTACCGCCGACGCCTCCCACGAGCTGCGCACGCCGGTCTCGGTCGTCAAGAGCGCCTGTGAGTACGCCCTGCGGTATGGGGAGTCCCCGGAGGAGTACCGGGAGACCCTGGATATGATCCACCGGCAGGCCGGCAAGATGTCCCTCCTCATCGGTCAGCTTCTGAGCATTACCCGGCTGGATCAGGGGACTGACGCCGTCCACTGGGAGCAGGTGGACCTGTCCAGCCTGGTCTACACGGTCTGTGCCGAGGGGCCCTGGCCCCAGGAGCGCCTGAGCCTGGATCTGGAGGAGGGCCTTACCGCCCGGGCGGACCCCGCCCTCCTGGCCCGCCTGATCCAGAACCTGGTGGAAAACGCCTTTAAATACGGAAAGCCCGGGGGCCATGTGTGGGTCTCCCTGGGCCGGGAGGAGGGAGAGCTCCGCCTGGAGGTCAAGGACGACGGCATCGGCATCCCCCCGGAGCAGCAGGAGAAGGTCTGGCAGCGGTTCTACCAGGTGGACCCCTCCCGCAGCGCCGGGAACGGCGCCGGCCTGGGCCTGTCCATGGTGCGGAAAATCGCCCAGGCCCACGGCGGCTCCATGAGCCTGGAGAGCATCCCCGGACTGGGCAGCACCTTCACCCTCCACCTGCCCCTGGAGGAGCCGGAAAAAATTTTTCAGCTCGCCCTTTAATTTCATGTTGATTTCATGTTTGGATGGTAAGATATGGCCAGCAAGAGGAAAGGAGGTACACACGGTTGAAGCTGAGATCCGTCCCGCCCCTGTGTGCGGCGGCCCTGATCGCCCTCTCGGCAGCCGGCTGCGGCCAGCAGAGCAGCCAGGCGGAGTACATTGGCATCGACGCCGCCAAGGCCATCGCCCTGGAGGCCGCCGGTGTGAGTGAGTCCGCCGCAGCCTTCTCCACAGCGGGTCTGGACCAGCAGAACGGTATGGACTACTATGCGGTGGACTTCACCGCCAACGGTCAGAACTACGCCTACGACATTGACGCCGTCACAGGCGTCATCATCGAAGGCGGCGCGGCCTCCGCTATGACAGCGGTTTCGGACCTGCCGGGCGGCACAGCCGCCGCCACGCCGGACGTACAGGCGCAGGCCACGCCCGCCGCCGGCACAGCCGCCGCCACGCCGGACGTACAGGCGCAGGCCACGCCCGCCGCCGGCACGGCCGCCCCCACGCCGGCCGTACCGGCCCAGCCCACGCCCGCCGCCGGCACGGCCGCCCCCACGCCGGCCGTACCGGCCCAGCCCGCGCCCGCCGGCATCACCGGGGAGCAGGCCCAGGAGATCGCCCTGGCCCACGCGGGGCTCACCGCCAGCCAGGTCACCTTTGTGCGCAGCCGGCTGGACTATGAACGCGGGCGGCAGTGCTACGAGGTGGAGTTCTACACCGCCGGCTTTACCGAGTACGACTACGAGATCGACGCTTCCACCGGGGAAATCCTTTCCTATGATTTCGACGCGGAGGGCTACGTTCCCCCCGCCGCCGGTTCCACCGCCATCACCGCCGATCAGGCGATGCAGATCGCCCTGGCGGAGGTGCCCGGCGCCGGCGCCAGCGACATCTGGGAGTTCGAGGTGGACATGGATGACGGCCGTCTGGAGTATGAGGGCACCATCTACTACTCCGGTATGGAGTATGAGTTCACCATCGACGGCTACAGCGGAGCCATCCGGGGCTGGGAAGTCGAATCCATCTACGACTAGGGCTTGTTTGAAACATGTCAACATGCCCAACCGGCGGGTCTTTTGCCCCCTGGACGGCGCAATTTTTCCTTGAAATCCGCCAGGATTCCTGGGTCAAAATTGCTTGCCAGCGGCCCAAAATCCCTCGCTGCTGGACACATCGCCAATTTTCAAACAAGCCCTGAGGAGCCAACATTTTATTTCATTTAGGAGGAATTGTTATGAATTGGAACAAACTCACCAAGCGTGCGGGAGCCCTGGCCCTCTGCACCGCCCTGACTGTCGGGACCTTCACCCTGTCCGCCGGCGCTGTGGGGGTCACCGCGCAGCTCTCCCCCAACGTCTCCATCGTGGTGGACGGCGCCGCCCGGACCTTCTACAACGTCTCCGGCGCCGAGGTCCACCCCATTACCTACAACGGCACCACCTATCTGCCCATCCGGGCCATCGGCGAGATCATGGGCAAGAACGTCAACTGGGACCAGGCCACCCTGACGGTGAGCCTCTCCGGCACCCGCACCACGGGGACGGTCTCCGGTACGCCCGACACCTGGACGGCGACCCAGAACATCACCGGCGACATCCGCTCCGACGTCACGATCCTGGTGGACGGCGTCCGGCAGACCTTCACCGATGTCAACGGCAGCGTCGTCTATCCCATGATCTACAACGGTTCCGTCTACCTGCCCATCCGGGCCATCGGCAACCTTATGGGTAAGTCCGTCAGCTGGAACCAGGCCACCAACACCGTGATCCTGGGCAGCGGCAGCACCGGTGCCTCCCAGAGCAGCGGCCTGCTGGTCACCGACGCCGACAGCTTTAACAACACCGGCGCCACCACCCAGCAGCCCGTCCAGACCACTCCGCCTGTCCAGCCGCAGCAGCCCGTCCAGATCACTCCGCCTGTCCAGCCGCAGCAGCCCGTCCAGACCACTCCGCCCACCCAGACGACGACCTCCAACGGCATGATCAGCTCTGAGCAGGCCAAGAACGCGGCCCTGGCCCACGCCAGCCTGAGCGCCGGCCAGGTCAGCTTTGTCCGCAGCCACCTGGACTGGGACGACGGCCGCCAGGTCTATGACGTGGAGTTCTACACCAGCGACTACAAGGAGTACGACTACGAGATCGACGCCTACACCGGGGCCATCCTCAGCTTCGACGCCGACGCCGAGTACTACAGCTACACCCAGCCCAGCACCAACACCGGCTCCTACATCGGCGAGGCCCGGGCCAGAAGCATCGCTCTGTCCTATGTCTCCGGAGCCACCGACGCCAACGTCCGCTACGCCCGCCTGGATTGGGACGACGGCCGCATGGAGTACGAGGTGGAGATCATCTACGGCACCATGGAGTATGACTTCGAGATCGACGCCTACACCGGCGCGGTGATCTCCCGCGACATGGATTCCATCTACGACTGAGTATCCGGCCCCGGCCTCCGGCCGGGGCCCCCGCTTTTCCATCACGGAGGTTTTTTATGAAGCATGAGCAAAAGTGGTTCCGGCTGTACGCGGAGCACCCCGCCGCCTCGAACCTATCCATTGCGGGAGGGGCGGTGAAGCTGCTCTCCCTGCTCCTTTTCATCGCCGCCATCCTCACGTCCCTGGGTCTCCTGCTGGCGGGCCTGCGGCTGACCATGGCCGGGGGCCTTGGCACCGCCCTGATCTTCCTCATGGACGAGATGGATGACGAGGTTTTTACCGCCTTCTTCCTCTGGGGCGCGGTGGTGGCCTGCCGCTATGTGGCCTGCGTCCTCCAGAGTAAGGCCGAGCTCCTGGCCCGGCCCCGGGACGGCTTCCCCACACCGCCCATTGCTGCGGAGCAGCCCGTCCCCCAAAACCAGGAGCGGCTCCCACGCTGAGCTTCGCACTCCCGGCCCACGCCGGTTTATCCGGCAAGCCTTTGACAAGCTGAGTTTGCATACTCAGTGCATCCGCCCGCCGGAAAAGTCCTTCGGCCTTTTCCGGCGGGCGGACGAACTTTTTCGATTCCATCGAAAAAGTCTCCGACTGCGCGGGAAAGGGGGCTCCCCGCCCCCCTTTCACACGATCCCCCGGTGCGTGTCTGCCCAATTTACACCCTGTTTGACAACCTGAAGCTGAGCCTGCGGGCTCAGCTTGTTTTCTTTATATGTGGATTTTTGTTTTCACCCGCCGTTTTTTGTGGTATGATACAACGAGAATGTCTGAACACAGGAGGCTCAACACAATTATGAAGCTGCGCACCATCGCCGCCGCCCTGGTCCTGGCCGTCTCTGCCGGCCTGCTGTCCGGCTGCCAGGCGGAAGAACCCTTTTACTCCCCCGGATACTGGCGGGAGGACACCTATTACAGCGCCTTCCTGGGCCTGCGCTTCACCCTTCCCGAGGGCTGGGAGGCCGCCGGCGAGGCCGCGCTGGAGCAGATGGGCGCCGACGCCGACCGGGCCCTGGACCTTCAGCTGGGCGGCGACGGCCAGGACCCGGCCTCTGTCTACCACTATGACCTCTCGGCCACCGACCCGGAGACCGGGGCGGGTATTCTGGCCCTGGTCCAGGAGACCGGCGCCAACGCCGATACCTATCTGAACGGCCTCCAGGCCGGCGCCGAGCGGGAGGGGGCCGCCTACACCACCGGCGAGGTCCTCCATCTGGAGCTGGCGGGCCGGCGCTATCTGGCCCTCCCCCTGACCATGGAGGGCGAGGCCGCCCCCTATCAGCGGCAGTACGCCCGGAAGGACGGCGACTACCTCATCCTCATCATGCTCTTTACCCCGGACCAGGAGGCCGTCCCCTTCTCCACCCTGGAGGGATACCTCTCCTCCCTCTCCGAGGAGTGACCGGCGCGGCCGGAGCGCCGCAGAGGCCCTTCTGGCCTCGCCGCACTGCTTGACGTTCCAGAGCCCGGTTTCTCCGCCCGGCGGACCCTTCAGGCAAGTTCTCCTCCCCCGGCGAATATACTGCACCGAAGGGGGGCGCTCTTTTGAAGGTTGACCGAACATCCATGCTCTACGGCGCGCTGCTGCTCACGGCCACAGGGCTTCTCAACCAGGCGCTGGGCTTTGTCTACCGCATTTTCCTCTCCCGGCTGGCGGGCTCGGAGATCATGGGGCTCTACCAGCTGGTGATGCCTGTCTACTCCGTCCTGCTCTCGGTCACCGCCGTGGGGCTGACGGCGGCGGTGTCCAGCCTCACCTCGGAGTACCGGGCCCTGGGGAATTTCACCGCCGCCGGGCAGGTCCTGCGCCGGTGCCTGGTGCTGCTGGCCGCCCTGCTGGCCCTCCCGGCCCTGGCAGTGGTCCTCCTCTCCGACCCCATCTCGGTCTATCTGCTGGGAGATGCCCGAACCCAGCTTGGACTCCTGCTGCTGCTGCCCTGTATCCTCCTGACAGGGGTGGAAAACCTCCACAAACACGCCTTCTACGGCGCCGGCATGATCCGCCCCCCGGCCTTTACCGAGCTGCTGGAGCAGGTGGTGCGGACCTGCGCCGTGCTGGGCCTGCTGCTGGCCTTCCTCCCCCAGAACCCGGAGCGCACCGTGGGCCTCATCGTCACCGGCATGGTCCTCTGCGAGGTCTTCTCCGCCTGCACCCTCGCCCTCCTCCACCGGCGGTACCGCCGGGGTCTCTCCGGCCCACGCGGCCCAGGCATTCCCCCCAGAGAGCTGGACCGGCGCATCGCCCGCATCGCCCTGCCCATCGCCGCCACCGCCCTGCTGGGGAACCTGATGGGCTCGGTGTGCGCCATTCTAATCCCCCAGAAGCTGGTGGCCGGGGGCATGGAGGTCTCCGCCGCCGTCTCGGCCTTCGGGGTGATGTTCGGCATGTCCATCCCTATGCTCAACCTGCCCACCGCCTTCATCGCCGCCCTGGGACTGGTGCTGGTGCCCAAGCTGGCCGAATCCACCGCCCTGGGCCGAAAGGCCGAGGCCCGCCGCCGCATCTCCAAGGCCATGCTGGGCGCCTCGGTGCTGATGCTCCCCGCCATGGCCTTTCTGGTGGTGCTGGGCCCC
The DNA here is from genome assembly GCF_944387725.1 of uncultured Intestinimonas sp. Lineage (GTDB taxonomy): Bacteria > Bacillota > Clostridia > Oscillospirales > Oscillospiraceae > Intestinimonas. Next base: position 22,232 of record NZ_CALXGA010000011.1, on the reverse strand, counting down.
ACCCTGGGGGCGGCCCTCTTCCAGGAGCCCACGGTGGGGGACTTTCTGACCCCGCTCTCCGCGGGGGTGGTCCTCTCCTGCTACCAGTCGGTCCTCTCCTGCTCCCTCAACGGGGTGGGGCGGCAGCCCGCCGCCGCCCGAAACGCCCTGCTCTGCGGAGCGGTGGAGCTGGTCATCGTCTTCTTCACTGTGGGCCTGCCCGGGGTGGGGCTCCGGGGCTATGTGCTGGCCGCCCTGGCCAGCGCCCTGCTGGGGGTGGTGCTGGGCGCTGTGGGGCTCTACCGGGCCGTGGGGCTCCGGCCGGAGCTCTTCCGCTGGCTCACCGCCCCGGGCCTGGCCGCCCTGCTGATGGGCCTCAACGTCAACCTCCTCTTCCGCGTCCTCCGGGACCGGGGCCTCTCCGGGCCGTGGAGCGCCGCCGCCTGCCTGGTCCTGGGCTCGGTCCTCTATCTGGCCGCCCTCTCCGCCCAGGGGGTTTGGGTGGGGGAGCTCTTCCATCTCCGCCGCCGGGCGGCCCGGTAGCCTCCCAGCCCCTTTGCACCGCATCGGGCGCATTGTCCGAACCGGGGGCCTTGCCTGCTATGACAGGCTGGGGCCGGAGTTTTCCGGGCAAATTCGCAGTATGCCGGGACCCATTCCAATCCCCACGACATTTCTTATGAGGAAGTTTGTGCCGGGGTGATGGGAGCTAGGGCTTGTTTGAAAATTGGCGATGTGTCCAGCGGCGATGGATTCTGGGCCGCCGGCAAGCAATTTTGACCCAGGAATCCTGGCGGATTGCAAGGAAAACTTGCGCCGTCCAGGGGGCAAAAGACCCGCCGGTTGGGCATGCTGCCATGTTTCAAACAAGCCCTAGCGCTTCTCCCGCTGGGTGGAGAGCAGGTCGGGACAGTACCGCTCCAGGGCCAGGCGGTAGAGGGCGGCCATCCGGGGCTCCAGGACCGGGCAGTAGGTCTCGTCCCCGCCGGCCTCAGTGACAAACCAGTCGGTCCCATCGGTGCGGATGACCGGCGCCAGGTCCCGGAGGGAATAGGCGTCCAAGACCACGGCCCCCCGGCCCAGGAAGCGGCAGCAGAGGCTCTCGTGGGGGGCGGCGTCCACAATGGCCAGATTGAGCTCCCGGAGATAGACCCCCACCGGCGCCCCGCCTCCAAGCGCCTCCATGGGGAGCTCAGAGGCCCGGCGCAGGGCCTCGGCGGTCTCCCGGTTGTTCCAGGCCGGAGCCACCAGGTAGGTCCGGTTCAGCGGCAGCTTGGCCTGGCCTGTGGGCTCCACTGCGGAGAGGGGCAGCAGGTCGTCCAGCACAAAGGGGCCGGTCTCCGTCTTGGGCAGGAAAATCCGGGCGGCGCTGTCCGCCATAAGGCTGTTGAGCAGGGTGCGGATCATCCAGTCCAGCACCACCGAGGCGCCCTGGCCGTGGGACCGGAACTGTTCCAGGGCCGTCTCCCGGAATTTCATGGTGGAATCGAAGTCCAGCAGTCCCAGCGGGGGAAGAGGTCCGCTCAGGGGCTGGGGCACATTTTTTCCGAACACAGTAAACCACTCCAAGTCAAAAGGAAGTTTTTTCGATATTCTAGCATAGGAAGGCCAAAGCCGCAAGGAAGCTTCTTCCATCTCCTGCGGCAGCCGGCGGCCGGCCTCCATCGGAACCGGCGAAATCAGATATTTTGTGAATAAGCTGTGGTTCTTTTGTAAACATTGGCACTCGATGATTGACAGTGCTAATCCGCCGTGCTATGAAAAGCCTGTGCCAAGGGAGAGGGTCCCGGAGCGGCCCGCCCAAGGAGCTGCCCAAGCAGTCCACCATCGCCATCGGCTGAGCCGCCGGCAAGCCTCAAAGCGGAGGGGCCGCAGAATTTCTGCGGCCCCTTGTTTTTTTGCGTGGACCCGCAGAGCAGCGCCGGATCAACATAGAATATATTGGGGTTTTTTCTAATATATAGAATAAAAAAGGCGTTTCCTATTTCCCGTAAAAATATATAAAATCAAGTTTATTCAAGAAACGTTCAAAAAATGTTCAAAAAAAAAAAAAAAAAAATAGAGAATTCGCAACAATCCGCAGGCGTCAGTAAGCGTGAAAAAAGCTCCAAGATTTTTTCCTGTGAAACACTTGCGTTAGCAGAGAATTTTCGGTATAATGCAACAAGAGCAAGTACTTAGACGGTCCCGTTTGTTTTTTTGTTCCCCGCCTGCGGCATATATTTTTCAGGGTCCGGCGCCGGCCGATCTTGTCGAAAAAGACGCGGCGGTTCTTAGGGCTTGTTTGAAAAATGTCAACATACCCAATCAGCGGGTCTTTTGCCCCCTGGACGGCGCAATTTTTCCTTGCAATCCGCCAGGATTCCTGCGAAAAAATTGCTTGCCAGCGGCTCAAAATCCCTCGTTGCTGGACACATCGCCAATTTTCAAACAAGCCCTAGGGCTTGTTTGAAACATGGCAACATGTCCAATCAGCGGGTCTTTTGCCCCCTGGACGGCGCAATTTTTCCTTGCAATCCGCCAGGATTCCTGCGAAAAAATTGCTTGCCAGCGGCTCAAAATCCCTCGCTTCCGGACACATCGCCAATTTTCAAACAAGCCCTAGGGCCGGGAGAATCCGCAGTGAATCAGAAAGCAGGGTGATAGAGAATGGATATCCTAAGCAGCAATTCCCTCCTGATGATGCAGCGCTCCATGGAATTCCTCTGGAGCAAGCAGGCCTGCATCCTGGACAACATCGCCAACGTGGAGACCCCAAACTACAAGGCCAAGTACGCCACCTTTGAGGAGGCCCTGCGCTCGGCCATTCTGACCTCGGCGGAGGATGGCGTCTCCACCGCCGCCATCCGGGAGGCCATCCGGGACACTCCGGTGGTGATCCAAGAGGCCCAGGAGAGCACCCGCCTGGATGACAACGGGGTGAACATCACCGAGCAGTCCATTGAACTGTCCCGGACCGGCTATCAGCTCCAGTATGTGATTGACGCCATTGCCAATGACGTCTCCACCATCCGGGCGGTCATCCGCGGATAAGGAGGAACACTGATATGGCTTTTATGAGCTCCATCAACGTAATCGGCTCCGGCCTGACGGCCCAGCAGCTCCGCCTGGACGTGATCTCGGAGAACGTCACCAATGCAACCACCACCCGCACCGAGGGCGGCGGCGCCTACCGCCGGAAGCTGGTGGTCTTCCAGGCCGAGGGGACCCAGACGCCCTTTCAGGCGGCCCTGGACCGGGCCAGGGGCGTCGTCTCCTCCGGGCAGGAGGGGGGCGTCCGGGTGGTCCAGATTGCGGAGGACCCCTCCGACTTCAAGCTGGTCTACGACCCCACCCATCCCGACGCCAACGCCGACGGCTATGTGGAGATGCCCAACGTAGATATGATGAAGGAGATCACCGACGCCATGGCTGCCGCCCAGGCCTACTCGGCCAATGTAACGGCCTTGAATGTGCTTAAGCAGGTGGCCAACAAGGGCCTGGAGATCGGACAGTGACCGCCCGCCCCAGCGGGCGCTGAGGAGTCAGGAGGAGAAGAGAGATGGAATTTCGCGCAATAGAACCCATCCGGCCCCTTTGGAGCACAGAGGCAGCCGGAGAAACCCAGGGGTCGGGAGACCGGGTCCAGCCTACCCTGTTCGCAGATGTTTTCCAATCAGCCATTGACAACGTCCGGGAGACGGAGGCGGCAAAGAACGACGCGGAATACCGCCTGGCCACCGGGCAGATTGACAATCCTGCGGAGGTCACCTTTGTGTCCAGCCAATGGACCATGTCCCTGGAGCTGCTGATCCAGATGAGAAGCAGAGCCCTGGACGCTTACAACGAGCTTATGCGGATCAGCCTGTGATGGAACACAGGAGACGGGAGTAAGGGGCCGTGCGGGAGAAATTAAAAGGATTTACAGACAAGATAAGACAGTGGTGGAAGGCGGCCGCGAAAAAGACAAAGGTCTTAATCGGGGCTGGCGCCGTTGCGCTGCTGGCGGTCATCGTACTTGTGGCGATCGTCAGCCTGAACCGGCCCTATGCGACGCTGTTCACAGGGCTCAATCAGTCGGACCTGAGCTCCATTGTCTCCTATCTGTCGGACAATGGGGTGTCCAACTACCGCATTGAGGGGTCGGACACCATTTTGGTGCCAGAGGAACAGGAAGCCCAGCTCAAGAGCGAGCTGCTGCTGCAAGGCTATCCGTCTTCTGGCTTTGGCTATTCCTCTACCTATTTTGACAATGTGGGCAGCCTCACCACCGAGTCGGAGCGGACGTATCTGGCCCTGCAGGACCTCCAGGAGCGGCTCGCGTCGGTGATCCGGTATTTCCCCTATGTCCGGGACGCCACAGTACAGATTACGCCGGGGGAGGACCGCACCTACATCCTGGACAGCAGCAACATCGTGGAGGCATCCGCCGCCGTCACGGTGGTTATGGAGGAGGGGCGGACGCTCACTGACGGCCAGGTGACCGCCATCCGCAATCTGGTGAGCAACGCGGTCCAGGGCCTGGAGATCGACAACGTCTCCATTGACGATACTTATGGCAACAACTACTCCAGCACCGACAGCTTCGCAAACATCCAGGATGTCTCCGAGCTGAAGATGGCCCTGGAGGAGCAGACCAACAACAAGATTCGCACCCAGGTGATGCAGGCCCTGACCCCCTTCTTTGGCGAGGGCAACGTCCGGGTCAGCGTCAGCAGTGTGGTGAACGTGGACCGCACCTTCACGGACACCACCAACTACAGCGGCGAAGAGGATGACGGCGAGGGCATCATCGGCAGCACCATCTATGACCGGGAGATCATCCGGGGCGCCGGCCAGGCGGTGGGCGGTGTGGTGGGCACCGAGGCCAACGCCGACATCAATACTTATGTGGAGAACCAGCTCAACGCCGACGGCACCGAGACGCTGGTTTCCTCCTCCGGCCAGGACAACTACGTGGTGGACACCGAGAACCGCCAGGTGGAGCATCTGGCGGGGACCGTGGAGGACGTCATGGTGGCGGTCTCCATCAATCAGTCGGCGGCAGGGCAGGTCAACATGAACGACCTGTACGCCCATGTGGCCAGGGCCTCGGGGATTGGACTGGACCTCCAGAATGACAAGATCTCCATCCTCATCGCGCCCTTCAACCTGGAGACCGATCTCCCCGTGCCGGCGCCGCCGGAGACCCTGCCCTGGACGGTGGCGGCCGCCCTGGCCGGCCTGGGCGTGTTCCTCATTCTGCTGCTGATCATCCTGCTGGTCCGCCGGAACAAGCGGAAGCGGCAGAAGGCGGCCCTGGAGGCTATGGAGGAAGACATCGCTGTGGCTCTGCCCGCCACCCCGGTCCAGGTGGCCGTTCCCGAGGAGGGCGCCGATATCATGACCATGCAGACCGAGAAGAGCATGGAGCTGCGGAAAGAGGTCCGCAAGTTTGCGGAGGAGAACCCGGAAATTGCCGCCCAGATGGTGAAGGCCTGGCTGAAAGAAGGAGATGAGACGGGATGAGTGAACCGGCAGTGGAGACAAGAGAGGCTGGCCGCCCCCGTCCCAAGCCCGCTGCCCAGCAAAAGGCGGTGGGGCCGAAAGAGATCCGTAAGCTTGCGGAAGAGAACCCGGAGGCTGCCGCCCAGATGGTGAAGATGTGGCTGAGAGAAGGAGATGAGACGGGATGAGTGAACCGGCAGTGGAGACAAAAGCGGTTGGCCGCGCCCACCCCAAGCTCACCCGACAGCAGAAGGCTGCGGCGGTGATCATCTCCCTGGGGACAGATAAGGCATCCCAGCTCTATCAGTATATGTCCCCCGAGGACGTGGAGCAGCTCACCCTGGAGGTGGCGAAGCTGGGCTATCTGGACTCCGACATGACGGAGGACGTACTCACCGAGTACTACCAGATGTGCATGACCAACAAGGCCGTCACCGAGGGCGGACTGGAGTACGCCCGGGCGGTGCTGGAAAAGGCCTACGGCCAGCAGACAGCGGACAGCCTTCTGGAAAAGGTGACCAAGTCCCTGAAAAACCGGGAGTTCTCCTTCCTGAACAAGGCGGACGAGAAGTCCCTGTATGCGGCTCTCCAGCATGAACGTCCCCAGACCATCGCCCTGGTGCTCTCCTATGTGGACGCCGAAAAGTCGGCCGCCGTCATCGAGGAGCTGGACGAGGAGCGGCAGGTCAAGGTGGTGGAGAACATCGCCAAGATGGAGAGCGCCTCCCCCACGGCGGTGAAGATCATCGAGGCCGAGATGGAGAAGAAGTTCTCCAGCCTGATGACCACCAACAACGTCAAGGTGGGCGGCGTGGACTATGTGGCCGACATCATGAACAATCTGGACCGCTCCAGCGAGAAGAACATCTTCGACCGCCTCTCCTCCTACAACGAGGACCTGGCCGACGAGATCCGCAAGCGTATGTTCGTCTTCGAGGACATCATCACCATGGACGACCGCTCGGTGCAGCGCTTTGTCCGGGACTGCGACCCCAGAGACCTGGTGCTGGCCCTCAAGGGGGCCAACAGCGACGTGGCCAACAAGATCTTCTCCAACATGTCCACCCGTATGGCCCAAAGCATCCGGGAGGATCTGGAGGTGACCACCAACGTCCGCATCCGGGATGTGGAGGATGCCCAGCAGCGCATTGTGGGCATCATCCGGGACCTGGAGGAGCGCAACGAGCTGATTATTCTCAAGGGCGGAAAGGACGATATCATTGCCTAACATCTTCAAGAGCTTCCTGAAGCCCGCCTTTGCCGCATATACCTTTCCCGAGGCGGAGGACCTCCAGGTGGAGGAGGAGCCCGCCCCCCAGGAGGAGTCCCCCCCGGAACCGGAGGAGGCCCCCGCCGGGGAGGAGGCTTCGGAGTCCGCCGGTCAGGAGGCCGGGCAGAACAGCGCGGCGGCCATGCTCTCCTTTGCCCAGGTTCAGGCCGACGAGATTCTGGCCGACGCCCGCCGGGAGCGGGACCGGCTGCTGGAGGAGGCCCGGGAGCAGGCCAAGCAGGAGGCCGAGGCCGTTCGGGAGGAGGCCCGGGCCGACGGCTTCCGCCAGGGCTGTGCCGAGGGGCTCACCCAGGCCCGGGCCGAGTGGAACGCCAAACAGGAGGAGGCCCTCCGCCATCAGGCAGAGGAGTTCCGGGTTTTCCTGGAAAAGGCCAGCGCCGCCCGGGAGAGTCTGATGGACGAGACCCAGGTGGAGCTGTGCGACCTGAGCCTGGCCATCGCTGAAAAGATCATCCACGTCAGCCTCAAGAGCAGTCGGGAGGTGGTGGCCCGGATGATCCAGACGGCCACCGAGAAGCTCAAGCGCCGGGAGTGGGTCCACATCTATGTGGGGGGCTGTGAGGCCAGGGACCTGGCCCAGGTTACCCCGGAGCTCACCACCGCGCTGGCGGGGCTCTCCGACCACATTAAAATTATCCCCATGTCGGACGGGGAGGCGGGGGCGTGCATCATCGAGATGCCGAACGAGATCATCGACGCCAGCGCCTCCACCCAGTTGGGAAATATTCGGGACCTCCTGCGGGAGGGCTGACCCCGGAGAGAGGAGGCGAGGGACGTGTTTCAGGAGATGATCCAGCGGGTGAAGCAGGCGGAGACCATCAGCTACACCGGCAAGATCGAGAATATCGTGGGCATGTCCATTGAGGCCTCCGGCGGCCGGGCGGCGGTGGGGGACATCTGCCAGATCTACAGCGGCGAGTCCGGCGGGCAGGTCATGGCCCAGGTGGTGGGCTTCAAGGACGACCGCATCCTCCTCATGCCCTACGCAAACATGTCCGGCATCTCTGCGGGCAACTTCGTCCGCAACACCGGGCGGCGGCTGAGCCTGATGATGGGGCCCTTCCTCAAGGGCCGGGTCATCAACGCCCTGGGCCAGCCTATCGACGGAAAGGGGCCCTTCCATGGCGGCGTCCCCTTCTGCGTGGAGGGCAGCCAGTACATCAACCCCATGGCCCGGCCCCCCATCCGGGAGCGGATGGAGTTCGGGGTCAAGGCCATTGACAGTATGCTCACCATCGGCAAGGGCCAGCGTATCGGCATCTTTGCCGGCTCCGGCGTGGGCAAGAGCACCCTCATGGGCATGATCGCCAAGAACGTCAAGGCCGACATCAACGTCATCGCCCTGGTGGGCGAGCGTGGCCGTGAGGTGCTGGAATTTATGGAGAAAGACCTGGGGCCCGAGGGAATGCGCCGCTCGGTGCTGGTGGTGGCCACCTCCGACCAGCCGGCCATGCTGCGCAAACAGTGTCCTTCGGTGGCCACGGGAATCGCCGAGTACTTCCGGGACCAGGGGCTGGACGTGCTGCTGATGATGGACTCCCTGACCCGCTTCGCCATGGCCCAGCGGGAGATTGGCCTGGCGGTGGGGGAGCCCCCGGTGGCCCGGGGCTACACCCCCTCCATCTATGCCGAGCTCCCCAAGCTCTTAGAGCGCAGCGGCAATTTCCAAAAAGGCTCCATCACCGGGGTCTACACCGTGCTGGTGGAGGGCGACGACACCAATGAGCCCATCGCCGACACCGTCCGGGGTATTCTGGACGGCCACATCGTCCTCTCCCGGCGGCTGGCCAACAGCAGTCACTTTCCCGCCATCGACATCAGCGCCAGCATCTCCCGTCTGATGGTGGATATTGTCTCCCAGGAGCACCGGGATTTGGCCGCCCGCATCCGGGACGTGCTGGCCATCTATGAAAAGAACTCCGATCTGGTCTCCATCGGGGCCTATAAGGCCGGAACCAACCCCAGGCTGGATTACGCCCTGAGTAAAATCGACGGCATCAACCAATTCCTTATGCAGGGCATCAACGAGGCCTTTTCCTACGACCAGGACCTGGAGCTCATGAGAAAGCTGCTGTAAGAAAAAGAGGCGGTCAGCGATGAAGAAATTTCAATTCAGCCTGGACACGGTGCTGCGCTACAAGCTCCAGGTTCTGGAGAGCCTCCAGAACGAGTACGCCGTCGCGGCCCAGCGGGTCCGGGAGCAGGAGGCCCTCCTGCGGCAGACCGAGGGGCGCTACCGAGACCTGAATCAGGAGTTCCGGGAAGCGGCGGCGGAGGGTATCACCATCGCCGACGCCATGGGCTACGAGTCGGGTCTCCGGGTGCTGGAAAAGGAGATCCAGGCCCAGGAGAAGCGGCTGCGCCAGCTCCAGGACGAGGCCGAGGAGAAGCGCCTGAAGATGGTGGCCGCCCGGCAGGAGACGGCCTCCCTGGAGAAGCTCCGGGACCACAAGCTGGAGGACTACCAGAAGATGGTCCAGAAGCAGGAGGAGCAGTTCATCGACGAGCTGGTGTCCACCACCCGGGTGATGGCGTCCAATTTGTCGTGAACGATAGAGAATCCCATTGAAAGGAGGTGAGAACGAATGAATGTGAACGCGAACGATGCGGAGCTGCTGCTGCGGATGGCGCAGATGGCCGTCCAGTTCAGCCAGAACTCCCTGCCTCAGGTGGGCAATTCTACCAGCGGCACAGGGGAGAAGAGCCAGTTCCAGACCATGCTGGAGGACAAGAAGACCCAGGCCGAGTCCACGCGGCCGGAGCAGAAGCCCGCGGACAGCACCGCCAGCCAGGAGGCGCCCGTCCAGAAGCCCGTGGAGGACGGAGGCCAGACCGAGGCCGCTCCCTCCACCGACGGTCAGAATGACCGGGTGTTGGCGGAGCTGGCGGCGGCCCTGACGGCGCCGGCCGTCCCGGTGCAGGTCCCGGTGGTGATCCAGGAGCCGGAGGCGGCGGAGCCCCAGGCGGAGGTCCTGGCCCTGACGGCGGAGATCCTGCCGGCGGTGGAGCAGCAGCCTCAGGGGGTGGAAACTGCCGCCCCGGTGGCCCAGGAGGCCCCGGCACAGCAGGCGGTCCCCCTCCGGGAGGCTCAGCCGGAGCTGGTTCAGACGCAGACCCAGACCCAGCAGGTCCAGCCCCAGTCCCAGGAGAACGTCCAGCAGCCGCAGAGCGTCCAGCCCCAGGCGCAGGCCCAGCAGGAGGTCCAGCCCGTGGTGGAGGAGCAGACCCAGGTTCGGGCCGAGGCCCCCGACGTGCAGACCAGCGGCAAGCAGTCCCAGGATACCCCAGACGCCGTGACTGTCCAGGACAACAGCGCCGGGCAGCCTCTCTTCCGGGAGGTGGAGACCGCGCCGGTGAAGGTGGGCAACGCCCCCACCCTGGACACCACTTCCGACCAGTTTGACGCCAACCTGAGCCGGACCCTCATGGGGGCCCTGGAGCAGGGACAGCAGAAGGTAGCGCTGCGGCTCTCCCCGGAGCACCTGGGCAATCTGGCCGTGGAGCTGACCCGGAGCGATGCCGGGGTGCTTCAGGTGGTGCTGCGGGCGGAGAACGAGCAGACCGCCCATCTCCTGCGGGAGCACGCCTCCACGCTGGGTATGCTGCTCCAGAGCAGCGGCCAGGGGGAGGTCCGGGTGGAAGTTCCCCAGGCCCGGGAGTCTGAGCGGCCCTGGCAGCAGCCCGACCAGCAGAACGGGCAGCAGGAGCGCGGACACTCCCGCCACCAGGAGCAGCAGCCCCGGCGGGAGGAGACGGAGGACTTCCTCCATCAGCTCCGGCTGGGCCTCTATCAGACCGATCTGGTCTGACGGAAAGGAGATACATACCCTATGGCAAGTGATTTTATGCCCCAAGGGGTGGAGAACCGCTATTATTCCTCTACCCTGAGCGGCCAGAGCGCCGCCAGAGGGCTCACCCAGGAGCAGCTGGACTGGCTGGACGCCAACGGCGTTGAAATCAACCAGCCCGGCGAGGACACCGGCCTGGACTTCGAGGACTACCTCCAGCTCATGGTGCAGCAGCTCCAGAACCAGACCATGGACAACGCCACGGACACCTCTGACATGCTCAACCAGCTGGTGCAGATGTCGGTGGTGGAGATGATGACCAAGGTACAGACCAGCATCGACAGCCTGGTGGAGGCCAACACCCTGACCTATGCCGCCTCCCTGGTGGGCAAGACCGTGACCATCGGCGTGTACGATGACCAGGGCAACCTCCAGGAGCTGGTGGGCGAGGTCACCGGCACCGGCACCTATCAGGGCAGCCCCGTGATCTTCGTGGGCGGTGAGATGTACGCCCTCAGCGACATTATGGCGGTGGGGACGCTCCCTGCGGTGCCTGAGACGCCGTCGGAGGGCGAGGGCGGCAGTTCCGGCTCCGAGACGGAGACGCCGTCCACAGAGCAGAGCTGATACTTATCCACAAGGAGGCGGGAGCATGATCGACCATGTTTCCTCTGCCCTGGGCCCCCAGCTGGGGACCGGTGGGGGACGGGAACAGGCGGTCCGAACGGACGGCGGGCGCACCGGCTTCGCCGCCGCCCTCCAGCAGGAGCTGGAGCGGTCGGAGGGGCGGCAGGTGGCTTTCTCCAAGCACGCAATGGCGCGGGCGGAGGAGCGGGGGGTGGAAGTGACCCCGGGACTGCTGGACCGGCTGACCGACTCGGTGGAGCGGGCCCAGGCCAAGGGAGCCACCAACATCCTGGCCCTGGACCGGAGCCTGGCCTTCATCATTAACGTCCCCAACGGGCGGGTGATTACCGCCATCTCCCAGGAGGAGATGAGGGAGAACATCTTTACCAACATCGACGGCGCCGTGATCCTGTGAACACAGAGGGCAGGACCAAGTTTGGATGTCCTGGAGGCCGCCCGACTGGCGGACCTCCGGCGGCGCCGGCGCGGACCCTTAGAAAAGGAGAGCGATTCAAATGGCATTGACAGGCGCAATGAGCGCGGGCATCTCCGGGCTGAAGGCCCACATGGAGGCCCTGAACACGGTGGGCAACAACGTGGCCAACGTCAACACCTACGGCTACAAGGCCGGGCGCGTCACCTTCCGGGAGAGCATTTACTCCACTCAGTCCGCCGGCTCGGCCGGCACCGTTACCATGGGCGGCACCAACCCCCGGCAGACCGGCTACGGCACCAGCGTGGGCACCATCGACCTGGACATGACCAGCCAGGCCCTGGAGTCCACCGGCTTCCCCCTGGACTGCGCCATCCAGGGCGACGGCTTCTTCCTGGTGGGGCCCAAGACGCTGGACTTTACCAACAAGGAGGACTTCAAGAGCCTGTCCCTGAGCCGGGTGGGCGACTTCGAGTTTGACGCCGACGGCTATCTGGTGGACGGCGGCGGCAATGTGGTCTACGGCTTCCTCACCACCACCGGCACGGAAGATCCCGGGACGACAGGGGTGTCCACGAGCACCGTCCTGGCGCCCATCCGCCTGCCCCTTGCCGCCGTGGAAGGCAACGGCCTAAATGCGGAAGTGGGCGCCACCGTCTATCCCGGACAGGGGGCTGCGGGCGTCAACGCAAATGTGGAGCCCGAGGCGGGCGATGTTGGCGCCGATCCCGACACCATCAACTACACCAGTCTCCAGATCGACGAGAACGGCCGCATCACCTGCGTCAACGATGATACCAAGGACCCGGTGGTGGTGGGCTACATCGCCCTGGGCAAGGTGGAGAACCCCAACGGCCTGTCCCACACCGAGGGCCCCTACTACACCGCCGGAGACGCGGCGGGGGACATCAGCATCAGCGCCCCCAACAGCGCCGTCACCGGCAACCTGAACAACCAGACGCCTGATGACGCCCCCGAGGGCACCCAGCTGCTGGGCGGCAGCCAGACCTCCCTGATGACCGGCTTCCTGGAGCAGTCGGGCACCGATCTGGCCACCGAGTTTGCCAACATGATCATTTACCAGCGGGGCTACCAGGCCAACACCCGCATCATCACCGTGACCGACACCATGCTGGAAGAGCTGGTGAACCTCAAGCGCTGAGTTTTTTCGTGACCGCAGCTCCGCGGCCCCGGGGAAGAACCCCGGGGCCCGGCGGGGCGGCCTGAGAGGAGCATACCATGATTGTTCTGCAAAAAATGAACGGAGAGCGGTTCCTCATCAACCACAACCAAATCGAGTGCATCGAGCTCATCCCAGAGTGCAAGGTCGTGATGATGAATCACGACTACTACCTGGTCCGGGACACAGTGGAGCAGATCATCCAGAAGATCGCCGACTACAACGCCAAGGTCCAGGATATTCACCGGGAAATCACCGTCAACGACCGGAGAGGCTGAGGCCTGCGGCGGCCCCATGGGGCCGGAGGATTGAGAGATAGAAGGGGAAAACAGTTATGAATGTAATGTACTTAGTGGGCGTTCTCCTGGCTACATTTTTTACCATGTTCGGTATTGTGGTCACCATCGGCGCGGGCGGCGTTACCGTCACCATGGCCAATCTCTTAAACTTCGTCGACCTGTCCAGCGTGCTGATCACGGTGTTCGGCACCCTCTCGGTGGTGATCGCCTCGTATCCGAAGCTGGCAAAGTCCTTTCCCAAGCACTTTGCCATCCTGCTGCGGTCCAAGGCTTTCGAGCCGGACACCTATGTGGATCAGCTGGTGGAGCTGGCCCAGATTGCCCGGAAAAACGGCCTGTTAGCCCTGGAGGAGAGAGCCAACCAGCAGCCAGACCCCTTCTTCCGCCAGGCCATCATGCTCATCGTGGACGCCAACGACCCAGACCGGGTCCGGGGCATCCTGGAAAACGACATTGAGCAGACCTCGGCCCGACACCAGGAGGTCATGTCAATGTACGAACGGGGCTCCAACGCAGCCCCGGCCTTCGGTATGATCGGCACCCTCATTGGACTCATCAACATGCTCAAGGATCTGGACAGCGCCGACCTGAGCTCCCTGGGCCCGAACATGTCGGTGGCTCTGGTGACGACCTTCTATGGCTGTATGATGGCCCACGTCATCTTCAACCCCATTGTGGCCAACCTCACCGCCCGGGACGAGGAGGAAATCCTCTGCCGGCAGATCATTGTGGAGGGCATCATGGCCATTCAGTCCGGCGAGAATCCAAAGTTCCTCCGGGAACGGCTGATGACCTTCGTCAACCAGAACCGGCGAGACGTTGTGGGAGGCGGCACGGAAGGCGGGTCCGGCGGCGGCAGGAAGGGCCGCAGCCGGAAGAAGTAAGGGCCCGGCGGCAAGGAGGCGGGAACGATGGCAGTCAAAAGAAAAAAGAGCGGCGGCGGCGGCGCCAACTGGATGGACACCTATGGCGACATGGTGACCCTTCTGCTGTGCTTCTTCGTCATGCTCTACGCTATGTCCAGTGTGGACCAAAACCGCTGGATTGCCCTGGTCCAGGCCCTGAACCCGGACGCCGTTGTGGCCAGTGGCCCGGAGGTGGACGTACCGCCCGACGGCTCGGTGGTCTCCCAGGAGTCAATCGACCAGGAGATCGAGCAGCTCTTCGAGTCCATGCAGAGCTATATCCAGTCAGCCAATATGACCGGTCAGGTCAGCATCGGCCGGGGCAACGGCTATGTCTTCATCTCCTTTGATGAGACGGTGTTTTTCGGTCCGGACAGCTGGGTGCTTTTGGACTCCGGACAAGAGGTATTGGACCAGATTTCCCTCTCCATCGCTGAGGCGGCGGACTCCATCAACGAAATCCGGGTGCTGGGCCACACCGCCCAGGGCGATCCCAACCGGCCCAACAACCCCACCGGCGACCGCTTCCTGGCCTCCAACCGGGCCACGGTGGTGACGGTCTACTTACAGGAGAAAAATATCATTGACCCGGCGCGCCTGGTCAGTGTGGGATATGGACAGTGGCGCCCCGTCTCCAGCAACGACACATCGGAGGGACGGGCCCGCAACCGCCGGGTGGAGCTGATTATTTCCGGCCTCGACCTGGACAGTGAGCTGGGAGACGACATCCAGCAGTACTACACCATGCGGGACACTGTGGACTCAGCGGAGACCCCGCTGCCCACGGAGTCCACAGAGCCTCCGGCTGTTACGCAGACCCCGGAAACGTAGACGCGGAAGCGTCAGAAATCCAACGCTGCCAGGGAGGGAAGAAAATGGCAGAAGTCTTATCACAGAGCCAAATCGACGCCCTGTTAAGTGCGGCCCGCAGCGGCGAGATGGATCTATCGGCTTCCACAGTGAAGAAGGCGGAAAAGAAATACCGAAAGTATGACTTCAAGAGCCCCAGAAAGTTTACCAAGGACCGGCTGAAAATGCTCAGCAGTGTCTTTGAGAACTATACCCGGGTCATCAACTCCAGGATCAACGGCATGCTGCACACCACCTGCGAGGTTACGGTGGAGTCGGTGGAGGAGCAGCGGTACTATGAGTTCTCCAACGCCCTCACCGAAGGGGACGTGCTGACCATTGCCGAGGTGGAGCTGGAGGGGCAGGACCACCCGGAGGAGCCGCCGGTACTGATCCACTATACCACCTCGCTGATGCTGAGCATGATGGACCGCCTGATGGGCGGTGAGGGCGACATGGACGCCAAGCTGCCGGACAGTTATACCTTTACCGACATGGAACTGCGGCTCTACGAGAGCCTGGTGGAGGATATGGTATCTGTACTGGGCGGGAGCTGGGAGAACTATATCGACCTGACCTGTTTCTACCGCCGCATTGAGACCAACCCCACCCTGGTGCAGCTCATCGGTCTGGATGAGACGGTGGTTATCGTGGGCATCAACTTCCAGTTCTCCAACAGCTCCGGGCAGATGAACATCTGCCTGCCCGGTACGGTGCTGGCCAATATCTTCACCCGGATTGCCGCAGCCAACCAGTCCGGCCGGGGGACCGGGGAGGACAACTCCGAGGAAATCCTGGATATCCTGCGGGACTCCGAGCTGGAGATCTCCGCCGAACTGGGGCGCACCGAGCTCCAGCTGCGGGATATCTATTTCCTGGACGTGGGAGATGTCATTGATTTGGGCCATCCCACTGAGGAGCCGGTCTACCTGTATGTCGGCGGCAAGCCGTGGTTCAGCGGCAAGATGGGCATCCAGAATAACAATATGGCCGTGAAAATTGGCGAGACCTACCAATAAGGGGAGAGGGGACATCAGACACCTATGAACCAAAACGTATTTAGTCCGATGGAGCTGGACGCCATCGGCGAGATCATGAACATCAGCCTGGGGTCTTCCGCCACTGCGGTTTCAAACATGTTGGATCACCGGGTGGACATCACCACACCGACCGTGTCGGTGGTTCCGGTGGACGAGTTTACCCTGGGGGACCTGGAGCCCGCCATTGGCATCGAGATCAAGTACGTCTCCGGCCTGGAGGGGAGCAACATCATGCTCCTCAAGCGCAACGACGTCAAGATCATTGTGGACATCCTCATGGGCACTACCATTCCAGACGAGGAGTTCGAGCTCAACGACCTCACCATCAGCGCCGTCTGCGAGGTCATGAACCAGATGATGGGGGCGGCCGCCACCGCCCTGAGCGATTTCCTGGCCCGGCCTGTAAACATCTCCACCCCCCAGTCCTTTACGCTGGACGACCTGGACGCCTTCAAAAAGGAGTACTTCCAGTACAGCCATGGCATGTTGGTGGTGGTCCGCTTCCTGCTGGGGATTGAGGATGTCCTCCAGAGTGAATTTGTCAACGTTATGTCGGTGGACCTGGCCCGGGAGCTCATTGCCGGGTTTGGCATGGACCTGAGCGGCCACGGCCAGCCGGAGCCAGAGGCCCCGGTGCAGATGCCCACCCAGGAGGAGGTCCCGGCCCCTGCGGCGGCGGACGGCTCCGGCGGCGGGAAGCTGAGCCAGGGGGAGATCGAACGCCTCATGGGCGGCGGTGGAACCGCTCCCCAGGCGGCTCCCGCCCCCGCGGCGGATTCCGGCGGCGGGAAGCTGGACCAGGAGGAGATCGAACGCCTCATGGGCGGCGGGACGGCGGCCCAGGCGGCGTCTCAGCCGGCCCCCGCCCAGCCAGCGCCCCAGCAGCAGCCGGCGGCCTATGGAACGCCTCCGGGCTATGCGCCGCCCCAGGGCTATGCGCCGCCCCAGGGCTATGCGCCGCCCCAGGGCTATGCACCGCCCCAGGGCTATGTACCGCCCCAGGGCTATGCGCCGCCGGACCTCCGGGTTGTCAACTCCAAGCCCCTGCAGCTCCCTCACCTGGATGTGGCCGAAAAGATCGGCGAGGAGCAGGCCCAGAACCTGGAGCTCATCATGTCGGTGCCCCTGGAGGTCTCGGTGGAAATCGGGCGGACCCGGCGCAAGGTGGAGGATATCCTCACCTTCTCCAAGGGATCCCTGGTGGTGCTGGATAAGCTGGCCGGAGACCAGGTGGACCTCTTTGTCAACGGCCTCTGTGTGGCCCGGGGAGATGTGGTCGTCATCGACGACAACTTTGGTGTGCGGATTACCGAAGTGCTCAAGCGGCCCGAGCTAACCGATCTTGCACCGGCAAAATGACAGTCCTCCAACGGTCTCCCAGAGGCCGAAATCAATCAATCTGATGATAGAAAAGGATGAGTGACATGGCAAAGATTCTGGTCGTCGATGACGCAGCGTTTATGAGAAAGGTGATCCGGGACACCCTCACCAAAAACGGCTACAGCGACGTCACCGAGGCAGTGGACGGCAAGGACGCGGTGGAGCAGTACTTCGAGATTCACCCGGACCTGGTTCTGATGGATATTACGATGCCCAACATGGACGGTCTGGAGGCCCTGAAGGCCATTCGGGCCAAGGACAGCAACGCCAACATCGTTATGTGCTCCGCCATGGGCCAGGAGGCCATGGTGGTGGAGGCGGTCCAGGCGGGCATCAAGGACTTTATTGTCAAGCCCTTTAAGGAGGACCGGCTGATGAAGACGGTAACCTCCATTCTGGGCGCGCCCTAACCGGGAAGCGGTATGCCGGAGACTGTGCTGTCCCTGGTGGGGGCCCTGGCGGCGATCTGCGTGGTGCTGGCTCTGTCCTACCTCTTCACCCGGTATGTCGTGGGCCGGACGGGCCTGCCCCGGGGCCTGCGGGGGCGGCACATCACCATTTTGGAGCAGGTCCCGGTGGGCCGGGAGCAGAAGCTGCTCCTGGTCCAGGTGGGGGAGCGGGTCTATCTGCTGGGGGCGTCCCAGGGCAGCGTGACCTATCTGCGGACGGTGCCGGAGGAGGAGGCCGCCAAATGGCGCGCGGAGGATGCGGCGGCGCATCCGGCCCCGGAGCTGAGCTTCCAGGAGGCGCTTCGCAACGTCATCCGGCAGAGAAAGAGATAAGGAGGCCCGGCCGTTTGGACGCGTTGATCAATGTCAATGGGGAGAATGTACAGACCCTGCAAATCCTGTTTCTGACCACCATCCTCACCCTCATGCCCTCCATGGTGGTGATGATGACCTCCTTCACCCGGTACATCATCTCCTTTTCCTTTCTGCGCACCGCTCTGGGCCTGCAGCAGAACCCGCCCAACATGGTCCTGGTTGGAATGGCCCTGTTTTTGACTCTCTTCACCATGTCGCCGGTGATCAGCCAGATCCAGACAGAGGCCTATGAGCCCTATGTGGCGGAGGAAATCACCCAGGAGGAGTTCCTGGCCCGGGCTGAGGTGCCCCTGAAGGACTTCATGATTGGGAACATGGAGCCCAGCGCCCTGGAGCTCTTCTGCGACCTGGCGGGGGTGGACGCCCCGACGACCACAGCCGAGGCTGAGGCCCTGCCTCTGCGCATAGTGGTGCCGGCCTTCATGACCAGCGAGCTCCAGCGGGCTTTCCTCATTGGCTTTTACCTATTCATTCCGTTCCTGCTGATTGACGTGGTGGTGGCCTCCACCCTCATGTCCATGGGTATGATTATGCTCCCGCCCTCTATGATCTCCATGCCCTTCAAGATCCTTCTTTTCATCGCCCTGGATGGCTGGCAGCTTCTCTTTTCCACTCTGGTGCGGAGCTTTCAGTGAGAGGAGGATGAGAAATGGATGCGGCGGATATTATGCGGCAGGGGGTCGGCGTGGCGCTGATGCTGAGCGCGCCGGTGCTCCTGCTGAGTATGGCGGTGGGAATCGTGGTGGCCATCTTCCAGGCCGTGACACAGATTCATGAGCAGTCCCTTTCGTTCATTTTGAAGCTGATTGTGGTGGTCCTGGTCCTCCTGGTGGGTGGCGGCTGGATGATGGAAACTTTGATGGATTTCAGCCGGTACCTGTTTACCCTGATGTAGAGGCAGGCAGTCATGGTTGGTTGGACAGAACTCTATTTCTTCGAGTTGGTACTGATGCGGATGAGCGGCTTCGTCCTGTTCAATCCCATTCTGGGCCGCAGCAATATTCCCGGCTATGTGAAGGCGGGGGTCATCCTGGTGCTGTCGGTCTTTGTCTACAGCCTGGGGGAGGGCGCCGCAGTGCAGCCGCCGGGGACCCTGGCGGAGCTGGCGGTGATCATGCTGCTGGAGCTGGCGGTGGGCTTTGTGCTGGGCTTTTTGATGCATCTGAGCAATGCCGTCGTCCATGTGGGGGGCGAGGTGATCGACGCCCAGATGGGGCTGAGCATGGCCCAGACCTATGACGCCGGAAGCCAGATCAACATGACGATAACCGGGTCCCTGCTGAACGTCCTCTTTGTGCTGAACTTCTTCCTGGAGAACGGCCACTACACCCTGATGCGGATTCTGCTGACCTCCGCCGAGGTGCTGCCCTACGGGACGGCGGCTCTGGGAGAGGACACAGCCGTCTATGTGGTGGAGATCTTCTGCAGCTGCATGGTCCTGGCGGTGAAGCTGGCCATGCCCATCCTGGCGGCCGAGCTGCTGGGAGAGATTGGCATGGGTATTCTGATGAAGGCCATCCCGCAGATTAACGCCTTTGTCATCAACATTGAATTGAAGGTCATTATCGGACTGGTCCTGCTTTTTCTGTTCCTCGTCCCCATCAACGAGTTTCTGCTGGAGGTGGAACAGGAGATGCTCCTCCAGCTCCGCCAGGCCCTGACCGTCCTGAGCGTCTCGGGATAGCCCGGCCGAAGAACCTGCGGCCGGGAGGTGAGGAGACTTGGCCGACAGTCAGAAGACAGAAAAAGCAACCCCAAAGCGAAGGCGGGACGAGCGGAAAAAGGGCAACATCTTTTTCAGCAACGACGCGGTTTCGGTGGCGGTGCTGCTGGGCAGCTTCTTCACCCTGCGGCTGGCTGCCCCCTTCATGGCGGAGCAGATATACCAGTTTCTGCGCTCCTGTCTGGCCCGGGCGACGGCTTTGCCCGGAGGGGCCGTCACCGGGGAGCTGAACGGGCTCTTTCTGGATTTCCTCATGTCCTTTCTGCTGGCGGCAGGCCCCCTAATGGCGGTGGCTGTCCTCATCGGCATCGCCGCCACCCTCTTCCAGACGAAGATGCTGGTCACCGGGGAGTCCCTCCGGCCCAAGTTCAGCCGGATCAATCCTCTTCAGGGCATCCAGCGCCTCTTCTCCTTTCGGAGCGTGATTGAGGCCCTGAAGGGCCTGCTGAAGATCGGCATCCTCCTCTACCTGATCTATCAATTTCTGGTGGGGGCGCTGGGACTCTTCCCCCGGTATCTCTATACCGACCTCCTTACTGCCTGCGGACATCTCTTCGATGAGAGCTTTTCCCTCCTGATTCAAATCGGGATCGCCTACATCGTCCTGGCGGGGGCCGACACCTTCTACCAGTGGTGGGATTATGAGCGGCAAATCCGCATGTCCAAGCAGGAGATCAAGGAGGAGTACAAGCAGACCGAGGGCGATCCCCAGGTGAAGAGCAAGATCAAGCAGGCCCAGCGCCGGATGGCCCAGTCCCGGATGATGCAGCAGGTGCCCCAGGCCGACGTGGTCATCCGAAACCCCACCCACTTCGCGGTGGCCCTCCGATACCGGCCCGATAAGGACCCGGCCCCGGTGGTCCTGGCCAAGGGTGTGGACGAGGTGGCCGCCCGTATTGTGCGTAAGGCGGAGGAGTGCAAGATTGCCATTGTGGAGAACGTGCCTCTGGCCCGGGCCCTCTACGCCTCCACTGAGCTCAATCAGGAGATTCCCCAGGAGCTCTATAACGCAGTGGCCGAGGTGCTGGTGTACCTCTACAAGATGGACAAAAGCTTGAAATAAGTGAAAACATGGAACCAGGGAGCGCCTATGAGAGTTAGACAGCTGCTCAACAACGCAATATCGCTGATCGTGGTGGTCATGGTCCTGTTCCTGGTGATCCCCCTGCGCCCGTGGATGCTGGACGTGCTGATCATCCTGAACATCGCCCTGTCTGTGATGATCCTGATGATCACCATGAACATCACCGAGGCCCTGGAGTTCTCCATTTTCCCATCCCTGCTGCTTATCACCACCCTGTTCCGGCTGGGCCTGAACGTCGCCTCCACCCGGCTGATTCTCTCCGAAGGCGGCCATGCGGGCGTGGTGATCGCGGCCTTCGGCAACCTCATCACCCAGGGCAATATCGTCATCGGCGTGCTGATCTTTCTCATCATCGTGCTGGTGCAGTTCATCGTCATCACCAAGGGCGCCGAGCGCGTCAGCGAGGTGGCGGCCCGGTTCACCCTGGACGCCATGCCCGGCAAGCAGATGGCCATTGACGCCGACCTGAGCTCCGGCCTCATCAACGAGCAGGAGGCCCGGATTCGCCGGCAGAAGATTCAGAAGGAGGCCGACTTCTACGGCGCTATGGACGGCGCCACCAAGATCGTCAAGGGCGACGCGGTGATGGCCCTCATCATCACGGTCATCAACTTCGTGGCCGGCCTCATCATCGGCATGGTCCAGGGGGGCGGCGACCTGGGGACGGTGCTCACCACCTACTCCATCGCCACCATCGGCGATGGCCTGGTATCCCAGCTCCCCGCCCTGATGATCTCCACCGCCACCGGCATGATCGTCACCCGGTCGGTGTCCGACGGCAGTCTGAACACCGATGTGCTAACCCAGTTCAAGGCCCAGCCCCGGGCCATCATGGCCACCGGCGCCATTCTGTTGATCCTGGGGGTCATCCCCGGAACGCCCACCCTCCCCCTGCTGCTGGTGGGCGCCGGCCTGACGGCGGGCGGCTTCTGGATCAACCGGCAGATGACGGCCTCCCGGCAGCTGGCCGAGGCTGAAGCGGCGGAGGCCCTCCAGGAGGCGCCGGAGCTCCAGGCGGCCAGCGAGGCCGACTACTACAAGGACATCAACAACGTCTACTCCCTGCTGACGGTGGAGCCGGTGGAGATGGAGTTTGGCTATAGCCTCATCCCCCTGGTGGACGAGGCCAGCGGCGGCAAGCTCATCAGCCGCATCGTCATCTTCCGGCGGCAGTACGCCCAGGATATGGGCTTTGTCATTCCGTCCATCCGCCTCCACGACGGGGCGGCTCTGGGCACCAACCAGTACATCATCAAAATCCGTGGGGAAGAGGTGGCCCAGGGAGAAATTCTGGTGGACTACTACCTGGCCCTGGAGCCCGCCAACCCCGCCGGGGAGATCGACGGCATCGAGACGGTGGAGCC